>CAYNFM010000078.1:0-16506 GCA_964396415.1 uncultured Treponemataceae bacterium | reverse complement strand
TATCTCGAGGATCTCGTAGGCTGTAAAAGGCTTTTCCCGCTCAGCGTCGAAGATCTCTATGTGAACATGGCCGCCGTGACCCTTCCGCCGCGCGTTCATCCCCGAATTGCCTCCTCGGCCCAGTGTGTCGCCGGCTCGGACGATAGAGCCCGTCCCGAAGCCGACCGTGCTCATGTGAAAATAGGAGCAATATACCCGAGCGCTCGGATCGTAGATTACGAGACCGTTCCCGGCAGCCGGGCTCAGACCGCCGCTCTTCCATTCTCCCGGGCCTTGGCCGCCAACCCAATCCGACGCGGAGGCGACCACGATCCCGGGGTAGAGGGCGCGTAGTATCGGACCCGTTTCCGCTTCGCCCTTTTCTTCAACGTGCTTGAAAAATACGTCCAACGCGTAGGGATGATTGAGCCGTAGCTCGCTCGCGGAAGGGAGCCACGCTTCTCCGGCCGCGGTGATATAGGGGCGATCGGGAGCCGCCGAGCCTTGTCCGGCCACGACGGGCGATACGGCCATCTTCATGTACGAGGCCGCGAAGACCGCTTCGTATCGGGAGCGGAGCGGACGCATTTCACGCGATACGCGGACCTCGTCGCGGTAGTAGGCCCCCAGCGCGCCCTTGGCGGCGCCGTATTCCAGGAATTCGTCGATATCGAGGTCCAGGGCGAGCATGCCGAGGATCCGGTGCGGCTCGGGGAAGGCGCTTCCCAAGGCGTCGCGCGGATCGATTCCGGCGCGGCGGGCAGCGCGCACGAGCTTCTCTGCGACACGCGCGGCCTCGGGGACCCCGATGGCGGAGATGGATTCGGGACGGAGTCGACGGCCGAGAGCGGCGATTTTCATGCCCGCCCTGAGCTCGAAGGAGGGCCTTCCGGAAGGCCCGATCGACGCCCATCCGCCCCCGAAGATGAGCGCGAGAATGGCCACGACGGCCCATATCCTATATGCGGGCGGATAGGCGCGGCCGCCCTCGGGGCTTTTCTCTGCGCTCAACTTCGACGCTCCCCCTCGGACGATGATACTCGGAGCCGGGATCGCTCTGGAAGGCCGCGTCAGCCCAATTTCGATTCCAGCCTGAGCACGGCCTTCTCGACGTCCTCGCGGTGTCCGAAGGCGCTGAAGCGCAGGAAGCTCTCGCCGGCGGGCCCGAAGCCCGAGCCCGGCGTAGTCACTATGGCGCAGGCGGCGAGGACGTGCTCGAAGGCTTCCCATGAGCTCTTGCCGGGGAAGCGCGCCCAGATGTAGGGAGCGTCGGTGCCTCCGTAGTTCTCGACGCCGAGCCGGTCGAGGCAGCCCTTGATGAGGGAGGCGTTGCCCATGTAGCGGGCGACCGAGCCGCGCATCTCGGCGAGGCCTTCGTCCTCGAGGGCGGCGAGGGCCCCGTACTGGGCTACGTTCGAGGCGCCGTTGAACAGCGTCGTCATCATGCGGTTCCAGTCCTTGGCCACCTGCGTGCCGTCGGAAAAGCGGAGCTCGCCGGGCACGACGGTCCAACCGAGGCGGACTCCGGTGAAGCCGATCGGCTTGGAGAAGGAGTTCACCTCGATCGCGACTTCGCGCGCGCCCTCGATCTCGAAGATCGACTTGGGCAGAGCCGGGTCGGAGATGTACTCGCAATAGGCCGCGTCGAATATGACGATGCTGCCGTTTCTCCTCGCGAAGGCCACGAGCTCCTCGAGTTGCCCCCTCGTCGCGCAGGCCCCCGTCGGATTGTTGGGCGAGCAGAAATAAAGGAGGTCGACCGTCGACGCAGCGGCCAGGTCGGGAAAGAAGCCGTTCGCCGGAGTGCAGGGAAGATAGCGTATCCCAGAGTAGCCCGAGCCCTCCGGCGATGCGGGACCGGCCGCGCCGACGATGACGCTGCCGTCCACGTACACGGGATAGGCGGGGTCCTGGACCGCGATGCTCATGTCCGAGCCGAACATCGCCTGGAGCCTTCCGATGTCGCACTTGGCCCCGTCGGAGACGAAGACTTCGCTCGGCTCGATCCGGCATCGGTAGAGCCTGTGAGCGATCCTCGCGCGGAGCTCGCCCATGCCCTGCTCGTCTCCGTAGCCCGAATAGCCCTCCCGGGTCCCGAGCCTCTGGGCCCCGAGCCGCAGGCCCTCGGCGATGCGCGGGCTCAGGGGCTCGGTCGTATTGCCGATGCCCAGGCTTATCACGTCGACGCCCGGGTTCTGCTCCTGGAAAGCCTTTCTCCTTCGGGCTACCTCCGGGAAGAGGTAGCCCGCCGTCAGGTTCGCGAAGCGGGGATTGCGCGCGACGCGCGTGGTGAATCCGGTTCCTACCATCGTACTCGTCCTCATTTCCCCGCGCGTCCTGGCCGCGCGGCGTCGAAGGCCTCGAGGCGGGCGAAGTCCAGCGTGCGGAAGTAGTCGTCCAGCGTCTCGGCCCTGCGGATCTCGAGCACGCTCCCGTCCTCCCGGAGCAGGAGCTCGGCGGACCTGAGCTTGCCGTTGTAATTGAAGCCCATCGCATGGCCGTGGGCGCCGGTGTCGTGGATGGCCAGGAGGTCGCCCGTCTCGATGGGGGGGAGCGAGCGGCCTATGGCGAACTTGTCGTTGTTCTCGCAGAGGGAGCCCGTGACGTCGTAGGTCCTCGTCGGCTTGGCATCCTCCTTGCCCAGGACGGTGACGTGATGATAGGCTCCGTACATCCCGGGCCTCATGAGGTTGGCCATGGATGCGTCGAGGCCGACGTATTCGCGGTAGGTGCTCTTCAGGTGAATGACCCGCGAGACGAGATAGCCGTAGGGCCCGGTGACGACGCGGCCGCATTCCATGTAGATCTTGAGCGGGGCGAGGCCCGCGGCCGCGATGGTATCGTCGTAGGCGGCCTTGAGTCCCTCGGCGACTCGCCCCAAGGGAACGGCGACCTGCTCGGGCCTGTAGGGTATGCCGATGCCGCCTCCTATGTTGACGAACTCGAAGCGGATGCCGATCGCCCCGGATATCTCGGCGACGAGCTCGAAGAGTATCTTCCCGGTCTCGACGAAATAATCGGGGTTCAGCTCGTTCGAGGCTACCATGGTATGGAGGCCGAAGCGCCTCGCTCCCCTCGCCTTGAGCTCCCGGTATCCCTCGAAGAGCTGTTCCCGAGTGAAACCGTACTTGGCCTCCTCGGGCTTGCCTATGATGGCATTGCCCTTCTTGAGCGGCCCGGGATTGTACCTGCAGCAGACGAGCTCCGGAATTCCAGCCGCCTTCTCGAGGCATTCTATGTGCGTCAGATCGTCGAGATTGACGATCGCCCCGGCCTCGCGCGCGGCCGAGAACTCGATGGAGGGGGTATCGTTCGATGAGAACATGATGTCCTCGCCGAGTATCCCCGCCTTCCGCGCGAGGACGATCTCGGGGAGCGAGCTGGCGTCCGCGCCGAAGCCTTCGGAAGCGAGCAACTTGAGTATGAAGGGATTGGGCAAGGCCTTGACCGCGAAGAACTCCTTGAAGCCGTCGCCGAGGATCGAGAAAGCGTCGACGAGCTTCCTCGCGTTGGCCCTGATCGCTCCCTCGTCGTAGAGGTGGAAGGGCGTGGGATGCTCGGCGCAGATAGCCTCCAGTCTCTCTTTGGAAAGGGGAAAGCGCTTTTCCGTCATCATCTATCCTTTTACCAGCGGGTTTTCGAGCCAATGCTCGGCGGGAGCGGGGTGGCTCAGGAAGTCCTTCATCGACTCGGTGAAGCCGTAGGCTCCCGTCTGCCCCAGCATCAGGAGGTCGCCCGCCTTCAGGGGGGGAAGCATCGCGACGCCGAGGCGGTCGAGCGAGGTGCAAAGCGGCCCCGCCAGGGTGGTCGCCCTCGGCTCGCCGATCGCGACTCCTCCTTCCCCGGCCCTAGCCGTCGCTCCGGGAGCCGCGACGGGAAAGGCCTGGCCGGTGAGGAGGGGCCGCAGCAGATGGTTCGCGCCTCCCTCGAGGACGGCGAAGCGCTCCCCCCTGCTCGTCTTGGTGCGGACGACGCGGACGAGATAGACGCCGCAGGGCCCTACGAGCCATCGGCCCGGCTCGACTACGACCTCCCCCGAGAACCATGGATTGGCTTCGATGAGCGCGGCGAGTCCCGATCCGAAAGCGGCCGTGTCTAGCCCGGACTCGCCTTCGGCATAGGCTATGCCCAAGCCTCCGCCCAAGTCGATGCAATCCAGGGCCCCGCCCGTTTCCCTTTGCAGGCGCTCGCCGATGGCGAAGGCGGCGCGATGGTTCTCGAGGAGGCGCCGGGATTCCCTCTCGTTGCTGGCGGCGAAGACTTGCAGCCCGGCGATCCTGACGCGAGGGAAGCGCGAAGCCTCCTCGAGAAAGGCGCCGAGCTCCTCCTCGTCCACGCCGAAGGCCGAGGGCCCCGAGCCGCCGATGATCCTCGATTCCTCGACTATCGCCGCGAAGGGATGCACTCGGAGATTGACGGGGAGGGGGGACGCGGAGGAGCCTCCCGACCCGCCTTCGGCGGCGAGGATGCCGTCGAGCCTTTCGATGTCCTCGATCCCGTCCGCCTGGATCCTGGCTCCCATCGCGAGGGCGGTCCGAAGCTCCTCGCGGGACTTGCCCGGCCCGGCGAAGAGGACCCTCGAGCCGGGCGCCGCGGCGCCGCGGACGAGCGCGAGCTCGCCGATCGAGGCGCAGTCGAATGCCGCCCCCTTCCCGGCGAAGGCGGCGATGAGCCGGGGTCCGGGGTTGGCCTTGACGGCGTAGGCGAGGACGGTCCTCGGCGGCAGGATCGCGCGGAGCTCGTCGTAGCGCCCGCGCGCGATGTCGAGGCGATAGGCGAAACAGGGCGTGCCGAGCCGATCGGCCAGGGCCAGCGCCTCGGCCTCGGACAGGGCGAACAGGCCCTCGCCGCTCAACGCAGGGCCTCCTCGAGGGCGGTGGCGGCATCGGTGCCGGCGTCGCGGTATTTCACGATGCAGGGAGCGTAGAGCGAAATCCCGCGTTCCCGTGCGAATTCCCCGCGCGCGGGGCGCGATCCGGGCACGACCACGGCGCCCTCCGGCACCTCGCCGCGCAGCTCGCGGCCGTTGACGAGATCGTACAACGTGGTCGATGCCGTCATCACGGCGCCTGCCGCGAGCACGGCCCGGCTTCGGACGACGACGCCCTCGAAGAGACCGCAGAGGGCGCCTATGAAGCATTCGTCCTCGACGACCACCGGACGGGCCCCGGCCGGCTCGAGGACGCCCCCCAATTGGGCGGCGGCGGAGAGGTGCACGCGCTCCCCGACCTGGGCGCAGGAGCCGACGAGGGCGTGGCTGTCGACCATGGTGCCCGCGCCTATCCACGCGCCTACGTTCACGTAGGCGGGCGGCATGATGACCACCCCCGCCTCGACGTGGGCTCCCCTGCGCACCGAGCTTCCGCCGGGGACGACCCTCACTCCGTCGGCGAGGCCGAGGCGCCGCGGCGGGAAGGCCGCCTTGTCCGCGGTGCCTCCCGGCCATTCCGGGAAGTCGATCATGCCCGTCGATCGGAAGCCGGCCAGGATCGCGAGCTTGACCCAAGGATTCGCGGACCAGGCCCCATCCTCCGACCGCGAGGCCGAGCGGATCCATCCCGACTCGAGGGCTTCGAGGAGCCGCTCGCGAGCCGCGGGAAGGCCGGGGTCGGCGAGGACATCCTCCATCGGCCTCGAGTAGAAGCCCTCCAAGTCCCGCGCCGACGCCGCGGCCTGTCGGCCGATGGCGCGCCGAATGGAGGGAGCGCTCACGCGCGGCTCTTCGCGCCGAGTCCGAACGCGGGCAGGAGCTCCGCGAGGCGGGCCCGCGTGGACTCGGAGGCGGGCGCCAGGGGCAGCCGCACGGCGTCGGAACAGTATCCGGCGAAGGCCAGGGCCGCCTTGAGGGGAGAGGGATTGCTCTCGAGGAAGAGGGCGTCGATGACGGGGAGGAGTCGGGCGTGAAGCTTCCGCGCCTCGTCGCGCCGGCCGGCCAGGGCGGCGTCCACGAGGGCCCTGGTCTCGGAGGGGAGGATGTTGCCGACCACCGAGATGAGGCCGTCGCCGCCCATCGCGATCGTGGCCAGGGCCAGGGGATCGTCGCCCGAGAAGAGGAGCTTGCCCTCGGGGATGGTTCTCAGGATCTCGCCGATCTGGGCGAGGTTTCCCGAGGATTCCTTGACCGCGACCACGCCGGGGATGGGCCAGAGCCGCGCGAGGTCCTTGGGCAGGAGGTTGAGGCCCGTGCGGCCCGGCACGTTGTAGACGATGATGGGCGTGCCTGGCGCGGCCGCGGCCACGGCGCGGAAATGGGCCTCGAGGCCGGCGGGCTGGGGCTTGTTATAGTAGGGCGTGACCACGAGGAGACCGTCGGCTCCGAGCCGCGCCGCCCGGACCGAGAGCTCGACGGCCTTCGCGGTCGAGTTGTGGCCGGTCCCCAGGAAGACGGGCACGCCCTTGGCTTCCTCGAGGGCCGCCTTCAATATCAGGTCCCGCTCGTCGTCGTTGACCGTCGCGGCCTCGCCCGTGGATCCGAGGACGACGAGGAAGTCCGCCCCGGGTCCGACCGCGGGGTTCCCGGCGATGACGCGCGACACCAGCGCCCGAAAGGCCGGGAGGTCTACGGCTCCGGCGGCGTCGCGGCCCCCGGCCTTGAAGGGCGTGGCCAGGGCGACGCCCAGCCCGCGTAATCTCTCCATGTCCATTTCCGTCTCCTTCTCAGGTTCCGAATAGCGGGTCGATCAGGTCCGCGGCCAGATCGTCGAAGGTGAAGAGGCCTTTACGGCCTTCGATCCAACGGAGGGCCACGAGGGCGCCCTTCGCGAATATCTCGCGCGAGTCGGCCTCGTGCGAGAGCACGATCGCGTCGGCCCCCGTCTCGAGCCTGATCTCGTGGTATCCGACCTCGGTACCCGCGCGGAGGCTGGCGATGTTTATCTTCCCGTCCTCGGCCCCGCCCTGGTTCCATCCGGTGTAGCGGGGACAGCCTTGGACGAGGGCCTCGGCGAGGAGCTTCGCGGTTCCGCTGGGGGCGTCGGCCTTGGCCGAGTGGTGCCGCTCCACGATCGCGAGGGAGCTGTCGGCCTCGATCGCGGCGAAGCGGCCGAGGGCTATGGCGGCCCTTCTCATGAAAGCCACGGAGAGGGAGAAATTGGGCGTGAACAGGACGCCTATTCCCGCCTTCTCGAAGCTCGAGGCGTCGAGGATCGAGCGATCCCATCCGGTGGCGCCTATGACGAGGCTCGTCCCCGACTCGAGGGCCCAAGCGAGGTGTCCGGGCACGGCCCCGGCGGCGCTCGCGTCCAAGGCGACATCGACTCGCCCCGAGGGACTCTCGCCCAGGTCGATGAACCAGGCGACCTCGAGCCCGCCCTCTCGCGACGCGAGGGCCGTGACGGCGTTCCCGAGCTTGCCGCGGCCGAATACGCCTATCTTCATATTTCCCTCCCTTCGTTCTCGAAGAAGGCGGCGTGAAGGCGCCGCTGCGCCTCGGCCGCCTGGCCGCGCTCGACCACGAGGCTCAAGTTGATCTCGTTCGCTCCCAGGCTGATCATCTCGACGTTGATGCCGTCGAGGGCTCCCAAGGCCCTGCCGGGGACGCCGGGGGTCTTGAGCAGCCGCTCCCCGACGAGGGCGACGACGGCCCTGTCCCTCATGAGCGCCACCTCGCCCAGCTCGGCGAGGTCGGCCTCGAGCTCGGCGTCGACGGTGTTCCCGTCGACCGTGGCCGATACGCTCACCTCGGAGGTCGCCACGAGGTCCACGCTCACGCCCCTGCGGCCGAAGGCCTCGAAGATGCTCGCGAGGAAGCCCGCCCCGCCGAGCATGCGCGGCGTGCGTATGGTTATCACGGTGACCGGGCCCCGAGAGGCGAGGGCGGTGACCGGTTGCCCCGACGCCGATTCGCGGGAGATCGTCGTGAATCGGCCTCCGGGCAGCATGCTGTTGCGAACGGTCACCGGTATGCCGAGCTCGACCGCGGGGAGGATGGTAGCCGGATGGAGGACCTTCGCGCCGAAGGCCGAGAGCTCGGCGGCCTCGTCGTAGCCCAGGAGCTCGATGGGCCGGGCCTTGGCCACGACGCGGGGATCGCAGGTGAGAATGCCCTCGACGTCGGTCCAGATCTGGATCTCGGAGGCGCCTATCGCGGCTCCGAAGAGGCTGGCGCTGTAGTCCGAGCCTCCGCGCCCGAGGGTGGTCGGCGCCCCGGACGCGTCGGCCCCGATATAGCCCTGGGTCACGGCTATCTTGCCGGGACCGACGAGGGGCAGCACCTTTTCGACGGCGAGCCGGGCTATCTCGCCCGTGAGGGGCTTGGCCGACCCGAAGCGCGAGTCCGTACGGATCACCGTCCTCGCGTCTATCCATGGAACGCCCATGAAGGCGGCCAGGATCATCGTGGACAGAATCTCTCCTCGGCCCGCGAGGATGTCCAGGCTCTGCTCGGGGAGCAGGCCCAGGAGGGCGGCCCCTTTGAGGACATCGCCCAAGTCGGCCTCGGCAGAGGCGAGCGCGGCCTCTACCGCCTCGGGCGACGCGCCCCCGAAGAGATCGGCGGCCACGGCGCGGTGCCGGACCAGGACCTCAGCGAGGAGGGCGAGCGCCTCCTCCTCCCTGCCCGCGACCGCGGCCCGGCCGGCGGCGAAGAGCGAATCGGTCACCCGCGACAGGGCCGAGAGGACGAGGAGGACCCCCGAGCCGGAGCGCGCGGCGGCGAGGGCGGCCACGCCGCGAAGCCGGGCGGCATCCGCGACGGAGGTGCCGCCGAATTTCATCACGACGGCTCCGCTCACAGCAGTCCCTTCGCCAGGGCGAGCTCCGCGTTGAGCACCGAGGCGCCCGCCGCGCCGCGCTCGGTGTTGTGGCCCAGGGCGATCATCTTTATCCCGAAGAGGGGGCAGGGTCGGACGCGGCCGACCATGATGCGCATTCCGCCGTCCTCGTCCGCGTCCCGCCGGGGCTGGGGCCGGTCCGCCTCGGTCCTCACCTGGAGGAAGCGCCTCGGCGCCGTCCGGAGCTCGAGTCCCTCGGTATCCGGCACGAACTCCTCGAGGGCCTTGATCACCGCCGCGGGATCGGGCGATCCGCCGAGCCTGAGATTCAGGGCCAGCGTGTGGCCGTCGACGACCTGGACCCGGTTGCACTGGGCGGAAATGGCGATAGGCGCCCTTACGATCCTTTCGCCGTCGAAGGTTCCGAGAATCTTGCAGGACTCGGACTCGACCTTTTCCTCCTCGCCCCTGATGAGGGGGACGACGTTGGCGACCGCGTCGAGGGAGGGAACGCCCGGATAGCCGGCGCCGCTCAGGGCCTGCATGCTCACGACCATCGCGGCCTCGGCCCCGAAGGCCCGGTGCAGGGGGCCGAGGACTCCGGCCAAGGGAACCGTCGTGCAGTTGGGGTTGGTGACGATGGCTCCCTTCCAGCCGCGATTCCTGCGCTGTATCGCGACGAGGCCGAGATGGGCCGCGTTGAGCTCGGGCACGAGGAGGGGTACGTCCTCCTCCATCCTGAAGGCCGAGGCGTTGCTGAAGACCATCGAGCCGCGCGCCGCGAAAAGAGGCTCGATCTCCCGCGCGGGACCCGCGTCGAGGGCGGAGAACACGAGGGGGGCGGGCGATTCGGAGGGGTCGCAGGCGACGACCTTCATCGCGCCGAAACCGGCGTAGGGCTCTCCGGGGAGCCTCCAGTCGCAGGCCTCGGCGTAGCTTTTCCCGACGCTGCGCTCGCTCGCCGCCACGTAGCGAAGCTCGAAGGCCGGATGGGCCGCGAGGTGGCGCACGAAGCGCTGGCCGACGACGCCGGTGGCGCCGAGCACGGTCACGGGGATGCGATTCATATATGTCTCCTTGATGATGAGCTGCGGAAGGCTATCATGACCGATGTCTCGAGTAGTACAGGCCGAGGTCCCTGAAGAGGGCGATGCCCGCCGCCAGCTCCTCGCGGCTCAGCTCCTCGATCCCGGTATGGGCCAGGGAGGCCCTGCCGGGTCCCGCGAGGACGGCGGCGGCCTTAGGGGCCAGGGCCCGCATGGCGGGCAGGTCCGATCCGAAGGCTACGGGGGCGGAGGCGAAACCGGGCGGCGTGTCGAAATAGTCCCAGGGATCGTCGAGCAGGACGTCGATCGAGCCCTTTTCCGGCTTGGCGTCTTCCATGGCGGCGCGAAGCGCTCCGCCGGGGACAGAGCGGAGCGATATCTCCGCCTCGGCGAGATCGGGCACGACGTTCGCCGCGCGTCCCCCCGAGATCAGGCCCAGGTTCCAGACCTCCGCTCCGAGCCGCGAGTCCGATGCGCCCTCGGCCGCGCGAATGGCCGCGATCCAGTCCATGAGCGCGAAGAGCGCGTTCTCGCCGAGCTCCGGAGTCCCGCCATGGGCGGTCTTGCCCTTGCAGCTCAAGCGAATCCGAAGGAAGCCCTTCTGGCCGGTGGCGAGCCGGCAGTCCGTGGGCTCGCCGACGATTATCGCGCGGCAGGCCGAAAAGGAGGACGCGAGACCGAGGCTGGCGGTCGCGCCGACGGAGTCGCTCTCCTCGCCGGCCACGCCGAGCCAGGCGACGTCGCGGAGCCCCGCGTCGAGGAGAAGCTCGATCGCCCCCAGCTGGGCGGCGATCTGGCCCTTCGCGTCGCATGCGCCGCGGCCCGCGACGCCGCGCTCGTCGGCGCGAACGTGGAGATCGGGCGGAACGACGTCGAGATGAGTGCTGAAAAGGATTCGCGGCTCGCCCCAGGTCGCGAGTATATTCGCTCGGCCTTCTCCCAGGGGGAAGGCGCTGATCGCGGCGCCGAGCCGCCTCAGCTCCGACTCGAGAAGGGGAAGGGCGGCGGCCTCGCGGCCCGAAGGCGTATACGTGGCGCAGAGCTCCGCCAATAGGCGAAGGGAGCTGCGTTCCACGGATTGAAGGTTGGACAATCAGGACCTCCAACCCGATGGAGATCCCATGAAATTCGCCGCGACCGCCCCGAGCTGTCGGGTCGGCAAGGTGCGAATTCCGATGGCGCTCCGCGGCCCCGAAGCGGGCCGCGACAGCCGTAGGGTATTGGCCTCTACGTCCAAGGCGCTCGCGACGACCTCGCGCGCGCCCTTCGGCGATCCTCCCCTTTTCCCCGGCGTCGACGGGCGGCCTGCCCTCTTCCGGAGTACTGATGGGGATCGCTCCTCCGATCGGTAGGAAATTAATCTAACACGCGCGGAGAGACGAAGGCAAGTGGGGGCGCCAAGGGCCTTCGGCCCTGGGCCGTAGGGAATGGATCATATGCCCGCTATCGCGGGCGCGGCCTTAACGCAGTTGATTCGCGCAGGCCAGGTAGAGCAGCATGCAGGTCCTCGCGTCGTCGAGGGCGCGATGGGAGGACCCGATATCTATGCCCAGGGCGTGGGCGATCGCCTCGAGACGATAGCTCGCCCTGCCGGGAAAGGCGCGCCGGCTGAGGGCTACCGTGTCCTCCGTCGGCGCCGCGGGGCGCGAGATGCCGAGGCGCGAGAGCTCGGCGTCGAGGAAGGACAGGTCGAAGCGCACGTTGTGCGCCACTATGACCGAGCCCGCCGCCAGCGCGAGCAGGGACGGGGCCACTTCCCTGAAGGCCGGGGCCCCGGCGACGTCCTCGTCGGATAAGCCGTGGATGGCGCTGGCCTGGCGCGGTATGGGTATCCCGGGGTCGATGAGGCAGGCCAGAGAGGCTTCCTCGACGCAGGCTCCCGCCGCGACGGCGAAGCGGATCGCGCCTATCTCCACGACTCGTCCGATAGCGCAGTCGAGTCCCGTCGTCTCGAAGTCGAGGGCGAGGAAGATCAAGAGCCCGCGGCTTTCGCGCCTATTGCGCCGATCGCCTTGCCGATATCCGCGGCGATCGCCTCGGCCTTGGCCGCCGAAGATCCGCGAGCCGCCGCGAGGCCTGCCCGGCCGCCTTCGACCTTCGTCGAGAGCAGTATGTAGAACTTTATCTTCGGCTCGGTCCCCGAGGGCCTCACGGTCACCTTGGTGCTGTCGGCCAGCACCCATTGTATGACGTCGCTGGTAGGCAGGTCGATCTTCCGCGCCTCCTCGCGCGCGGAGCCGGGTGTCCCGACAGCCCACTCCAGCCCCGTGCCGACGTCGCGGATGCGGGCGACGGAGATCCCGCCCAGGGAGGTCGGTTGGCTCCTGCGGTAGCCTTCCATGATGCCTTTCATTATTTCCATCCCCGTCGGGCCCTCGAAATACTTGTTGATGCTCTTTTCCTCGAAGTAGCCGTGCTCGACGTAGAGCTCCTCGAGGCGCTCCAGTAGGCTCTTGCCCTTGGACCGCCAATACAGGGTCATCTCCGCGGTGAGGGCGGCCGCGGAGATGCCGTCCTTGTCGCGGACCTCGTTCTCGACGAGGTGGCCGTAGCTCTCCTCGGTGCCGTAGACGTACTCGTAGCCCAGGCCGTCCGACTCGAAGCGGCGCATGAGGTCGGCGATCCACTTGAAGCCCGTGAGGCACTCGAAGGAGGTCGCGCCGTACTTCTCGGCGATGCGCGCCTGGAGATCGGTGGTCACGATGGTCTTGACCACGGCGGGCTTCTTGGGCATGAGGCCCAGTTCCTTGCGCGTCAGGAGGATGTAATCGAGATGGAGTGATCCCAGCTGATTGCCGGTGATGAGGACATAGTCGCCGGGGGCGCGGGGCACCGCGACGCCGAGCCTGTCCGCGTCGGGATCGTTCGCCATCACGACGTCGGCCTCGACTCTCGCGCCCAGCTCGAGGGCGAGCTTGAGGGCGGCGGCCTCCTCCGGATTGGGGAAGGCTACCGTCGGGAAACTGCCGTCGGGCTCGCGCTGCTCGGGTACCGTCGACACGGAGAAGCCGAGATCCTTCATCACGCGCTCGAAATGCAGGGCCCCGGTGCCGTGCAGGGGCGTATAGACGATCTTGGCCTCGCCGGCCATCTTCCTGATGAGATCTCTTCGGAGGAGCTTGGACTCGACCATGGCGACGTAGGGCTCGTCGACTTCCTTATCGATGACGACGATCGAGCCCTTCGCGAGAGCCTCTTCCCTGGGAACGGTCTTGACCTCCGAGACGGCCTCGACCATCCTTATGATTCCCTCGTCGTGAGGAGGGATGACCTGGGCGCCGTCGCCCCAATAGGCCTTGTAGCCGTTGTATTTCGGCGGGTTGTGGCTGGCGGTCACGACGATGCCGGTGTCCGCATGGAGCCTTCGGATCGCGAAGGAAAGCTCGGGCGTGGGCCTCAGGGAGCTGAAGAGGTATGCCTTTATGCCGTTGGCCGCGAACACTCGCGCGGCCACCCACGAGAAGGAGTCCGAGCAGCGCCGGGAGTCGTAGGCGATACAGGCCGAGAGGCTCTTCTTGCCGGGCAGGGCCTGCTTGAGGTAGTCGCAAAGCCCTTGGGTCGCGCGGCTGACCACGAGGGTGTTCATCCGGTTGTAGCCGCCGCCTATCACGCCGCGCAGCCCGCCCGTGCCGAACTCGAGATCCCGGTAAAAACGGTCCTCGAGCTCCTTCCAATCCTCGGTTTCGAGGAGGGCCTCGACCTCCGAGCGGAATTCGGCGTCGCCTTCGCGACTCACGTAATCCAGGGCCCTCGCCTTTATCGCGTCTCGGTCCATGTGCATCTCCTATAGGTATTCTAGCAGACTGAGCGGTCGCGCGAGTAGCGCGTCCGCGCCCGCCTCGCGGAGCTCCTCCTCGCTCCGAAAGCCCCAGGTCGCCCCGAGGGCCGTCATCCCGGCGGACTTGGCCGTCCTCATGTCGACGCCTGTGTCGCCGAGGTACAGCGTGTCCCCCGGCGAGGTTTCGAGCCGGCGGCAGACGTCGAGGGCGGAGGCCGGGTCGGGCTTGCGCGGAAAGTCTTCCGTCTCGCCGCGCACGAGGGCGAACGAGAAGGAGGGGAAGAGGCCGGCGACGCACTTCTTCGTGAGGTCGTCGGGCTTATTGGAAAGGACCGCGGCGGGAATGCCCCGTACGGCCAGCGCCGAGAGGAGCTCGAGCACGCCGGGATAGGCCGACGTGCGCTCGAGACAGCGTCCCGCGTAATCCGCCGCCGCCTCGGCCCTCATCGCCTCGATGTAGGCTTCCGTCCTGAGCTCCTCGGGCAGGGCGCGCTCGATGAGGGCGCGAAAGCCGTCGCCGACCATGAGCTTGTAGCGGTCGAGGCCGAATCGGGGGAGCTTTCTTCGCGACAGGGCGCGATTGACCGCCCCGGCGATATCGGCGATCGTATCCGCGAGCGTACCGTCCAGATCGAAAATTACGGCCTTCTTCATCGTCTGCGAGTATCCCAAAGAGGAGGGGCTTAGGTCAATTGAGGAGCCGGGTATCGATCGGTTAGGATTCCGAGATGAAGAAAAAGCGTGGCGGACGCGGAGCCGAGGCTTTTCGGGAACATTATAGCGGCCTCTTCGGCGAACGCTGGCCCGCCCTGGAGGCCGCCTTGGCCGCCGAGCCCGATTCCGTCCCCTTCTTCGCCGGCGAAGGGCTCGATCCCTACTACATGGATTCAGCGTCGATCTTCGCGGCTTCCAGCCTCGTTCTCCCCTCCGAGGGCAGAATACTCGACGCCTGCGCGGCGCCCGGAGGGAAAAGCCTCGTCCTCGCCTCGCGCCTCGGGCCCGAGACGACCCTCGTCGCCAACGAGCTCTCCGCCGAGCGCCGGCGCCGACTAGGTCTTGTGCTGGATCGCTACCTTCAGCTCCCGCTTCGTGAGCGGGTCGAGGTCACGGGCCGGGATGCCGCCGCGATGTGCCGTTCCTTCGAGTCCGCCTTCGATGCGATACTCCTCGACGCTCCCTGCTCGAGCGAGCGTCATGTCCTTCGCCGAGCCAAGGCCGGATCGAGAGCCGCCGGGCGCGCCGACGAGGGGGCTTTGGCGGAGTGGAATCCCGCGAGGGTACGCTCCCTCGCCCAACGGCAATGGGCTCTCCTCTCCTCTGCCCTCATCATGCTCAAGACCGAGGGTTGCCTCCTCTACTCGACCTGCGCTCTATCGCCCGAAGAGAATGACGCTGTCGTCGCGAGGGCGGCCGCCAGACACGGAGCGACCTTGGTCTTCGACAAGCCGATCTATTCGGAACCGGGCATTGCGGAAGAGACGGAGTACGGCTTGGCGATACTGCCCGATAGGGCGGGGGGAGCCGGACCGATGTATGTATGCAGGATGATAAAGACATAGCTAATAACGAAATGTATGAGGGATGGAGGCTTTCCTAAATCGGGGGAAGGCTGCCTACTTTTCCAATTGAGCCGAACGATCGCTCGTTTCCATCAGTACGAGTGTGCGCGGGCATCTAAAAACGCTTCTGATTCGATTTCTTTACAAAAAAAACCAAATCCATCCTTGACAGCGACCAAGCGCGATACTATATCCTGTAGCTGCCCTTTGGACTGCCTCTAGCTGTAGTAGTTCTATCCGATGGCTGGACGCAGACCGATGTAGAGTTATCAGCGAATTTCATACAAATAAGGTGAGCGATGCGTTGTCCCCACTGCGGAAGTCTCGACGACAAGGTAATAGATAGTAGAACTCTCGCCAATGGCGAGAGCATCCGCCGCCGTCGGGAATGCAGTTCCTGCGGCCTTCGTTTTACAAGCTACGAGCGAATAGAGGAAAAGCCCCTCATGGTGGTCAAGCGCGACGGGCGACGCGAGCCCTTCGAGCGCTCGAAGCTCGAGAGAGGGGTCATCCGCGCCCTGGAAAAACGACCCGTATCCCAGCTCAGCATAGAAAACTTGGTCAACGAGATCGAGGACGAGGCCGCGCAGAAGGGAAAGGCAGTCAACGAGATTCCCAGCGTCGAGCTGGGCGAGATGGTCCTACGCAGGCTGTATGCCTTGGACAAGGTGGCCTATGTGCGTTTCGCGTCGGTATATAGGAAGTTCGAGACCATGGCCGAATTCCTTCGTGAAATCGAAAGCATGGAAGAGCAGGGCGAAGGAAGGGGAGGGCGATGATGGCCGGACAGCAGATATTCCCCGAGTGGAAGACCATCCTCGGGACCTCTCGTCTCGAGGCCCAGCCGACGCGCCATGTCGTCAAGCGCTCGGGCGAAGTGCATCGCTACGATAGGGCGAAGATCGAAGCCGCCGTCGCCAGGGCCTTCGAGGCGGTAGGCGCGCTCGGCGCCGGCTCCGCGACGGTCGAGGGAGTCCCGCCCGAGCCCCTCAAGCGGGTCGTCGACCTCGTCGAGGTCAAGCTTCGCGCGCTCATGTCCGCTCGGCATCCCAACTCCATACCCGCCATAGAGGAAATACAGGACCTCGTCGAGACCTCCCTCATCGAGGCGGGGGAGGCCAAGGTCGCGAAGGCCTATATCCTCTACCGCGCCAAGCACGAGGCCATGCGCGACGCCGCCCGGCTCATGCTGGACATCAACTCGACGATGGACGGCTACCTTTCGCAGGTGGACTGGAGGGTCAAGGAGAACGCCAACGTCAACTACTCCCTCGGCGGTCTCATCTTGCACAATTCCGGCACCATCACCGCCAATTACTGGCTCAAGAACATCTACCCCGAGGAGATCGCGGCCGCCCACCGGGACGCCGACTTCCATATCCACGATCTCTCCATGTTCTCGGGCTACTGCGCGGGCTGGTCCCTGCGCCAGC
>CAYNFM010000077.1:0-16629 GCA_964396415.1 uncultured Treponemataceae bacterium | reverse complement strand
ATGACCATGTATAGAGGCTGGTTATCGTCGAGCAGGCTTTCCGCTTCGATCTTTCGTTGCTGTATATGAAAAAGGGGCATATACTGACAACTATCCTCGATTCGAATAAGGGAGTTCGGCTTGTCCTGGAATTCGGAATGTCCGGGTCATCCGTACGCGAAGGGCCTCGTTCGCTTAATATCGTTTATTTTTGAGGTCTTCGCGCTCGCTTTGACCGGTGCTTCGTGCGGAGAGGGCTACTCGTTCGCTTCTAATTGCGAGCGTCTTTCCGACGGCCAAGAAGGCAGGGCGAGTGTCGCTTTTAAAATGAACGGCAGCTCCGTTAAGCTTGAACTTCTATTGCATGTGCGCGAGGGCAGCGCTATCGTCGAGCTCGATCACCCCGATGGCAGGACTACGGAGTCCCTGGAGATCAGTGGTCCCTGCCTTCGAGAGTTGCGTGAAGAATTCGCGAAGGAACCCGGAAGCTGGGGTCTCCGGGTAAGTGCCAAGGGTGGGAACGTCCTATATTGGGCGGCCTTGCACGACCGAAAGAAATACCAAGGTCCTGACGACCGGGATCGATTTCTCGTTGAGCGATGATGAAAAAACCTGAGCGAGTCGATATTTTCCGTGATGTCGGAGAAGCAGTATCTGCGCTATCCGAATTCGGGAAATCTTTCGTCATGCCCTGCGTGGAACAGTCGGCTGGGGAAATCGCACATAGATCGGCACGGGGAGCATGGATCAAGCCGCTGGGACAGAGGCGCTCGGGGACCGTCCAATTGTTCGCGAGATGGGCCGGCGACAACGTCCCAAGGATGATCAAGAGCGCGCACTATGTCATCAACCAGGAGCAATTCGATAGGCTGATACGAAGGACGGGGAGGGATTTGCTCGGCGCCTGGCGCGATCTTTCGACGGACAGGAGCGCTAGGCTTTCTCTGGGCGTGGCGTACCGCGTCGTCGACATGCTGTTCATGGCGATCAACGAGTCCGAAGCCTGCCGATCTGGGTCGATCCAGGGTTTTCTTCATATTCCGCTCGACGGCTCGACGCTCAGACCGCTTCGGTTCTGTGTCGACGAGCTCTTGGATAGGGACTTCGCGATCGATATACCTGCCGTCGTTCCCGCAGGCTTCGTAGCTACCGAGGAACAGTACATCCTTTTGCAGGACGCGATATTCGCCCTCGCTGCTCGCGCCGATGTGCCGCCCATCACTTATGCGTATTTCTGCGGCGAGAGTTGTTGAGGCAGCGTCGCAAAAGGCTCGGAGTCGTTCGCAAAGTTCCTTAATCTCTCTTCAGCAGCCTTTTGATCTTGTCGAGTATGCCGGACTTCTTCAGGGTTTCGGGGGCAGCGGGGGTCTGGGCGGGCGGGCGTTGGGGTTCAGAGGCCCGAGGCTTCGCGGCTTGAGGCCTAGGCGGGCCCTGGCGTTGCGCTTGGGGAGAAGGGGCCGCCGTTTGACGGGAGGGCGACACAGCTTGCCTTTGCGGGCTCTGACCGGACTGCTGCCTGCGGCCGCTCTGCGGGGCTTTCTGCCCGTTTTGGCGCGGAGCCGGGCTTTGCCGTCCGCCGCGAGAAGGAAGGATGTCGCGGCCGGCAAGGCCGTGGCGGGATTCACCCGATCTGCCTGCGCCGGACCGCCCGCCCGCGTAGGCACCGCTCCTGCCGCCGCCGTAGCCTCTCGCGCCCTGCCGCGAGTCGCGACTGCGACCCTCGCCGCCGCGATCGCGGGAGAAGCGCAGCCCCGCGCTCCTATCCTCCGCAAGCAGAGATTCGTCGAATGATATTACCGGGATCTTCACGCCGAGGTATTTCTCTATCGCGTAGAGTCCGTAGACGAATTTTTCACAGGCGAGAGTAATGGCCTTGCCGGCTTTGCCCGCGCGGGCGGTACGGCCGATTCGGTGAACGTAGGACTCGGCGTCCTCCGGAACGTCATAGTTGACCACGAGCCGGAGCGCTTCGATGTCGAGACCGCGGGCCGCGACATCCGTCGCCACGAGGAGACGTATCCTTCCGGCCTTGAGTCTTTCGATGACTTCGAGGCGCTTGGACTGGGGCAGGTCGCCCATGATGAATTCGCAATCGAGTCCGTTGACCCTGAGTCTGCGTGCGAGCTCCTCGACCATGAATTTCTGATTGCAGAAGACGAGGCAACTCTCGGGCTTCTCGCGTTCGAGGAGGCCCAAAAGCAAGGAAAGCTTTTCATGCGAGCCGACGTGATAAAGCTCCTGAGTAACCTGCTCGACCGTAACCTTCTCGGGCTCTATAGAAATCTCTTTGGGTTCGCGCATGTACTCCCAGGCCAGATCCTTGACCCGGAGGCCCAGCGTCGCGGAGAAGAGGTAAGTCTGGCGCCGCTCGGCCGGAGGTAGGTAGCGAAGGAGCCGGCGCAGGTCGTCGATGAAGCCCATGTCGAACATCCTGTCAGCCTCGTCGATGACCAGGAACCCGACCTCCTTGAACAGCATCTTTCCTTGTTGGAGGAGGTCGATTATTCGCCCAGGGGTGCCGACGATGATCTGTACGTCTGCCCTGAGCATATCAACCTGAGGGCCGTAGCTCACGCCGCCGAAGAAGGCTCCCGCGCTGATAGGCAGATACTTGCCCAATTTCCTGGCTTCGGCCTCGATCTGTACTGCCAATTCCCTGGTGGGCGCTAGGATCAGGACTTTCTTGCTCCGAAGCGAGGACTCGGACATGATGCGCTGCATGATCGATATGAGAAAAGCGGCTGTCTTGCCTGTGCCTGTCTGGGACTGGGCGTAGATGTCCCCGCCCGCGAGGGAATGCGAGAAAACCATTTCCTGAACGGGCATGCAGGTCGTAAATCCCGCTTCATCGATACCCTTTTGCAAGTCGGGATGAAGATTGAGTTCGTGGAATTCCATGTATATGCTCGATGTACCGAAGATAGTTCGAGTATAATCCATTTATGAACAATTATTAAGGGGTCGGCGCGACCAAAGGGGGAATATGGCAAAGAAAGCGACAATATCCATGCTAATGACGCTATTTGCATTTCTCGCCGTCGCGCAGAGCCAAAGCGGGGGGCTGATCGAGGGAGACAAGTGGGCCTTTCTCGTATCTGCGCCCATGGGCTGGATTTGGGACAGCAAGAGCCTGCATTGGCAGGGAATCTCGGGTCTATTCTATAAGGCCGGCGATACTTACTCGCCGACGAAACTACATATATATATATGTCCTAGCCCGAAAAAGGCGGACGGTCCGGCCACATTGGAGGAATTCATCGAGACCGACCAGACTACGTTCATGAAACCCAATCCCGGTACCCTGGTCAGAGACCTCGAGCCTTTTTCTCCCGGCATGGAGTACAGCTTCGTCCAAAAGGATTTCGACGATAGCAATGAGGGCTACTATCAGTCCATTGCCTATTACGAAGGAAGGGATGCGTATTTCGTCTTCGTCCTTTCCAGTCGGAGCGCCTACGAGCGCGACCGCGAGCGTAGCGCCTTTCACGAGTTGCTGGCCTCTTTTACTTATATCTCCAAGGAGAAATGAAGGATCCGGTCGAACTCGACCCCGATTGATTCGGAAGCCGGGATTCGAAGCTGCCTAAGGGGGATAGATGAACATCGAAACCGTGAGGCTCGCCTGGAGCCAGGACTGCAATATCATCGTGGGCCAATCCCACTTCATAAAGACCGTCGAGGACTTGGCGGAGATCATGGTCTCCTCGATTCCGGCGGCTAAGTGGGGAATCGCCTTCAACGAGGCTTCGGGCCCTTGTCTCGTCCGTACAGAAGGAAACGATCCGGCTCTCGTTGCCGACGCGGTCGCTTGCGCCCGCGCCACTGGAGCCGGTCACAGTTTTTATATCGTCATCGGTCTCGGCGCGTTTCCCATCAACGTCCTCGATCGCGTGAAGGCCTGCGCCGAGGTCTGCCGCGTCTTCTGCGCTACCGCCAATCCCCTCGAGCTCATCCTGGCCCGGACCGATCAGGGAGCGGCCATCCTCGGGGCAGTGGACGGTTTCTCTCCCAAGGGGCTCGAGAGCGCTGCTGACAAAGGCGACCGAAAGTCCATGCTCCGCCGCTTCGGCTACAAGCTCGGCTAAGGCCCCAATGAAAAGAGAAGTCGAGCCCTATCGCCCTATTTCTCCCTCGCCGGCCGCTCTCGTCACTTCCTGCGACGGCAAAGGGGAGGCGAATATCATCACCCTCGGCGAGGTGTTCAACATCAGCATCCGCAAGCCTGTAATAGTAGGAATAGCGATCCGCCCGGCGACCTACTCGCATGGCCTCATCCGGGAAACCAAGGAATATGTGATCAACCTGCCGACGGCGAAGATGGTCCAGAAGGTCGATCGTTGCGGGACGGTTTCGGGCAGGGCCGGTCGGAATAAGTTCAGCGAATTCGGGCTAACGCCCATCCCCTCCATAAAGGTGAAAGCTCCGGGCATAGAAGAATGCCCCGTGAACATCGAGTGCGAGGTGATCGATATCCTCAGGATCGGCGACCATGACCTTTTCCTGGGGCAGGTCGCGGCGATGCGTGTCGACGAAGACAGGCTCGACGAGAAGGGCAATATTCGCATGGGGTCCTTGGATCCCGTCGTCTATCTCACGGGGGAGTACTGGAGCATAGGCGAGCGAATCGGAAGGCTCTATTTTTCTGCCAAGAATGAGTAGGTACCTTCGAAAGGAAACGCTGTCGTGATCCATCTCGATCGTGACTCGTACGAAAGCGAAAACATCGAAGGACTCGATCTATCCAGCGCTTCCATCCCAGGGAAGGAATTCTATCGCTGTAAAATTGAAGGCTGCAACCTGACCGAGGCGGATCTGTCGCGTTCCGTCTTCGAGGATTGCGCTTTTTCGGGATGTAACCTCTCGAATCCGTCTATCAAAGGCTCGAAGCTCATCAATGTCGCGTTTTTCGACTGCAAGATAGTCGGCCTGAATTTCTACGATTGCGATCAATTGCTTTTCGATTGCGGCTTCTCGAAAACGCATCTGCAGAATTGCAATTTCAGCGACTTGAAGATGAAGAGGGCGGATTTTTGGGGATGCAGGATCGACGAATGCGATTTCGAGAACGCCTTCCTCGTCGAGGCGAGGTTCGACGAATCGATTTTCCGCCAAACGCTGTTTCACGGCTGCAACCTTGAGAGAGCCTCGTTCTTCGAGGCCAAGGGTTACGAGATAGACCCGAGGAGCAACAACGTCAAAAAGGCCGTCTTCAGCGTACCGGACGTTCTTTCGCTTATCGAGTGCTTCGGTGTGATCATAAAAAATGCGGATTGAACGGCTAAGGCCTATTTTGCCGCGCAGACTCGATTCCTGCCCTCGGCCTTGGCCCTGTACAATGCGGCGTCGGCGCGGCGAATCAGGCTGTCGAAGTCCTCGTCCTGGGCGCGCTCGGCGACGCCGAAGCTCGCCGTTATATGCGGTCCTCCCGAGTCGGAGGACGCGAGGGCGGCCCGCGTCTTTTCCGATATGAGAATGGCTTCGGCGAGGGAGCAAAAGCGCAATATCACGAGGAATTCCTCCCCGCCCCAACGACAGGCCAGATCCGATTCGCGCAGGGAGGAGCGTATCGCCCGAGTGGATCGAACGAGGACCGCGTCACCCGTCTGGTGCCCGAAGCCGTCATTGATGCTCTTGAAGTCGTCCAGGTCGGCGATGAAGAGGCAAAGCGAGCGACCGTCGCGCTTCATTTCCCTAAATGCCTGATTCGCGAGGATGCCCAACGCGGGCCGATTGAGGAAGCCGGTAAGTCCGTCTACGGTAGCCGTCCGCTCGAGCCGGGATTGAAAACGGTTGATGGTGAAGCTCGTCAGCAGGAGAACGAGGGCGGTGATGGCCAGGCACGTCGCGAGATTGAGCTCGAGGGCTCTGCGAATCCCCGCTAAGGCCACGTTCTCGTCCTTTTCAACGAAGAGCCGCCAGCCGAGCTCGTTTACCATACGCACATTGAGGAGCCACTCTTTGCCCATCCTCATGTATCGAAAGGAGCCGCGATCGGCGGAAAGGACGCGAGAGGCGATGCTCGACAGTCCGTCGATGTCGTGTATGTTCTTGGGCGCGGCGCCGGCAGCGGAGTCGATGCCTCCTGGGGATCCTGCGACTATATTCCCGTCTTTGTCGACGAAATAGACCGAGCGTCCGTATTTTTGGCGGTATTCGGCGGTCATGCCGCTTATTGCGGCGATGTTGATGCCGACTCCGGCCGCTCCGATGAAGCGACCGCCGTAGTCGAGCACTCGATAGTTGATGAAAACCGTCAATGTGTCCGCATGGGCGAGGTCGCGGTCCACGTTTATCTCGTAAGGGGTCTTCATTAGCCTGACGCGGAAATACCATACGTCTCGATCTTCGCTCTCGCTGACCTGCTTGAGGATTCGGTCGGACTGATAATAGATGCGAGTTCTTTCCGAGACCATGAAGCTCGTGAAGGCGTCATACTTGGTCCTCACCTGGCCTAGGTACTTGATCATTTCTGCGGGAGTTTTCTCGCCCGCGAGGATCCAGTCGCGGAGGAATGTATCCGAGGCCATCATCGACGAAATCAGGATCGGGCGGACCAAGTCCCTTTGGATTTCGGAATATACCGTGTCAGAAGTCACGGGCAGCTCATTATCGGCGATCGAGGCCTCGAGGGCTTGCCGAGAGGCCATGAAGCCGAAAAAGCTCGTGCCAGCGAATCCTAGCGTCAATAGGGACGCGATAAGGGCGATGAGACGCCTCCTGTCCCCGATTCCCGTTTTCATGCGACCGCCATTCCTGGACTATAATGTATATTTAATTCGTTGAGTTCGCTCAAGCCCGATCGATTGGAGCGGCGGAAGGAGTCAGCCGATGTTCGCGATGGATGGCCCGAAGGTCGTTTCGGAGATGGAGGCGATCATGGAGATGTAGTTCCCTGGGCAGGACGAAAAAAGAGATGCCTCGCGAGGCGGAATCTGCTGAAGGAACAATGGGCGGAGGTCTACTTCGATAGGGCGGATATGGTGTCGAGGAAGATCACCTCTCCGCTTCGCACGGAACCATCCGGCGGGACGCTGCGGCCTATTTTATCTGGACCATCTTATCCTATGGGATGGAGAGGAATTCGCCTTCTACATGGCGCCTGTAGGCGATGTTCCATGATCGTCATTAAAAAATCAATTGCTCCAGCCTTTTGTCGTCCTTCTTCCAATCGGGGTCGACTCGGACCGAGAGTCTTAGCTTGACTTCATAATCGAAGATATCGGCCAGATCTTTCTCGGCATCTTCCCTGATTCGCTTGATCATCGAGCCGCCTTTGCCGATGAGGATTCTTTTTTGAGATTCGCGCTCCACGACCAGGTCGTACTGGGCGAGGAGGCTGCCGTTCGGCCCGCGCGATGAATCCTCGTAGGAAACATAAACGGCGTGGGGTAACTCGTCTCGCGCGTGGAGGAATATTTTTTCGCGAATTATCTCCGCGATGCGGAAGACCGGTTCCTGATCGGTATAATATTCCTCCGGATACCAAGCCGGGCCTTCCTGCGCGCGGGCGTAGAGGGCGGCAAGCAATTCATCTAAGCCCGAGCCGGTGCGCGCCGAGATTTCGAAGACATGGGCCTCGGGAAATTTAGCCGACAAGAAGACGCGAGACGCCTCCGGGTCGGCCTCGGGCGAGTCCATCTTATTGATGGCGACGACGAGGCGCTCGGCCGCAGGGATGAGGGCCGCGGCAATGGCCTCTTCCTCGGGGCCAGGCCTCCGCGTGGCGTCGACAACGTAAAGGACGATATCCGCGTCGGCGAGGGCCCCGATCGAGACTTCCCTGAGACGTAGGTTTAGCTTCTTCTCCGAGATATGATATCCGGGCGTGTCGAGGAAGACGAGTTGGCCCTCTGCCCTGTTGATTATGCCTCTGACGGCATTACGGGTAGTCTGCGGCACAGGAGAGACGATGGATATTTTTTCGCCGCAGAGGGAGTTGACAAGCGTCGATTTGCCGACTGAGGGCCTGCCGGCGATGGCTACGAAGGCTGATTTGGACATGCTGCACCTTAGGAGAAATAAGTGGACGGCGGTTCCAGGCCAGTCCAAAGAGCGAATTGCGCCGCCGATTGGTAGCGGAGCATCTTCCATCCGTTCATGATGCGGCAGCCTGCCGCGGCCGCGCGCTCCAGGAGGAGGCTTCTCTCGGGACGGTAGATGAGGTCAAAAACGGATTCTCGGCCGGAAAAATCGTACCAGTCCAGGGGATCGCCCTGGCGCTCGCCGTCCATGCCGACGACCGTGGCTTGAATGACGATGTCCGCGTGCGCGGCGAGAAGTTCAGTGGAATGCTCCGTGCAGGGGCCGTAGGCGAAGCCGTAGCGTTGCGAGAGGATGCGCGCCTTTGAGACCGTCCTGTTGAGGATGACCGTGCGTACGCCGAGGCCGGAAAGGACATGGGCTATCGCCTTGGCGACGCCGCCGGCGCCAATGAGCGTGGCTTTCAAGCCGCGCAAGTCCGATCCTCCCATGAATTCGGAGAGGGCTCTCTCGAAGCCTTGTGCGTCTGTGTTGTAGCCCATCCAGCCGCCAGCCTCGCGAACGAGGGTGTTGCAGGCCCCGATGTCGTCCACTTCGGGCGAGCGTCGAGAGAGGTAGGGAAGCAGGGCTTCCTTGAGGGGTACGGCGACTGCCGCGCCCTGGGCGGAGGTAGCCTCGAGCGCCGACAGGAAAGCCGCCGCGTCGCCGGCCGGCATCGGGACGTAGACGGAATTTATCCCGGCGGCCTTGAACGCGGCGTTGTGGAGTACCGGCGTCTTAGAAGAGAGCACGTTGCCGCCGCCACCGAGGGCATAGACGGTCGTGTGACGATCTATATCGTAGAATCGGTAGGTCTCCTCCAGGGTCGAGGGATCGAGATGGCCGGGTGCCGCTACCGGCAAGCCGGCGCGAAGGGCGCTCGTATAGGCGATGCAGCAGCCAATGCGCTCCGAAAGCACTCGGCTCGGCATACCATATTCCCCCATTCCTACAAGGATCCGCTCTCCCGGAGGAAGGGAGGATGCCCATGTAAAGAACCTGGCGAAATCGTCCGCGCCGTGGGGCGTGACTGCGAGCTTGGGGATCTCGTCAGCCTCGAGGGCGAGATCGTTCAACGCCTCGTCGAAATCTATAGGCATATCCGAGAGATAGTGACGCGAGCGAATAATCCTCGTTCCAAAGGTATGACAGGCCTCCTCTACGGAAGGGACGCGAAAATCGCTCTCGAGGTCTACGTAAGCGAAGTTCGCGCTCTGATCGGTCCTGGCGTAGGCGATGGCTTTGGCGATCATGACCAGCCGCTGGCCTTCGCCGTCGACGAAGCTCCCGCCGTCGCACTTGCGTCGTACCGCGAGTATACAGGGCAAGTTCGCGAGTACGGGGAAATCGCGAACGGCGAAGGCTTCCGACGGATCGAGGAGATCGGCGCGGAGCTCTACGATGTCGATTTTCCCCCGATAGCGATCGAGGGCCGCGAGGTTTTCGGAGATGGTCCTGGCCGTGAGCGATAGGCAAACCAGAGGCATGCGTCATCCCTCCTAGAAATCGGCTCGGTAGAGGTATACATCCGTGATTCGATCTTCCTCCAAAGATAGGCGGAGCCTGACCGGATAGGATTTAAAAGGCATCCGGTATAGGACGAACGCGGGGCCGTTCTCATAAGGCTGGCCGAGTACCGACAGGATCTTGTCCAAGGTATCGCCCAGAAAGAGTCCGTAGATCGAGCCGGGGTATGGCTTCGTGAAGCGGAATTGCCAGATCCGGTCCCCGTACAGAAACAGAGTATATCCAGCGCCGTAAATGAAAGCCACATCGTCCTGCCAAGCGGCATCGCCCCTTACCGCGCATACAGAGGCGGGAGGCCCGAAGCGAGACAGAGAATCGGCGAGGCTC
This sequence comes from uncultured Treponemataceae bacterium, assembly GCA_964396415.1. GTDB lineage: Bacteria > Spirochaetota > Spirochaetia > Treponematales > Rectinemataceae > UBA1306. The sequence continues at coordinate 6,777 of CAYNFM010000077.1, read as the reverse complement.
AAGCCGAGGAGATCGGCCGGATCATCATCGAGTACGGCCGGAGACTGAGCGGGAATCATAGGGGGCGTCGGAGAACTTGCCTGAGCATCCGCACCGCTCTGGTTTCCCGCGAGGGCCGGGCTCTGCGCGATAAGTGCAGAAGGCAGGACGAGGGCGAGAATAGAAACAAGCATAAGGCCTAGGGGCAGGATAATGAATCGTCGCATACGATAGCGACTCTACAGGATGCGGTCTCCGCTGTCCATGAGAGCTTGTCGGGCCGTCGGCTTTCGTAGAGAATAGGAGAAAATTGGCTTCAAGGAGATCTTCGTGCCAAGCGAAAACGTCGCGAACCGGCTTCCTTCCGATGCCCTGGATGCATTCCTGGACGGCATTCTGGCCGAGCTTCGCGATCCCACGGACCCGATCGCCCTCGACGAGATACGGGTAGCGTTCAGAAAAAGGGTCCCTTTCCGTCTTCGTTCCTACGCGGCGGCGGCGCTTATTCTCAGGGCCGCAGGCTTGTCCCGCTCAACCGGCCGCTCGATATCCAAGGAACCGTTGACTTCACCGATCAGGGAGCCGCGAAAAGACATTAAGGCCAAGCAGCCAGGGCCGGATGAGCTGGCTAAGGCGGAAGGCAAGACGACGAAGCGGGCATTACATGCTAAAGAAGCCGAGCGATCGGCACTGCCTCCGCGGCCTCGTTATGCCGGCTCGGGAGTCACCCTCTTCTTCTCGATGGGGAAGCGGCAGAGGCTCTACCCGAGAATCTTGATCGACCTTGTAATCGATGTCGCGGGACTCTCTCCAGAATCGATCGGCGACGTCCGAGCCTTCGACAACTATTCATTCGCGGATATCGATCCGCAAAGGTCGGACGCAGTGATTTCGGCGCTGAACGGCTACGAATTCAGGGGTCGTAAGCTCTCGGTCGGCCCGGCGAAAAAGCGCGACGGTCAAGCGGTAGCCGACTGACGAGGAATCGAAGGAGCCTTTCATGGACCCGCTAAAGAACCCATCGCCAAACGGCGTAGGCCAGAACGAAGTTGACGGCGATCGCGAGACCGAAGCAGAGGCCCGCGGTCGCGGCATACAGGGTTGCCCTGCGCTCGACGCGGCGCGCCAAAGTCTCGGGGTCGCCTTCGACGACGAAAGTCTGCGCGCCATTGTCCTCGGATTCCTGCGGCGAGAACAGCGTGAGCGTCCGGGGGTCGCGACGGTCGGCCCCCGACTCGCTCATGCCTATCCAAGTCGCATTTATGGGCGGAGTATCTCCTTCGAGGAGGATGTGCCGCGCTCCTGAAAAGCGCAGCGGAAGCCTCAGGAGGTCTCGCAGGGTTCGCGCCTCGAGGGCGCGGCGCCAGAGCCTGCGGTAGGCGAAAAAAAGCGCCAGGCCCGGAGGCGCGAAAGGGAGTACGGGGGCCGCGCCCGCAAGGAAGATCAAAGCTCGCAAGGTCGGGAACTGGGAATTGCTCAAGAGCAGCAGTATACCGCTGAGGACGGCGAGGCCGAGGGCGAGCGATACGCGCGTGGGGTAGTTCCAGTATTCGTTCTGAGCGCGGCCACCCGCAACGAGCCGGGATACGAGCCTCGCATCGCCGTCGTCGTGGCAGACCGCCACGAGGCTCTCGTCGGGAGCGTCGACGAAGACGGGGCGCCCCTCGTCGATCGTGAGGAGACCCGCGACGAAGATGCTCGTCCCTTCGACCAGCGACGAAACCGAGCGATAACGTAGGCGCTCTATCGAGCCGGGCGCGGCTCGAGCTTCGGGAAGAGCCGGAGATGCAACGTAGAGGGGAGCGCGGGAAAGGTCCACTAAAGCGCTGACGTCCTTTCCCCGTACCCAAATCCTGTCGAGCCCCTCGATGGCTTCGATCTTCCCATAGAGGCGGAAGCGACCGACAGTCGCGCGACCCTCGCGTTCGGCCGCTGCGAGGTCGCTGTAACGGAGCGCGCGAGCAAGAGTTAAAAGGATAACCCGTTCCCGGAACCGCCTCCATTGGTTGCGTAGCCTGAAAGCGCCGGCTATGGGGATGAGGAGATAAAAAAGCGTGGCCGCCGCGAAGGCGGCATAAAGGGGAAAGAGCACCGCTTGAGTCCCCCAAGCCCTAAAGATTAAAATCAGGCTACCATGCTCGAGAGGCTCACGGTGGGACCCATTGCAGAGAATGCCTATGTAATCGTGGAAGGCCTCTCTTGCATTCTCGTAGACCCCGGAGCCGAAGCGCTGCGAATACTCTCCTTCCTGGACTCGCGGAGCCTTGTTCCCGCTCTGATCGTCGCGACGCATGGCCATCTCGATCATACTGCCGCGATACCCGAGCTGCTAGACGCTTGGCGGACGCGCGGCATCAAGGTGCCGCTCGCTGCCCATGAAGAGGATGCCTCCTACTTCGGCGAGCAAGGCGAGGAAACCAATAGGACGCTTTTCGCCGCCATCCACGCGCTCGGCTACTTTAAGGCATATTGGCGGCCCATCCCTGCGCCGCAGATGTTCCTCTCGGATGGCGACCTCCTCCCTGACGGCTCCTATAGGGTGATTCACAGCCCGGGGCATTCGCGAGGGTCTTTGTGCCTGTACGACGAGGAGGCCGCTATCCTCATCTCTGGCGATACCCTTTTCCGCGATGGCGTCGGGCGTACGGACGGTCCCGACTCGGATCAGGCCGCCCTCGGGGCGAGCCTCGAACGTCTCTTCGCCCTACCGCCTACGACGCGGGTATTTCCCGGGCACGGCGAAGAGACGACAATAGGCCGGGAGTCCGGTCTATCCTGACATGCAACAAGGCTCGTTCATTGAAACGATGTAGATTTCCCGGCATACTTCCTCGGCAATGAGCATATCACGCCGCTTTTTATTACCGTTTCTCGCTGCCTGCGTTTTCCTTTCGGGCTGTGCGCAGACCTCGCCTAGAGAGCTTTTCCGATCGGATTTCGTCCTCGATACGGCCTGTACGGTCCGGCTCGTCGGAGGCGGAAGCGAGGCTTTGCTCGATGCCATCTTCGCCAGGCTCCGTCAAATAGAAGCCGAGCTCAGCGTCAACATGCCCGACAGCCAGATCGATGCGGTGAACGCCGCTGCCGGCATATCGCCGGTAGCGGTGGGGCCCGACGCTTTCGCCATACTCGAGCGCGATCTCGACCTTTCGGCCTGGTCCAAAGGGGCATTTGACCCGACCGTGGGTCCGCTCGTGAAGCTCTGGGGTATCGGAACCGATCACGCTAGGCTGCCGGAACCGAAGGAAATCGCCGCGGCCAAGAGCTTGGTCGGATGGAAAGGCATAGTCTTGGACGAGTCGAAGCGAAGAGTCTTCCTAGAAAGGAAGGGCATGGCCCTCGACCTTGGTTCCACTTCGAAGGGCTATGCCGCGGACGAGGTACTAAAGCTCATCCGCGAGGCCCGCGTTAGGGGAGCCGTGATCGACCTAGGGGGGAATATCCTCGTCGAGGGCAATCGGCCGGACGGCAAGCCCTGGCGTATCGGGCTCCAAAACCCCTTCTCGACCGATAGGGGCGTATACCTGGGAATCGCCGACCTGACAAGCGAGACGATGGTCACTTCGGGCGTCTATGAACGCTTTTTCATCAAGGACGGCAAGCGCTATCACCATATTTTCGATACGAGCACCGGTTACCCCGTGGACAACGGGCTGATGTCGGTGACCATCGTGACGCCGAAATCCTTCGATGCGGACGGCTTTACGACGGCGATCTTCGCGATGGGCCGAGAGAAAGGGATGGCGTTGGCCAAAGAGAAGGGCGTCGACGTCATCGTCATCGATTCGAACCGGAAGGTGTACATGAGCCCCGGCGTCTCGACCTATTTCGAGATAACCGATCCTTCTTTTTCCTTCGCGGAATAGACATCAACTTCGATATCCGCCAAGCCCATCCTAAGGAAGAGCCATGGCGCTCCCGCGGCGACCCATGCGCCGACGAAGGCATAGCGAAGGAAGCGAACGAGCGGCGGCCCGCCGACCTCGAGGCTCGCGAGAAGGAGTTTGGGGAGGGCATAGACGATGGCCAGGGTCGCCATTCCGAAGAGGTATCGCAGCGCTCTCTTTCGGAAAGAGCCCGCGACCGAGAAGGACGTTCCTCTTTTTGAGTAAATAGCCGCTCCGGCGAATCCGAACAAGGCTCCCGAGGACGAAGTATCCTGAATATAGAGAAGGTTCATTCCAAGGGCGACGGCGGCTACGAAACCCAGGGCGAGAGTATCGCGGAGACCTGCGAAGAATCGATCGATCCTGTCTCCGAGTAGGCGGTCGAAAACGAGCATCGTCGCGCCTATCGCCCAGCCCGCGATCACGTCAGTCGGGAAATGGACGCCGAGGTATATGCGCGATAAACCGACCAGGAAGGGCAGGACGATCGCCAGGACCAAGCTCCAGGGTGGTCGGAACAGGACCTGAACGGAACCCCAAAAGACCGTCGTCGTTTGAGCGTGCCCCGAAGGCAGGCCGTAACCGCTTTCCTTCACCATCCCGAGGGAAGGATCCAGGTCGTAGGGTCGCGGCTGCGCGAAGATCAGCTTGAGCCTGAGGTTGACGACGGAGGATAGGAATACGAGGATGCCGATCCTCAGTCCCCGACTCTTATCGACGCACCAGTAGATCAGGGGGAGGAGGACGAGGTAGCCATATTCCGTCCCGAGGAGGCTGAGGCCCCGCATCAGAGCCGTCAGAGCGGGACCGGCGAGGGTTTGCGCGTCGCGGACGAGGGCGAGTTCCCAGGAAAGCAGATGATTCATGGGGAACGCCTCCACGGTCATTGTACGATCGGGCAGAGCCCGATCGCAAGCGCTGTCTCGAAGCTCGCCTCGGGCATCGGCCGCGCAAAAAGAAAGCCCTGGTATTGATCGCAATTCGCCTCGCTGAGCCAGGCGAATTGATCCCCGTTCTCTACACCCTCCGCCACGACGGAAAAGCGGAGCCTATGCGCAAGATCAATGACCGCTCCGGCGATTGTCGTGGCTCTCCTATCGCAGGGCAGGGGCTCGACGAAGGATTGAGGGAGCTTGACGCAATCGACGGGGAAATCTCGCAGCGTCGCGAAGGACGAGTAGCCGGTTCCGAAATCGTCGATCGAAATCGAACATCCGAGAGCCTTAAGCTCGGCCAGCTTCTCTATCGCGTCCGCCCCGTTTTTCATGATCCCGCTTTCCGTGATCTCGAGATCGAGTCGCGAGGATGAGAGGCCGGTAGCGGATAGAATAGCTCGCACGTCCTTTACGATCGAATCGCTGCGGAATTGAAAAGGAGAGAGGTTAACCGATATCGGGATCGGCGAAAACCCCTTTCTCTCCCAAGAGGCCGCGCTTGCGCATGCTTTGGCCAGGACGATGCGGCCGAGCTCGCCGATGAAACCCGAGCGCTCCGCCGCCCCGATGAAGTCCGACGGCTGCCTCATGCCACCCTCCGGCAGACGCCATCGCGCGAGCGCCTCCACGCCGACGATCCGGCCTAGGATATCTACTTTCGGTTGGAACCACGGCAAGAAGGATTCGGATCTAAGCGCTCCCTTGAGCTCGTGCTCTATGAGCGAATTCGCGATGAGCCTCGAGTGAAGGGCCGCGTCGTACAGTCGGTATGATCCTGGACCATCGTCCTTCGATAGATGGAGGGCGGCTTCCGAAGCCCTGATCAGCGTCTCCGGCCGAGTTCCATCGGTGGGGTACAGCGCAAGACCGAAAGAGGCAGATAGGCCGATCTCGATTCCTCCTATTGAAAAGGAGCGGTCGAAGGCGCGTCGGGACTTGTCGATAATCTCCTTCGCGTCATCGGGATCCTTCACCTCGGACAAGAGGACCAGAAAAACGTCGCCGCCCGAGCGGGCGACTACGTCGTCGATCCGGAAAGAGCGGGCGAGGCGGCCTGCGGACTCGATGAGGATCGCGTCTCCCGCGCCGGGTCCATGGATTTCGCCGACGCGCTTGAATCTGTCGATACCTACGGCCATGACCCCCAGAAGCCTCCCGCGCCGCGCCGCCACCTCGATGGCCCTCGCGACATCGAGCTCGAAGCTCTCGCGATTTGGTAGCCGGGTGAGGGGATCGTGGCTCTCGAGGAACTCGGCCCTGAGCTCAGCGTCATGGCGGCCAGCGGCTTCCCGCCTAAGTTCGGACTTTCGTTGTCGCAGGGCCGTTATGAGTCTTCCGCGCGTTTCTATTGAGCGACGCAGGCCTTGGATCAGGGAAAACTGGGCGATGGAGGCAATTACGCCCAGACCGATACCCTCGAATGCGAACAGGGAAAAAAGAAGGGAGTTTTCCCTCCAGGAAAGTAACCCCGCGGTCTCCGCCAACCCGACCGCGAGGAAGACCAAGGCTTGAGCAATGCAGGCGTAGATCGCCCCCCTAAGACCGAAGAATACGACGGAAAGGATAGTCGCGACGCAAATCCAAGTCTCGCCGGTGGAAACGTTTCCGAAACGAAAGAGCAGGTACCCACCAAGAAAGAAAACGAGCGAGACGAGGGAGATATAGAGCGTCTTTCCTAGGATCGACCTGTTTAGGTAGAGTACGACGATAGCGAAATAGGAGACTGAGCAGACAATGAGGAAACCGAAATCGCCACTATGTAGCGCAAAGATCAAACTTGGTACGAGAAAGACGACCCCTAGCAAGAAACAGAGGCGGAGTAGGCTTCTGGCGATCCTGAGACGAAAATTATCGGTTAATTCTCCCAAATGGATGCCCCGAGGATGGTTCTCATCTCCGGGGCAGATCCTAGCGTCGTCGATATCCAACATAACTCCGTATAGTAGCAGAGACCACTTATTTGCAGTTTATAACAT
>CAYNFM010000076.1:11470-17477 GCA_964396415.1 uncultured Treponemataceae bacterium | reverse complement strand
GCCTTCTAAGCAGCAGGTCGGGGGTTCGAGCCCCTCTGGTCCCGTTAGGCCGCCGAAAGGCGGCCTAACTTATGGGGGAGCAGAGGGGCTCGAAGGTTTGGCGCGCCGAGCGGTAGCGAGGAAAGCGCGACAGGGATGTCGCGCGCCAGCGCTAAGCCCGGCCTGGAGCGAATCGCCAGGAAGGCGATGAGCGAAAGGCGAGCCCCTCTGGTCCCGTCAGGCCGCCGAAAGGCGGCCTAACTTATAAGGGAGCAGAGGGGCCTCGTAGCGCAGGTCGCAAAGCGAGCCGGGCTCGCGGGCGACCTTTTTCAATCCATTCCCTGCGATCTGCGCCCGGAGGGCGCATAGGTTTGGCGCGCCGAGCGGTAGCGAGGAAAGCGCGACAGGGATGTCGCGCGCCAGCGCTAAGCCCGGCCTGGAGCGAATCGCCAGGAAGGCGATGAGCGAAAGGCGAGCCCCTCCCGTCAGGCCGCCGAAAGGCGGCCTAGCTTATCAGGTAGTGGTCTGGGATGAAGCTGGCCGTGACTTTGGCGCTCGAAGCCTGGGTGGTCAGGCTCGTCGAGGAGCAGGCGTAATCGACGACGGAAGCCGTCCCCTCCTGGATGGCCCAGGCTGAAAAGGAATAGCCTGCATCGGACTTTGCGGTAATCCCGATCGTCTCTTCCTTGCCCGCTTTTATGGTAAGAACGGAGCTCTCCGAGCAGTTTTCTTTCGTTGTCGTCGCGGAAACCTTGCCCCCCGCTCCCGCGCTCAGGACGATCGTATAGGCTTTCGGGGCGCCGAGAACGCTGAAAAGGTCGTGCTGGAGAGGCGTGTTGCAGGCCGCCACGCCGAGGAAGAGGCAGAGCGAGATTTTAAGCGCTCGAGAGGACGGCGAGGCTCCCGAGGGGGGCCGCCTCCGCGGTTCTTCATCCACCATTTTTGACAATTACGATCCCTTCTACGAGAGCAGGTCACTCCTTCAGGAAGCCTGAATTCCGGTTTGACCGATCCAAGGGCGGACGGCGACAAGATCTGCTTCGGAAGCCTCCTTCTTTTCGGACTTTACCTGGACCGCGGCTCGGAATAAACTCAACAGTATGGCGTTCATCGAGTTCTCCACCGGAGTGGTCATGTTCCTCTTTGCCTGCTCCCAACTCCTTACCAAAAATAGAACGCCTATCCACCAAACCATGGCCCTCGACTGCTTCTGCGTGGCCTATCTCTTTTTCTATTTCTGGTCGGCAGAAAGCCATATCGTCCTGCCGGCGGCCCTTTGGTCCTCCGACATTTCCTTTTTGTTCATGATATCGCTGACCTTCTATCTGGCCTCCACGGCAATACTGCGCAGCGGCGGCAAAGCCCTGCGGCGCTCCGTCCCTCTCCTCATCCCGCTGGCTCTCTTCATCATCGGGTTCGGTACCTACAACGCGATCGCGCGGCCGAGCGTCGCGGGGGTTCCAGACGACTCGCCCGGTCATTTCTCCAGTCCCCTTCTGAGCTGGCTCTCGACGGCAAGCTTCCTTTGCCTCGCTGTTTCGATGATCCTGTGCCTGGTCGTGGCATACCGAGTCAACGCGTCCGGCCACGTCGTCCACCGGAAGCTCTTCCGCAGCCAGGTGATCTTCCTCGCGCTATACCTCGCCTGCGCGCTCTCGGCGCTCTACGGCTGCTTGGCCCGGGATAGGGAAATCCTCAAGCTCGCCATCGTCTCGAGCGGCTCGATAGCCATCGTCTTCACGCTGACTGCCTCAACCATCCTGTACTTCCCCGCCGATCGCCCCGACCGAATCCGTACTTCGCCGACCCGGCCCGAGTGGGATCTGAACTCCGAATCGCTTTCAAAGCGTCTCGACCTCCTCATGGAGAGAACCGCCCCCTATCGGGATGCGAATCTTTCGCTTGGCAAGCTCGCGCGCATGCTCGGTGAAGATCCCAGGCGACTCTCCTACCATTTCAAGATCAGCCTTTCCACGAATTTCCGCGGCTATCTCAACGGACTTCGGCTCAAGGCGGTATGCCGCGATCTCGTCGAAATGCCCAATTCCACGATCCTCACGATCGCCTTCGAGAACGGTTTCAACTCCAAGAGCAATTTCAATGCGCTCTTCTATAAGACTTTTGCCGTCACACCCCGGGATTTCAGGGCTCGAGAGACAGGGCGAGCGCAAGGAGTGGTGGAAGCAAGATTAATTCCCGGGGATCGAGAGCTTTAGTATAAGATAAACAAACGCCCGCGAGCGGTAATTCTCGCGGCCGTCTCTGAGTTTATTCAAACAAGAGGCTTGGCTTATCCCCTAATACATATTTCCTGCCCCTGGGTTCAAGAAATAAGTGCGTTAACCTAGAATTTCTCATTATGCGGCCATTCTGACGACCCGAAGCCGAAAGCCCGACAAGTATCCCTTCGTTCATGATTTCCCGACCAGTCTTCCTACGCCGTATTCGCAACCATCTCGCCAATCTACCCGATCCTGTCGATGATGGCCGAGAAAAATTCTCGCGACACGGCAACCTCGGCCATCTGGAAGATCGTGTACTGCGCATGACGCACCACCTTCGTCCCGATCTTGATCACCCTCTCCCGCAGGGTTGTCATCGTCCAGTAGCGGACGGTCTTTGGCAGTGCAGCCTGACGGAAGAAGTTCCCAAGGTTGTAGGCAAGGACAAAGAGCTGAAGCCATGGCAGGAAAGCCGCGTCCAATTCACCGCATTCTCGCCTTCCTTGATGTACTGCTCGGCTGTTCCGCGCCACCTTAAAGGCGCACTTATGCGTATATTGGGGAGATATTGTCTCGAAAACTAGGCACATTTCGCCATATTGAGCAAAAGAATGAAAGATTTAGGCAAATAACAGCCTGCGCTTTTTATTATAATATTTATCGTCAGATTAGTGCCGATTCAGAGTCTCTCTTGTGGTTGACGAAGTTAGGAAAACCATGGAGTGCAACTTTGTCTACGGTGAAGTGAACTACTTCAATCATTCGCAAGTTAGAGGGAAGGCGGGAGACTGCATAGGATGCCAGCGGTGCGAGACTCTCTGCCGGCAGCATATCGAGATTACGAAGCACTTGAAAGAAATCTTGCAAGCCTCGTGATGGCTTCAAGGCCTGGCGATATGCATACGAGCGCCAGTGACGCGGAGGAGTAATACATATGGCAATCAGCGAGCGTGCAAAGCGGTACCACGAAAGGATGTTCCCCGGTTATCACTCAAGCTTCCTGGAAACCGATCCTGAATTCATCGAGAGCTTCGACAACTTCGCCTTCGACGAAGTCGTGAACGCCGACGATCTGGACGACCGCACGAGGATGATCGTCATCCTGGCAACCTTGATTGGCTGCCAGGGAATCGACGAATTCAAGGCAATGGTCCCGGCCGCCCTCAACTTCGGGGTCACACCGGTCGAGGCCAAAGAAATCGTCTATCAGGCCGTGGCGTACCTCGGTATTGGGCGTGTATTTCCCTTCCTGCGCGCAGTTGACGACATCCTGACTTCCCGCGGCATAGATCTCCCGCTCCAGCCCCAGGCGACCACGACACCGGATGCCCGCCTCGAAGCGGGTGCCAAGGCTCAGGTCGATATCTTCGGGGACGGGATGAACGATTTCTATAAGTCCGGTCCCGAGGAAAGCCGGCACATTAACCTCTGGCTGACCGACAACTGCTTCGGCGATTACTATACCCGAGGAGGCTTGGATTATCGGCAGCGCGAGATGATCACCTTCTGTTTCCTCTCGGCCCAGGGCGGATGCGAGCCCCAGCTCGTCAGCCATGCCGCGGCCAATATGAGGATCGGAAACGATAAAGCCTTTCTCATAAAGATCGTTTCCCAGAGCCTGCCCTTTATCGGCTATCCGCGCAGCCTGAACGCCCTGCGCTGCGTGAACGAGGCTGCGGCGCAAGGCAAATGACGAAGGATAAGGAGAGTGCTGAGATGAGCGAAAAGAAGAAGAATCCGAGCGCTTTTCCCATGGGGAAGGAGCTACCGGAGGTGTTCTGCCGGTACTTTATCGGGCATGCATATCTGCAGCCCCTGACCGATAAAGGCGGGCCGATAGCGAACGTCACCTTCGAGCCGGGATGCAGGAACAACTGGCACATCCACCACAAGGGAGGGCAGATCCTTCTCGTGACCGGAGGCAAAGGCTGGTACCAGGCCTGGGGCGAGCCGGCACGGGAGTTGCACCCCGGAGACGTGGTGAACATCCCTCCCGAAGTGAAGCATTGGCACGGGGCGGCCAAAGACAGCTGGTTTTCGCATCTCGCAGTGGAAGTGACGGCAGAAGGCGCCTCGAACGAATGGCTGGAGGCTGTCACCGATGAGGTTTATGGCAAGCTTTGAACTCGAGGCCTTTATTGGCCATATGAGATGAGGAGGCAATCCCATGAAAAGTCGTACATGGCTAGTCACCGGTGTCAGCAGCGGCTTCGGCAAAGAGATGACGAAGCAGCTGCTCGAGCGGGGCGACAAGGTTATCGGGACCGTCCGCGACAAAAGCAAGGTCCGGGACCTGATCGATTCCCACCCCGAGTCCTTCAGTTGCGAAATTCTGGATATGACTGATGTTCCGGCCATCCATAGGCTTGTCGATAGCGCCTTCGAGCGCTTCGGCCGCGTCGACGTGGTGGTGAGCAACGCCGGCTACGGTCTCTTCGGCGCCGCCGAGGAGCTCTCCGACGCTGAAGTCAACGACATCATCGCCACGAACCTCATCGGCTCCATTCAGTTGATCAAATCAGCGTTGCCCCATCTACGGATGCAAGGGGGCGGCAGGGTCATTCAGCTTTCCTCCTACGGAGGGCAGGTCGCTTTCCCCGGCAATTCATTGTACCACGCCACCAAGTTCGGGATCGAGGGTTTCTGCGAGGCCCTCGCCCAGGAGGTGAAGCCTTTCAACATCGGAGTGACTCTTGTCGAGCCGGGCGGGGCGCGCACCGAGTTCCGCTACGGCAGCGCAAAAGTCGCACATCTACTGCCTGTCTATGATGGGAATCCAGCCCACGCATTCCTAAAGATGCTGGATCCAGCCAACGGCCTTGCTCCCGGAGATCCCGCCCGCATGGCCGCCCGCATAATCGAGAGTGTCGAAAAGGAACACGCGCCGTTACGCTTGGTCCTCGGGTCCCAAGCCCTCGCGAGCACCATCTCAACCCTGAAGGCTCGCATAGCGGATTACGAGACGCAGACAGCGACCGCGGCCTCGACGGACTTCCCGGCTGGAGAGTGAAGGCAGCCTTCAGCAACTGATCCTGAGATCCAGGCGGGGGCCACAGCTTTCAGCTCGGCCGTCGCCTTTTATTATGCAGAGATTGCTGTTTGGCTGCGGCAAGGATTCACCTGGCCCCGATCGCGTGGAACTGCGTCCAGCGGCCGCTCATATGCCGCGGGGCGAAAATAGCCGCCTTGACGATCCAATCGACGAATATCGCGGCCATGGGGAACTTCGCGTCCCCCGTCGCGATGGCGTTGAACACGCTGATGAGAAGCGCCATCACGAAGTTGTAGGAGATGGAGTCATCGGCGTTGACGCCAGTGTAGCATTCCGCCGTGTCGAAAAACGAATGACCCATTTCCGCGGACCGACCAATGGCCCGTAGCGCTTCTGCCTTTTCGGTAAGCGCTCCGCTCGCATGACTGAATCCCATGCAGCCGAGTCCGATCGCGGACACGTCCAGGTCTTTCCCTAGTATTTTGGGCTTCATTCGGTCTCCATCATTCCTAACTGGCGCCTTGCTGCTCGCCGGATATCCGCAATCTATCTCGCAGCCGCACGACGTCCTTGGTCGGAGCGGCGCCGAAAAAGCGGCTGTATTCTCTGCTGAATTGGGAAGCGCTAGCGTATCCAACGAGTTGGCAGGCATCGCCGGCGTCAAGCATCTTCGAGAGCATGAGCCGCCTGGCCTCTTGGAGCCTCAAGGTTTTCTGGTACTGCAACGGGCTCATGGAGGTCACCGCCTTGAAGTGCTGGTGGAATGAGGTCATGCTCATATGGGCGATCTCCGGCATGGACACCATGGAGCAGG
>CAYNFM010000076.1:2348-11370 GCA_964396415.1 uncultured Treponemataceae bacterium | reverse complement strand
CAGATAGCCCTCGCATGGATACTGTCCAGGAAGCCGTGGATCGTTCCCATCCCCGGAACTACTAAGCTGTCGCGACTCGAGGAGAACATCGGAACAGCCGGCCTCGAGCTGGACGCCGAGGACCTACGGCTGATCGACGAGGCCGTCGCAAGGCTGCAGGTCGTCGGGCACCGCTACTCTGAGGCTAGCCAGCGGATGGTGAATCGCTAGGCTGCGCGCACGAGTCTATCAAGGAGCCGGCGAATGACAATAGGCAATCGAGTTTACTGATTGGCTTTCATGCCTAAGTTTGTGGCCCGCTTCATTCCGAGGCGGGCCCTTTTGCCCAATCGTCGTAGGTAAGTCTTCCACGGACTAACAATAAAATGCAGCCTCCGCCAGGACCGGTATCCCATACGCGCAAGTCCTCCTTCGTCGCAACGATGTTGATGCGCTCCCCGGTCCGAAGATTTCCGCCGCGGAACCGGCCTTGGCCTTCCGACCAATGACGATGATACCTTCAGCAGGAGTAGGAGAGCCACGCATCCCCGAAGCAAAATGCCCCGCCCGTCGATCGATCCGACCGCCGGCCAACACCTCACCACTCCTGCCATCCCGTAGTCTAGCTATCCGAGGAGGAGCTAGCCGCGCGCAGACACTCGACATGGGCGACCAATGCATCGGGGTCGGGCCCCCCAGGTGCAGCGCCCTTTCCGAAAGGGTCTAGGGGAAATGCGCAAAAGATAAGAAGAATTGACCACTTTGCCACTACCACTAGCCTCCTCCTGTCCTTCTCATCCTACTATATCGCAGCCAGATCGATGACGAAATGGTCAGTGGTAAGGCGCAGAGATGACCGGGATGTGGCGTTCAATGGGTAGGTTTATCCAGGCAATTGACGGACGAATATGGGGGAATATATTAATAGTATTAGCGAATTCTGGTCGGGGATCAGGTAAGGTCTCGGTTATTTGAAATCGCGGCTTTTCAGAAAGCGTGATGTCGTCGAGAGGTAGCAATGGTCGCAAACGACTCGATTTCGAGCGCTTTCGGCGCTCGTCCTCCCACGGATATCGCCGCGGAAGTCTCCGTCGCGATTACGCCCGAATTGGCTCTTTGCGAATGCCGCGCCGTGTCCACGGCAAACATCTCATTTAGCTCGTATAGCTTCCATTTTCAGTCTAAATCACTGGATTTTTCCGGGGTAATCGGCGGGCGACGCGTTGACTTCCGCGAAGCCACGGGGCCGACGTTCATCCCGATGGGAATCGACATGCCCTTCCGATCCGAAGCGACTATGCCGATCCAGTCGCCCATCTATAGCGCCGTTATCCAGCGCAGTTTCATGGAATCGACCGCCGAGGAGCTCTTCGAGTTAGGGCGGATCGATCTCGAAGAAGAGAGGGTGAGGGCGCCCGAGGGCTTCAGCTACCTTCTCACCCGCTTCTTCGCCGAGGCATCCTCCCCGGAGTTGGACGCCAGGCTCGCCGCCGAGAGCCTGGCTGCCCTGATCATCGTGGACTTCCAGAGGAGCCTCTGGCCCAGCCGTGTCTCGAGGGGCGCCTTAGGACCCCAGTTTAGGCATCCTGGAATAATCCGCGCCCGCAGGATGATTCTGCGCGAATACGGATCGGAGCTCGGCGTCGCAAAGCTGGCTCAGATCGCCAATCTCTCGGTGACCCAATTCATCACGGTCTTCAAAAGGGAGACCGGCAAGACCCCCCATCAATTTCTAAGGCGCGTCCGCGTAGACAGTGCTCAGCGCCTCTTGGCCCGCGGCTTCGACGTCATCGACGCCGGCTTCTCTGTCGGTTTCTCCTCGGTCTCGGGCTTCAGATCCGCGTTCAAGAAGCTGGTGGGCATGACACCCGAAGAGTATTGGCTTTTACGGCGAAAATGAACGACCTCGCAGCGAGCTGCGCGGTATTCGAACATCCTCCGAATAAACCAAATTCGACGTTTAGTCCGTCATTTTGCTCTCAAATCCCGTAATTTTGCGTCTGCGTCTTTTGGGGCGGGAGTGTAAATTGCTCTATAGTAAGACGAGAAATCCAGACGAGAGGGCTCCGAAATGCGACAGACGACAACGAAAAGGGCCGCCACGCTCGTCGCCGGCCTCCTCCTCGCAACCGCCTCCGCCATAGCACTCAATTTCCCCTACGATGGGATCACCCTCAGCGACAACGTGCGCATGCGGATGGGACCGGACATCGAGTGACCCAGAGCATGGCTTCGTTCCCGGATTACGCTGTTACTATCAAATTTTGGATAATCGCCCTTGGAGGAATGGAGGCAGCATGATCGGTTTCAAGTATGCGGCGGTGATTACCGCCGGCCTCGTCTGTGCATTGAACAGTCTGCTCATGGCACAGGAGCTCGATACAAGGACGTACGACCAGATAGCCGCGAAGGCCAACAAGACCGTCGTCGACTACTTTCTCCTTTGTCCGTCGATCATACGCAAGGAGTGGGAACCCGGTCTTCCGGCTGCGCTCTGGATCGCGGACAGCGATGACAAACTGGACGTAAAAGGCGCGGATCTCGAGTTCCGCCGGCAGCTTCTCTCGAAGAGCGTCGACACCAAGGGGACTGCGGAAAAATCCGTCGTGATCGATATACCGAACGCTTATATAAAAATCGAGGGGTTCAATCACGGTAAATACGAGTTCACTCTGGTGTTCGTCTATTTTGAGCGGGCGGACAAATCGCGCATTCCGGCGCTGACGTACAATTTCGCGGCCATGGAGTCACAAAACTTCTATCATGCCTTTTTCGATATTCGTGATAGTTCATGGAAGCCCATTCCGGATGACCAGATACTGCCGCCGATCACGGAGAAGCCACTGCTCCCCTATGTCGGAGAGGGAGACGCGAGCACGACTCAATGGTATCTCGACGATCTTCCTCGCTATGGCACGACAGTGCGGTTCCGCGCGGCGCGCACGGTTCTCGTGGGCGAAGGCGCTCCGACTCTCGCGAAAGCGGACGACTACCTCGACCAGCTCAAGGCCTACGCGTTGGAATGCGCCTGGGATAAGTCCCAGGCGCGATTCCAGAATCCCAAACCCGCGATGATCGACAGGACCGATCTGCCCAAATCAGATGCAACGGCCGCGGATATGTTCGTCCTCCTTCCGGAAAATTGTGTCCCGGATCTGGCGATTAGCAGTAAAGACAGGCGGAGCGCACGGGACGCATGGAAGAACGCGTCCCATAAGACAAAAGACGGCGAGTCTTCTTTCTTCGAGTGGGACTCGGGCAGCGGCCCGGACTCCTGCGGAGTCGAGCTCAAGATCCTAGGCCGATACAAGGGCCTGCCCCTCGTAGCCATCGTTGAGTGGGCACAGGAAGTCTTTTCGCTCTCGGCCCTCGGCTATCACGCCGATTCCGGGTTGTTCGAGCGCACCAGCCTTCTCTCATACTCGGCGAAAGATTTCTATAAGGGGCCGCACGTTTCAGAGGCAGAGAAAAAGCTGGGGGCGACCTATGAAATGCCCTGCATCTTCTCCATGAGCGAGGAAGGTCAGGACATATCCGCCGAACCCGACCTGCGTCACAATCCCGATATCGCGGAATTCCCGCCAGATCAAAACTTGTCATTCCGGTGGGACGATATGCGCGGCGTATTTGCGAAGAGCGCAATTCCCATAGACTACTGATAGAATTCGGCCGACACAGAGGTGCGGAATATGGGCGATAAAAGTGAAATCGAGGAGCGCGTGAAACGCTTGTTGCATCTCCATTCAGGTCGCGGAGGACTTAAGTGGATTACACTGCCCAGGAAAGTCGGCCCGGCTGTTTTCGCGCTCTTCCTGGCGATCGTCTTCGCGGCGGTTGACGCGCTCGTGATTGTCCTGGCCCTTAGTCCCGGCGGATCGGGAATATCGGGAGAGCACGTGTTCTGGGTTGGAGGTTTCTCGATCTTTTGCTTTGTCTTCCTCGTGGCCATGATAATCGCCGTCTTCGGTCGTCATGTCATCGTATGGGACGAGGATCGCATACGGATTCAGAGCCGTTGTCTTTTTGTTCGTATATCTCGAACAGTCCTTGCCTGGGGAGAGATCCAGGACATCGGCCTCTACCGACTCTACTGTCGCTCCGGGGGCGTCATTGCCATTCCAGCGTCTCCTCAATGGGGTCAGTCCGAAGGACAGGTCCTGATGGACATCCTGCGCGAATCCTGGATTGCCAAGCGCCCCGCAGGTGTGCAAGACGGCCTCGAAGTCGTGGCGATTCCGCAGCACGAGATGGAATGGCGGGGCGGCATCGCCGCGATCTTCTTCTGCTGGGCCATCATCGGGGCACTCGTCGCCTTCGTGGGTTTTGGCTTCGGGGGACTATGGCGCGAATGGGGAGCGATCCTGGGCTTCCTTCCTCGAACGCATGAGCTTGTAGTGGCTTACCTCGTCGTCCCGCCTTTTTTCGCCGTCTTTGGTTTCGCCATCCCTCTCTTCATCGGGATCGCCGTCTTGATTCCCAATACGAAGCAGGACCCCCAGGCTTTCTTTTTCGACAACAGGATCGGCCGGATGATCGTATCGCGTAGCTCGGTGACAGCACCTGCCGACGCAAAGGACGGCGCGGCGATGCCGGGCTATGATTACGAAGATATCGTGGATTTCGGAGTGCATACCTATGCGACCTATACGCCGACGGACGAATATGTCCAATTCTCGACGGAAAAGGCCATGCAAGACTCGCCAGATAGGATGGATTCACATATGTCTTTCAGGGGCGATACGCGATATCCAACTGTCAAGAAAGAAACGAATTATATAGTCGATGCCAGGTTGGCCAACGGCGCTGCCTGGATGTTGGAAGAGCATGCTCATCGAAGCGATGCCCAGACCAGGGCGGCGGAACTGAGAAGGATAGTCGAGCTTAAGGCTTCGCGTTGTCCCGCGGAGCTCCGTAGGTCGCCGGCTATCCCGCCCACCGTATTGCAACGGCGGCTCGGAGACACGGACTATTTCGCATGGCGTGGAGGCGGCACTCTCGGCTCGTCCATAATCTGTCTTCTCATTTCGTTCGGCTTCGGTGCATTGGGTCTCCTCCTGAAGGGTAAAAGCATTAATTCCCTGTTTGTCATCCTGGCATGCATCGCCGGTGTTCTATTCGTCGTCGGCATCGGACTTTTCATTAGCGGGGTTAGTGCGAGGCGAAAGGCCTTCGCCCTCAAACTTGACGCCAAGGAGCTCCACTATGGCAGATTGCCCATCGCCCTGCTGGCGGGTCGGGCCGACGCCGACGCGATAGGCGCTGCCTTCGACAAGAAAAAGTCCTGGCCTCTCAGGTCGATATCCGGCCTTTCCACTGTTTACACGGAAGAGACCTGGAACCAGAAGGTTCGTTATATCGAAGTACGAAGCGCCATCTCGGGGAAAAAGCGATCTCGCTCTTCGAATCAGAGCGATACATATCTTTCCATGACGGATCTCGGTCTCGGCGAAACAATCGACTTCGAGCAGGTGCTCTGGCGCTCGATTCAGGAACGGAAGAGGGAGAAAGACGAGTGATCACAGGAAATAGAGGCTTTGCAGTCCGATCTGCCATCGGCGCGCTCCTGTCCATATTCGGGGTCGCTTATGCGCAGCAGCCGGTGACATACAGCGTCCCGAGCTACGACAAGGGAGAGACCGCCTACGCCTACTCGGACAAGATCAACGTGAGGGAGACTCCCGACACGGGAGCGAATGTTTTGGCCCAGCTGATGACGGGCGACACCGCGGCCATCGTGGAAAAGACGAGCGTCCAGCAGACGCTCTATGGGGTCTCGGACTACTGGTACAAAATCGACTGCCGGGGACAGGAGGGCTATGTCTGGGGCGGCCTCCTAGCCAAGAGCGTGGGCGTCGCCGATCTCGAGGGCAAGGGTTCGTCCGACCGCATTCTCATGCAGGTTCTGCGCTCGTACCAGGATGCCGTGCCTACTCAGATGAATGAAGCCGTATTCAAGGACACTGTGCTTCCCAAACTAAGCGCGGATCAGCGAGACTTTGTTCTGCACCACTACTTTCATATCCCCGGTGGTGACGACGCAACGATCTACCTGACTCCGCTCAATGATTCGGGGGATCCCTTCATCGGCTTCGAAGGACCGCTTTCGAAGGCGGAGATTCTGGTCGCGGAAGAGGCCCTCAAAGGTGTATCCATACCCAATACATATTCGCAGGAGTTCGGCGTTTCCGGCAAAATTTCGCTCAAAGCCTGTTCAGACAAGAAGAGCCTGTGGGAACTAGCCTATCCCGTCCCACGGCTGTCCGCTTCTACGGCGGCAGAAAACCTCTTCGGCATGCAGGACCTCGGGATTCCAGACAATCCCGATGAGCGCTTCAGCGAAGATTTCAATTTTAACATGATCAATATCGATGTGCTCGCCGACAAGGGGTTTTCTCCTCCGGTGGTGCTCCTTTCCATTTCCGTGCCTGCAGGCTTCGACGAGGGCTGGCTCGACCAGGCTGCGCTCTACCAGATCGACGCCAAAGGGCCTACCCTCGTGACGACCTATCTCGCAGGAAGCAAGGCAGGCGGCGAGGGAGAATGGATCGAATTCGTCTTTCCCTCGGACAAGGGCGGGCAGAAGAACGTTCTCACGTTAATGAGCAAGAATGACCAGGAATCATCTGTGCTCGGGCGGCTCGGCTGGAACGGGGCGCTCTTCTCCCGACTGCCATAGCTCCTTCAGCGCCATCGTGCGTATTCGGGCGCCATCGAATATAAGCTCACAATAACATGGAAAGAGTCGAGAGGCTTAAGTGAGCAAGCCTTCCAATTAAGGACGCAGGCAGGTCAAAAGGGGGTATCCGAGTGTCTTTCTTACGCCGGATGATCGTTACCGTTTGTGTGTCGTTGAGTGTTGGCAGTTTGTTCGCCCAAGACCAGGTCAAAATCCCTTCCTACCCCTCCGCCGACACGTATGATGCTTATGTTCAGTACGTGCGTGCCGTCTCGGGGGTATCCCAGGCAAATCCGAATGCGTTTTATGACTGGGAACCGTTCAGGGGTCTCATGCAGGAAAAGCGCTACGAAGGAATCTACCTGCTTGCGAAAGCAATGCGCGACACAATGCCGAATATTGACTACTGTCTTGGTGGCTGCTCATTCGCTAACCCGGTTAATCTTGCATATGAAGCAGCGCAGTTCGATCTTGTCAAAAAACTGATCACCCTCGATCCGCATTTGGTCCAGATGCCCGATCAAAGTCCAGAAGCTACGTACCTGGAACCATTGGCGACTGCTGTCGCGCAAAATGACATTCAGTGGGCTCAGGCCTTTCTAGACAGTGGAGCCAACATCAACACAAGCAATGTCAAGAGCACACGCAATGGCGGATATCCGGCGAATCTTCTCACGGTATCACCCAGCAGAGAGATGGATGCGTTTCTGCTCAGTAAACACATATCTACCCTATTCACTCTGGAGGCTCCGCAAGACGGCATATGCTCCGACGACAATGTTCGGCTGCGGTCAGACCCGGGTCTTCAAGGAAAGGTCATCGGCAAATTGATGAAGAACGACAAATTCCAGGTTATTGCCATCACTTATAAACGCGAAAGTATCGATTCCACAGAGGGGTGTTGGGTGAAAGTATCGTTCCAAAACCAAAGCGGTTGGGTCTTTCAACCTTTTGTCCGGTGCGACTATTTCGACATGCCCTGAGATTGCTTGAAAAGTGAAAAGCATGCCAGAGATCAAATGAAGCGTCTCGCTTGTGTTTCCGCAGTTCTGGAGCCATGCCAAAAATCGTGGTGCTTCACACAACGCTCGATTTCTCGGTTGATGTGAGTTGAGAGGTCTTTGGGATATTCATTTTGCAATCAAGAAATAGCGCCATGATGTGCTACAGAGAGGGGTCCGGATGAAGAAAGCCGGTTTCAGAACTACGAGCACGCATTCGCGTGAAACTTATACCTGGGAATGTAGCGCTTAATGTTCCTTTTCAGGTTGTTCGGCCTCCTTTTAATATTGCCTCATATTTGACCTTAAAGAATCCTATATCGATATTTCGGCGTCCACGGACGGCATCACCGCCAAAGGCGGTGGTTTTCTAGGATTTGATAAAGCCGGAGCGCTCCAGGCGGCGAAGCGCTCCGGTACGTTTCCGGGGAGACCATGGAGGGGAACGAACCGATAAAACACCGGCGACATCCATAAGGCCGAGCCAAGGATGATTCCGCGGCTCGATCGTCGCCTTGTCGCGCGAGAAAGGCCTCGCAGGGCCATTTGCCGCTAATTTTCTTTCTGCGGCCCTGATGGCGTTGGCCGATCGATGACCCCACCTTCCGTTATTGGCCGCTTCCCCAGGTGACGGTTGTCGTGATCTGCGACGGAGGTGGATTAAGAAAATTTACCGATACAGCGCAATAGGTATTGATAGCAGTCAGGGTTGAATTTGCCCGTGGCGTCATCCAATAGGTTCCCGTCGCGCTATTCGGGGAGCCGGTGCTACCGCTCTTGAAGGGTAGATTAATAAAGCCGATATATGCCCCGTCCCATTGGTACGTAGCCGAGCCCGCGCTGCTTGGAGCGGTAATTGGCCCATTCACGAAGTTCCAGCTTTCCTGGTTGAGCTGATAACTTGCTATCGGCGTACACGTGGAGCCCTGATACAAGCCCGTAGCTCCACTGACGACTACGTCGGCGCACCCTGAATCACCCGCCACGGTAACATTAAACGTGGCATTAGTGGTCACGCTCGCTGGAGCGGTTATCGAAAACGTCGCGTTCGTCAGGGTTATGGTGACGGGCGTCGTAGTGTTCGCCGTTACGACTACGTTGGTGGCTTGACCACTGCCGAGCATCTCTGCAAGTCCTGAGCCATCATTAACCCCCGCGAGTACAATGACGGTGTACGAGTCCGGCGCTACAGTGACGGATCCGCCTGACGAGGAAAGATTTGAGATCGAATAAATATTGTTCACGCCATACGCGAAAAGTTCATAATAATTTGTATTGGTTTTAGCGAAGCCGATGTCCACGAGGCCCTTCCCTGACGAATTCGGCAACACTACTTTGATCGTCCCCGTGCCCGTGCCCGTGCCCG
>CAYNFM010000076.1:0-2248 GCA_964396415.1 uncultured Treponemataceae bacterium | reverse complement strand
CCCGTGCCCGTGCCCGTGCCCGGTGATTCCCCGCTTATTCCTACAGCCTGTGAACAGGCTGCGAGCAGCGCCATAGCTACCACGAGCGCGACGATAGGAAAACTTTTGCGCATAAAAACCTCCTCATTAAGTTAAATACTCCCAAGCCGCTTGACTTATCTCATAGATGGGAAATTTCGGTGAATATGGATGCCGCCTACTTGGGGAGGAATATACACGTCGGCCTGGCATGCGTCAGGCGAAAAATTGCGGGATTTTTGAGTAAAATTACGGACTTTGCGTCGAAGAGGAGGCAGGATATTTTCTCCGAGTCGGTTGCAACCGTTGTTAGCTGAATTCGCGCGCTAGTATTTTCCTCAATTGAAAAAGAAAACCCAATTCCTCAAAGAATGAGCGATTAAAATTTCCCCCTTTCTTGTCTCTGAGAACCTTACCGTTAAACAAATGGCTTGATCTGACAAATTTCGCGGTTTCCATAGTCACATGGACGACCGTGGCGACAGCCGAAGTATAAAGCTGTCGCCCAGTCATACTTACGTCGCCATGACAACGGCTCCATCCTGAAAACGAGTTATCTTCATTGCGACCCTGTCGCTTTGATCAGACATCCATGCTTAGTAAGGACTTTATGCATGTCCCGGGAAACACCTTCCCGATCCGATACTTTCACCGCAACCACGTTATAATCCATGCCCCCCTCCTGTCCTTGCGATATATGTTCTTGCAAAACTGCCACTCGAGGAGTCTACGTCGCTCGAGTGCCGCGAGGAAGCCTAGAGATACTTTTCCCCGAACTCATCAAGCATGGCATGCAATGCTTCATGACGTCCGGCTCCGATCACTTTTTCTTCGTGTTCTTCAAATAACTCGAAGATTGCATTTTGGCTTCTACTGTCGAGGGCCCGCTCGCCCATGGGGAAGAGAACCGTATTCTCCTTTTCGATATGCTGGGTGAGAAGGCCACGATACGCACCGACCGATCGTGTGAATGCGCCGAGCTCGATCGGTTCCTTTCGCAACGACCGTTCCATCTCGCGGATATGTCCTCGCCCAAGTTCGTGCTCATGGAGCATGACGCCAATAGGACCTCCTTCTCTCGGGATGCCAGCCCTTTCGAGGGCGGGAAAGAGAATCCCTTCTTCCTTTCCGTGGTGGCACCTGTCTGCGAACTCCTTAAGGAAGTCCACTATCGTAAGTGCGTCGTCAACATTCAGCGATCTTCCCTCTTTTGCAAGATTCGCCATCGTGCTCAGCATTTTCAATGAGAAGAGTATCGCCTCATGCTCATGCTTGAGGTCCTCGAACGGATTGCCCATATCAAGCCTCCCAATAACAGTCGCTCCTTTCCGCTATCGCGGAAGGTCGCTGACCACTCAATACGGACGATCGCGGCAGGACGAACCGCCTACGCGCCCGACATCATAGCCGCGACATCGGCCTTAGCCTCGGTTATGCCCTTTATGCCGAACTTGTCGACCAGGACTCTAGTGACGCCGAGCGAAAGGAAACCGGGAAGCGTAGGCCCGAGACGGATGTTCTTCACGCCGAGGTAGAGCAACGCCAGCAGAACCAGAACGGCCTTCTGCTCGTACCACGCGATGTCGAAGGAAATCGGGAGCTCGTTGATATCGTCCAGTCCGAAGATTTCCTTGAGCTTGAGCGCAATGAGGGCGAGGCTGTAGGAGTCGTTGCACTGCCCCGCGTCGAGGACTCGGGGGATGCCGCCAATGTCGCCGAGGGGAAGCTTGTTGTAGCGGTACTTCGCGCAGCCGGCGGTGAGGATCACAGTATCCTTGGGCAGCTCGTTGGCGACGTCCGTGTAATACGAGCGGGCGCCCTGCCTGCCATCGCAGCCGGCCATGACTACGAAGCGCTTTATCGCGCCGGACTTCACGGCGCCTACGACGGTGTCGGCGAGGGCGAAGACCTGGTCGTGGGCGAAGCCGCCGACGATCTCGCCATTTTCCAGCTCTTTCGGCGGGGGACAAGTCTTCGCAAGCGCGATGATCGCGGAGAAGTCCTTCATTTTACCAGGCTGCCTATCGGGGATGTACACGCAGCCCTCGAAACCGACGACGCC
This sequence comes from uncultured Treponemataceae bacterium, assembly GCA_964396415.1. Lineage (GTDB taxonomy): Bacteria > Spirochaetota > Spirochaetia > Treponematales > Rectinemataceae > UBA1306. The sequence goes on along the minus strand of CAYNFM010000076.1, from coordinate 168 downwards.
TGTGGTAAAGACGCGGTTCTTGTACGAGTCGCGAGGGGGCACGAGGCAGTTCGAGGTGAAGAGGACCGGGCCGCCGAAGCTCTCGATCTCGGCCGGCTGCGACCACCAAGACCCGCCGTAGTTGCCGTAGAGGTTGTCGTACTTCTCGAAGAAGGGATAGTAGTGGGC
>CAYNFM010000075.1:0-17573 GCA_964396415.1 uncultured Treponemataceae bacterium | reverse complement strand
ACATCATGGGCAAGTGCGAATACATGAAGTTCGTCGCCGGCGCCGCCGCCGCCCTTACCACCAAGACCGGCAAGATCGGCTTCCTCGGTCCCCTCATCAACGACGAGACCCGCCGCCTCGCCTCCTCCGCCTACCTCGGCGCGAAGTACGCGTGGGTCAACTACCTCAAGAAGGACCCGGCCAAGCTCGAGTTCAAGGTCACCTGGATCGGCTTCTGGTTCAACATCCCGGGCGTGACCTCCGATCCCACCCAGGTCGCCGACGACTTCTTCAATTCCGGTTTCGACGTCGTCATCTCCGGCATAGACACCACCGAGGCCGTCACCGAGGCAGCCAAGTTCGCCGCACAGGGCAAGACGGTCTGGGCCGTTCCCTACGACTACGCCAAGGCCCTCGACGAGAACAAGAATGTCTCCCTCGGCGTGCCTTACTACAACTGGGGCCCCGCCTACGTCGTCGCCGCCAAGGCCGCGATGAAGGGCACCTGGAAGTCCCACTTCGAGTGGAACGGACCGGATTGGAAGAACATCAATAACCCCGACACCTCGGCGGTCGGCTTCAACAAGGGTACCCTCTCCAAGGCCGCCAACGCCGGAGTAGACAAGCTCATCGGCCAGCTCGCGAAGGGCCTCAACCTCTGGAAGGGCCCGATCGATCTCCAGGACGCCAGTGTCTATCTCAAGGCCGGCGAGGCCGCCACCGACACGCAGATATGGTATCTGCCCCAGCTTCTCCAGGGCATGGAAGGCCAAAGCGTCTCGAAGTAAGCTTTCATAGAATGAAGATTCACCGCGGAGCCACGGAGTAGAGAGGGGAGAGAGGGCACGAAGCAAGGAACCGGGAAATGGAATGATCTTTCCATTCTTATTTCCCCCTCTGTGCCCTCCGTGCTCCCCCGTGCCTCTGTGGTGATCTTTTCATATCACCCGAAGTCGGAGCGGAAATGCTGATCGAGCTGCGAGACATCTGGAAGACCTTCGGTCCCGTTCGCGCCAACGCGGGGATATCGATCGAGGTGTCCCCCGCGTCGATCCTGGGCATACTGGGCGAGAACGGGGCGGGCAAGAGCACCCTCATGAAGATCCTGTCGGGCTTCCAGAAGCCCGACTCCGGCTCGATCCTCCTCGACGGCGAGACCGCGGCCATCCGATCGCCCGCCGACGCCCTGGCCCGCGGAATCGGCATGCTGCACCAGGACCCGCTCGACTTTCCCCCTCTCAAGCTCGTCGACGACATCATCCTCGGGAGCAAGGGCCCCCTGCGTCCCGACCGGAGGAAGGGCGCGAGGGAGTTCCGCGAGCTGGCCGCCCGCTTCGACTTCGACCTCGATCCGGAGGCCTACGTCGATACGCTGACGGTCGGGGAGCGCCAGCAGCTCGAGATACTGCGTCTCCTGTGGCTGGGGGCGCGCGCCCTCATACTCGACGAGCCCACCACGGGGATCAGCCTTCCCCAGAAGGAAAAGCTCTTCGCCACCCTGAGGCGCCTCGCCTCGGAGGGCATGACCATCCTCTTCGTCTCGCACAAGCTCGAGGACGTGGAATCCCTCTGCGACCGCGCCGTCGTCCTCAGGCAGGGCATCCTGGCGGGCTCCGCCGAGCCGCCCTTCGACACGAGGCTCCTCGTCGAGCTCATGTTCGGCAAGGAAGTCCCCCAATCGCCGCGGCTCCCGATCCGACGGGGGGGCGAGATCCTCCGGGCCCGCAAGCTCTGTCTCGATTCCCTCAGGCTTCAGATCAGGGACCTCGACTTGGAGGTGCGCGCCGGGGAAGTCATAGGCCTCGCCGGGATGGAAGGCTCGGGGCAGGCCGTCTTCCTCGCGTCCTGCGCCGGGCTCGAGCGCGCGGTGTCGGGCTCGGTCTGCATCGAGGAGAGGGAGATGACGAGTCGCTCGCATCACGACTTCAAGCGCGAGGGCGTCGCCTACCTTCCCGCCGCCCGCCTCGAGGAAGGCCTCGTGCCGGGCCTCAGCCTCGAGGAGCACTTCATACTCGCCTCGGGGAGGCGAGGCCTCTTCATCGACCGCAGGGCGGCCGAGATCGAAGCCATGTCCCGCATCGAGGCCTACAACATCAAGGGCCGCCCGGACAGCCCGGTCGAGGCCCTCTCGGGCGGCAATCAGCAGAGGGCCCTCCTCGCCCTCCTGCGGGAAGAGCTTTCCCTGATCCTCGTCGAGCACCCGACGCGCGGCCTCGACATCGAGTCGACCATCTACGTCTGGTCCAAGCTCAAGGAGCGCTGCGCGCGGGGGACCGCCATCGTCTTCATATCCTCCGACCTCGACGAGATCCTCCAGTACAGCGATCGCGTCCTCGTCTTCTTCGCGGGGAAGGTCTCGCCGCCCATGACGCCGGAAAGCCTGGGAGTCGAGGAGCTCGGCCGCCTGATCGGGGGCAAGGGCTGGGAGAAGTTCGAGACGCCGGCCGGCGCGGAGGCGATCCATGCCTAGGGCTTCCGTGCCCGGCTCGCGGGGGCTTTCGCGCCAGAGGCGCGCGCCCCTGTTCCAAGCCGCCGCCGTCCTGCTTGCCCTCGCCCTGACCACCATCGTCCTCCTCGCGACGAAGTCCCCTCCCCTCGCGGCCTACGCGAGCATAGCCCGAGGGGCCGTCGGGAACTGGAGCGTCGCGTCGGACGTCCTCGTCGCCTGGGTACCCCTCCTCCTCGTCACCTCGGGGCTCCTCGTCACTTTCACCGTGGGCCTTTGGAACATCGGCATCGAGGGCCAGATCACCTTCGGCGCCATCTTCGCCACCTGGGCGCTGCGAAGCTTCCAGGGCTCGATCCTCGGGGGCGGCTCCCTCGATCCCGGCCTCGCGATCGTCCTGGCGACCTTGGCCGGGATGGCGGGCGGCATGCTCTGGGCGATGCTCGTCGGGGCCCTCAAGACCTTCGGCGGGGTCAACGAGATCTTCGGGGGCCTCGGTCTCAACTACGTCGCGACGGCGGTCAACCTCTGGCTCATCTTCGGCCCCTGGAAGAGGCCGGGAGTCGCCTCGATGTCGGGCACAGTGCCCTTCAAGCCCTTCCTCTGGCTGCCGACGGTGAACGCGCAGTCCCGATTCGCGCCCATAGCCCTCGTCCTGGCCGTCGTCGCCATAGCGATCGTCTTCGTCCTCATCCAGGGAACCTACTTCGGGCTGCGGCTCAAGGCCGTGGGCAAGAATCCCAAGGCCGCCTTCCTCCTCGGGATCCCGACCTGGCAATACACGATGATATCCTTCGCGATCTGCGGCCTCTTCGCCGGCCTGGCCGGCGCGGTCCAGGTAACCGCCGTCTACCACAGGCTCATACCCTCGATATCCTCGGGCTACGGCTATCTCGGCCTCATGGTATCCATGCTCGTCAACTACAGCGCGGCCATGGCGGCGCCGGTGGCCCTCTTCTTCGCCGCCCTCAACGTCGGCGCGATCCAGCTCCCGATCGTCCTCAAGCTGGATTCCTCCCTCGCCGGAGTGCTGCAGGGCACCTTGGTCCTCTTCGTCCTCCTAGCTGAGGGCCTGCGGTCGCGGCTCATGAAGAAAGGCGGGGTACCGCGATGAGCGGCGACGCGCTCCTTCTCGGGCTCGCCGGCGTCCTCGCCTCGGCGGGGCCAGTCGTGTTCGCGTCCATCGGCGAAGCCATCTCGGAGCGAGCCGGAGTCATAAACCTCTCCATGAACGGACTGATACTCCTCGCGGCGATGAGCGGCTTCGCGGCGACCCTGGCGACGAACAGCGTCGTCGTCGGCTTCCTGGCCGGAGCGGCGGTCGGCGGCGCGGTAGCCGGCATCGTCGCCTTCTCGAGCATCACGCTCAGGCAGTCGCAGGTGGCTGTGGGCTTCGTCCTCACCCTCCTCTGCCGCGACCTCTCCTATTTCCTCGGCAACCCCATAATGGGCCTGCCGGGCCCGCGCATTACCATAGCGCCCCTCCCCCTCCTCTCCGGCATCCCGATCCTCGGCCCTCTTTTCTTCCGACAGGACCCCATGACCTACCTGAGCTTCGTCCTCGTCGCGGCCGCGTGGCTCTTCGTCTACAGGACGAGGCCCGGCCTCGTGCTCAGGGGCATCGGCGAGAAGCCCGCGGCCGCCTACGCGCGCGGCGCGAACGTGGGCAGGCTCCGCTATCTCTACACCATCCTCGGAGGCGCCTTGGCGGGCCTCGCCGGTCCAATGTACTCGCTCTCGATCAAGGCCGGCTGGAAGGGCACCATATCCGGCCTCGACGGCATCGGCTGGATAGCGCTGGCGATCACCATCTTCGGCGGGTGGAGTCCGATTAAGGTGGCCTTGGGAGCCTACCTCTTCGCCTTCCTGCAATGGCTCGGCCTCGTGCTCCAGGCGGCCCTGCCCGGCGTGCCCTCGCAGGTCCTCCAGGTCGCGCCCTTTCCCCTCATGATCCTCACCCTGCTCTTCGTGAACCTAGGCAACGCCGAGTGGGTGAAGACCGCCTTGGCCCGGCTTCCCGAGCGGCCCCGGAGGGCGCTGGCGAGACTCTTGCGGGCGACCAACGTCAAGCCGCCGGCCGCCCTAGGAACGCCCTTCGAGAAGGATTAGGCAAAGGGCAGGCACCGGGCTTCCCGAGGACTTTAGACCTCGAAGCGGTCGGTCGCAGCCCTGACCTTGCCGATGTCCGCTGCGTTGCGCGAGGCGAGGTCCTGAGTCGCGGCGATGGCGTCGTCGATCTCCTTGGTCCCGCCCAGTATTTCCTGGTTGCTCTGGATAACCGCCATGCTCAGGGCGCGGAGCCGGCCGACCTCTCCGAGGATGGATTCGTTTCCCGCGGCCATCTCCTCGGACCCGCGCTCGATCTCCTTGGTGATGTCGCGGAGCCGCGACAGGGCCCCCAAGACCTGCTTCCCGCCCTCTCTCTGCTCTTTCATCGCCCGGCTGATCTCGGAGACCGCGCCGCCTACGCCCCGAGCCCTCTCGAGTATCGCGCTGAAGGCCTGGACCGCGCCCTCGGCCGCGGAGCGTACCGCCTCGATGGCGGCCGAGACTCGGCCGAGGTCCGAGGAGATGTCCTTGGCCTGCGAAGTCGACATCTCGGCGAGCTTCCGTATCTCGTCCGCGACGACGGCGAAGCCTTTCCCCGCCTCGCCGGCGTGGGCAGCCTCGATGGCGGCGTTCAGGGCCAGGGTGTTCGTCCTGTCCGCTATCTCCGTGATTATCCGGGCGGCCTCGCCGAGGTTCTCGGAATAGCGGCCGATCGAGAGGACGGACTCGCCCATCTCGTCGATCCTCGCCTTGCCCTCCGCGCTCTCCGCGAGGTTGCGCTCGCTCTCCGCGCCCGCCCGCTCGGAATTGCCCGCGACGGACTCGATATTGGCGATCATCTCCTCCACCGAGGTCGAGGATTGGGCGACTAGGGCCGCCTGGCCGGCGATCAGGGTCGAGAGGGAGTCGACGCTCCTGGTCAGCTCCTCCACCGCGGAGCTCACCTCCCGGACCGACTCGGCCTGCTCTTCGAGCCTGACGCCCGATGCGCCGATATTGGCGTTGATCTCGATGACCGCCGCTCCCGTCTCTTCCATGTTCGAGGATAGGGAGGCGCCCGTATCGGCCAGCACGGCGACCCGATCCTTCACGATGCCCACGAGGGAGCTCACCGAATCGAGGAGCTGGTCCACGCTGATCGACATGCTCCCGAGCTCGTCCGCGCCGCTCGATCCCAATCGGGGCCTCAAATCTCCCTCTCCCGCCGCGCCGACGGCGGATTGCAGCGCCGCGAGAGGCTTCGTGATGGAGCGAACCGTAAAGAGGGCGACCAGGAGGACTGCGGCCGCCCCGATCAGGGCCAACGCGCCTATGACCGCGAGGGCCGCGTCGGCCGCCTTCTTGGCCGTCGACTGCCCCGCCACGGCGTTTTTCTCCGCCCCTCCGTTCAGTACATCGACGAGGCTGGAATAAGCCTGGAAGCTCCGCTCCTCGGGAGCCATGTCCCGAAGCGCGGCGGCCGGCTCCGCCTGGACCTCGGCCGCCACCGCCTCCGCGCTTTTCGCGAAGTCCTCGAAATAGCCCCGCACGGCCGCCACCGTCTTGGCCGCCTTCGGCCCGACCTTCTTTTCGGCCTCGAAGGCATCGAAGGCAGCCTTGCCCTTGGCCAGCCACTCCCGGTAATGCCCGAGCACTATGACGGCCATATCCCCGCCCCCCGGGCTCATTCGGTACGCGAGGGCCTTGGCCAGCTGCGACTGGGCGTAGACCGCGCTCGTGCTGACGTCGTAGGCGAGCTTCATCGTCGCGAAGTCCTCGCTGACGATGGAGTCGCTCGCCTTGGCGAAGGCCGAGAAGCTCAGGGCCGAGAGCGCGACGAGGACGGCGAAGAGGACGAGGACCAGCGAGGCGAGCCCGAAGAGCCGGAGCCGTATCGAGATCCCCTTTCTGCCTTCGCCGCCCATCATTCCTCCGTCGGGGCCCATCCCTTCACCGCGCCAGCGCACCGCGGGCGCGCTATCCCTTCACCGCGCCAGCGGTAAGGCCGCTGATGAACTGCTTCGCCATCGTAAGATAGAGGATGATGACCGGGACGCAGCTCAGCGAGAGGACCGCCAGGATCTTGGACCAATCGGTCTGATACTCGCCGAAGAGCCTGGTGACGCCGAGTATGAGGGTCCTCTGCGAATCGTCCCTGATGAAGATAAGGGGAAACCAGAGGTCGTTCCAGATGGGCACGAGGTTGAAGATGGCCACCGTCGCGAGGGCGGGGCGCACCATCGGCACGATGATCGACGAATAGATCCTGAGGGGTCCCGCCCCGTCCATCCGGGCCGCCTCGGTGAGCTCCGCAGGTATTCCCTTGATGAACTCGTAGAGCGTGAATACGGCGATCGGCAGGCCCATCGCGACGTAGACCGGGATTACGCTGACGGTCTTGTCGAGCAGGCCGAGCTTGATCATGATCTGAAGGAGGTTGACCGAGCCGATCTTGATGGGGACGGTGAGGCCGGCGACGAAGAACAGGTAGATCCACCTCGAGTAGCGGGACCTCCAGCGGACGCAGCCGTAGGCGGCCAGGGAGCCGAGGAGGAGGATGAGGGCGAGCGAGAAGATCGTCACCTCGAGGCTGTTGAGGAAGTAGCGGGGGAAGGGAGAATTCTGGAACACGGTCTTATAGCCCAGGAGGTTGAGCGCCCTGGGAAGCCCGAAGGGATCGAGGTAGATGTCGTTCTTGAACTTGAAGGAATTGACCACCATGGTCCAGAGCGGGAAGAAGACGAGGACGCTCCAGAGAGTCAGGAATGCGTATTTGAAGGGAGCCGCGCCGTCGCGGACCTTGGATTTCGCGCTCATGCTCGACCTCGCTCGGCCTCGGCCGCCTGGGGCCTCTCGACGTCGCCGCTGTTCATGAGCCGGTTCGCGAGGAGGACCCCGGCGAAGAGGACGACGAAGGTAACGGTCGCGACGGCCGCGCCCAGGCCCATGTCGGGTATGCCGACGGGGTGCTGTCCGGCGATGCCCGTCCTGTAGAAGAATGTGCCCATGAGATCGGTGGAGTACGCGGGCGGGCCGTTCGCCCCTTCCATCGCGTACACCACGTCGAAGGCGTTGAAATTACCGACGAAGGTTAGGACGGACACGATGCCGACGACCGGGAGGAGGAGGGGCAGCTTCACTCTAGCGAAGGTCAGCCAGCCGCCCGCGCCGTCGATCTGCGCCGCCTCGAAGAGCTCGTCGGGGATCCGCTCCAGCCCGGCGAGGAACATCATCGTCGGCAGGCCCACCCATTGCCAGGCCGAGACGAGGGTGATCGACGGGAGGGCGAAGCGCGGATCGCCGAGCCAGGGCAGGGCCCAGGAGGCGAGGCCGAGCTTCGTCAGGACGATGTTGAGCGCCCCCCACTGAGGATTGAGTATCAGCTTCCAGATATAGCCGGTCACGAGGACCGACAGGGTCACCGGGATGAATATGATGGTCCTGAAGACGTTCTTGCCCTTGATGCTCTTGCCCGAGAGGATGAGGGCGAAGAGGAGGCCGACGGTATTCTGGACGAGCATGGTGATCCCGAAGAACTCCCAATTGTTCTTGAAGGCGTTGAAGAAGCGGGCCGAGGTCTCGGGATCGGAAAAGAGCTTGATGTAGTTGTCGAAGCCGACGAAATTGTCGAGCGCGTAGCCCGAGCCCGAGAAGAAGCTCAGGCGCATCGAGTTGACCACCGGCACGGCCATGAAGGCCAGGTAGACCATGAGGGCCGGGAGCGCGAAGAGCAGCCACAATGCCCCGCTTTCCTTGCGAACCTTGACGCTAGGGTTCATTCGAATGGCTCCTCGCGGAAGTTGATGGCGCGGGCGGCCCGGCCTTCGAGGCCGAGGCCGCCCGCGTCTCGAGAATCCTGCCGTCCCGCTATTGGGCCGGAGCGTACCACTGCGCGAGGCCGCTCTGGAGATTGTCGGCCGCCTGCTGCGGGCTCTCCTTCCCCGTCATGACGGCGATGGTACCGTCCTGGAGGAGGTTGTAGCCGGAGGGCTTGCCGCTCATGAGCTTGGGCCAGACGAAGCGGACGTCGGTGGGCCTCGCCTTGGTCATCTGGAGGAAGGCGTCGGCGTGGGCGTCGGTGATCTTGGCGGCGTTGGACGCTATCGGGAAGAAGCCGGTCGGGATCGAGTTGGAGACGATCGAGGCGGCCTGGTCCGAGTAGAGCCACTGGAGGAAGGCTTTGCATTCGGCGGGATACTTGGTCGCCGGATTCATCGCGATGCCGGAGTCCGGATGGAAGGTGACATAGCCCTTATGGCCCTTGGGAGGGGGGGGCGGGAAGACGGACCAGTTGAACTTCATGTCGGTGAAGGAGGCCATCGTCCACGAGCCGTCGAAATACATCGCCGCCTTCTGGTTGACGAAGAGGGCGTTGGAGTCGTTGTAGGTCAGGGCCTCGAAGCCCTTGGGGCAGAAGGCCGCGAGCTCCTTCATGGCCTGGAAGGCCGAGACCATCTTGGCGTCGTTGAACTTGGCCTTGCCCGACTCGTAGGCGAGCCGCCCCTCCGCGCCGCCGATGTAATTCGGCAGGATGTTCATCATCACGACTTCATTGATGTCCCACTGGTCGGCGAGGCCGTTGGCGACCGGGGTGATGCCCGCGGCCTGGATGGCCTTGCACGCGGCGATGAAGTCTTCCCAGGTCTTGGGCACTGAGAGCCCGAGCTTCTTGAAGATATCGACGTTGTAATAGACCCCGTGCGAGACCGCGCAGAAGGGCACCGCGAAGGACTTGCCCTTCTCGTCGGCCCAGGGAGCGCGGGCGAGATCGGAGTAGACCGCCTTCAGGCCCGGCAGGCCTGTCACGTCGGCGAAGAAGCCGTCCTTGAACAGCTGCACTCCCGTATCGTAGCTGCGGGCGTACATGAGATCGGGACCGATGCCGCTCTGGAGCTGGAGACGGAGCGCCGCATTGTAATCGGGCGGGTTGGTCGGGTCGAATTTGATGGCGATGTTCGGATGCGTCTGGGTGAAGGCATCGAGGAGCTTCGTCATCTGCGCGACGTCGTCCGCGCGCCAGGATCCCAGGGTCAACTGCACCTTGGCCTGGGCCGAGGCCGCGAGGGCGAACGAAGCGCCGAGCACGATGGCGAGCGCCGCGAGCTTGATGGACTTGCCGATATTCATGACATATCCCTCCTTACTTAAGGTGCCTCGATTCTGCCCCTTATTCCCCGACGGCGCAACGTACGGAAGGCAGTACAAAAGTCACGATCTTGTACTGCCCGCGGCATCCTTGGCCATGCGGACCGCCTGAGAGCGGTCCGAGACCCCCATCCGGTCGTAGATCGAGCTTATATGGTTCCGGACGGTCTGCTCGGCGATCGAGAGGAGGGAGGCTATCTCCTTGTTGGAGTAGCCTTCCACCATATAACCGAGGATTTCCCGCTCCCGCCGGGGCATCCCGTCGAGCCAATCGGGCTCGCCTCGGGGCAGCTCGGGCTTGAAGTAGGCGCGCTTGATCAGGCTCTTCGCGACGCTCGGCGCGATCAGGAAGGCTCCGCCCGCCACGGCCCTGATGGCCGCGATGAGCTCCGCCGGCGGGATGTCCTTGAGCAGGTAGCCGACGGCCCCGTGCTCCAGGGCCTCCTTGACGTATTCGTCGTCCTCGAAGGTCGTCAGCATCATGATCCGCGCCTCCGGAAAGTCGGCGCGGATGCGCTTCGTAGCCTCGACTCCGTCCATCACCGGCATGCGCACGTCCATGACCACGAGGTCGGGACTGGTCTCGCCCACGAGGGCGACGGCCTCCTCGCCGTTGCGAGCGACCCCGGTCACTTCCATGTCGTCGGTCGAGCGCTCGATCACGGTCCTGAGGCTCTCGACGAAGAGGGCTTGGTCGTCGGCGAGGAGGACCCTGATCCTCGTCATGCCTCGGCCCCGCCCGCGCCGCTCAAGGGCAAACTGGCGTCGACGGCGAATCCGTCCACGGCGTTCCCGACGGAAAGCTCCCCGCCGAGCCCGGCCAGGCGCTCCCGCATCCCGCGGATCCCGATGCCCTCGACGAGCTCGGGCGCCCCTCGGCCGTCGTCCCTCACGAGGACGTGGATGGAGGACGCGTCCTCCCTGAAGGTAATGGCGATGTTCCGGGCATGGCCGTGCCTGAAGGAGTTGATCATGCTTTCCTGGATGAGCCGGTAGATCGAGAGCCAGGCCGCGTCGTCGAGGTCGCCGCGGGCGTTCGTGAAGTCGACGGAGACGCGTATCCCCGTGACCGACTCGAAGTTCCTAGCCACCTTGAGGAGGACGCCGAAGCCCAGATCGCGGGGCTCCTCGATCCTGCGCAGCTCGTAGAGCGTCTTCCTCGTCTCCCTGATACCCTCGGCGACTCCGTCCCTGGCCATGTAGAGAAGCTCCCGGAGCCGGCCGTCGTCGGGGCCGACGAGCATGAGCGAGGCCTCGAGCATCATCTGCTGGTTGGTGAGGGCGTAGCCCACGATGTCGTGGATCTCGCGGGTTATGCGATTGCGCTCCTTGCGGACCGATGACTCCTCCGCCACCGCGAGGGCGCCCTGGAAGCTGGCGTTGACGTCCGCGATCCTGTCGATCGCCGAGTCGAGGCGCTCGGCCTCGAGCATGGACCTCCGCCTCCCCACGGCCAGCTCCTTGAGGGACGCGCCGAGGACGAAGGCGAAGCCCAGGATCACGGCCAGGCAGATCAGGGAGGCCGGCTCGCCGCCCGGCGTCGCCTTCCCCCAGACCACGGCCGGTCTCTGGAGGAGGAGGGCCCCGGCGAGGGCGGCCGCCGCGATGAGGAAATAGTCGGGACGGGGAAAGGACGCGACGATCGCCAGCATGAGCGGGACGCCGAGGACGGCCTGTATCCCCGAGGAAGCCGGGAGGGGGTAGCAGGCGAGGAGGAAGCAGAGGATGGCGGCGACCACGGATGCCTTCGCCCTCGTCGATCCCCGCCAGGCCGACGCGAGGATGGCGAGCGCGAGCGAGACCGCGAGCAGGGCGAAGAATTGCGCCCCCCACTCGAAGGGCAGGCCGAGGTCCTGCCGCTGCAGTACGTAGAGGAGGGCGGATGCGGCATGGCCCACGATGGCCAGCCCGACGAAGGCCATTTCCGACGCGGCGCGCGTCACGATCGATATCAGGCCTTGTCCGGCTTGCTGCCTATCAACGTGATATTGAGGCCGGCCTGATAGCGCTCGTGGCTTTCGGGGTTCTCGACCTTGCCGTTGCAATAAAAGCCGACCGAGCCGGAGGAGAACTGCTTCTCCTGGGCGATCACCTTGCCCCAGATCTTTCCGTCGGGGCCGGCGATGGTGAGCTCGAGGAATTTAGGGGCCTTGGGGTCTGTCTTCTTGGGATCGGACATGTGGTACTCCTGCCAATCGGGATGGCTCAGTATAGCCCCGAAAGCGGCCGCAGTCATAGGGAGCCCCTACTCGCCCGCCTCGGCCGCGCCATATTTGAGCCTCATGATCTCGTCGAGAGTCGAGAAGACGATGGGACCGCGAGCGTTTCGGGCAGAGGCGAGGGCGGCGAGAAGGGCGTCGAGGATTCGGGCGGTCGCGGGGAAGCCGTGGAGGAGGACGACGCCGCCGGATTCCTCGCGGGCCTGCTTGACGGTCCGGGCGACGACAGTCGCCGGGCTAAGACGCTCGGGATTGCCGACCGCGTATCGGATGTTCCAGTCGAAGGAAGTGATCGTCCAATTGGCGAGATACTGTCCCTTGGCCAGGAGGACGCGGTCTAGGGTATATCGAGGAGTGCTGTGGGCGCCGTTGGGAGGCCTGAAATAGCGAATGGGGTAGTGATAGCCGAGGACTTCGTCGATGGCCGCCTGATTGCGGTCCAGCTCGGCCTCTATGGCCGCGCGATCGTCGCGGAACTCGCCCTCGTCGAGGCGCCTGTGCCAGAAGCTGTGGCTGCCGATCTCGTGGCCCTCCTTCACCACGCGGTCCAGGAGCTCCTTGGCGCGGGGCGTGGGCCTCCCGTCCTTGGTCAGGAAGTAGCTGCCTATAATGAAGAACACCGCCTTGACCCCGCGCTTCTTCAGGATGTCGAGGTCGGCGGCCATGTACTTGTTCGGGCCGCAATCGTCGATAGTGATCGCCACTTCGTTCTTGAAATCGTAGCGCCGGTAATCGAGCTCGTAGATGCCGGCTACGAGCTCGGGCTTCGCTCCGGCTTTCCTCTCCCATTTTTGAAGCATCTCGAGGCGCTCGGGCTTGGGGGAGTAATAAGGGGAGCTCCCGCCCGCCGGCTTCCCGCCGTCCTGAGCCGCCAGCGCGGCCGAGCCGAGAAGGACTATCAGCGTCGCTGCGGAGAGCCTCGCCATGCCGGTTTCCATCTGCATTCCCTTATCGGCGCGGGCGCGAGAATAATGACCTTGACCCGAAGCTTTCTCGTGCCGATAGGAAAAAAGGAAGGGGTTTCCTCCGGTAAAGCCGTCGGATCTCCCCATGGAGGGCTCGCGATGTCCGCTGAAGGCAAGAAACTGCTTTGGATCTCCATCTCCGTCTGCGCTTTCGTCGTGGTCGTGTTCGCAGTCGGAATTTTCCTATTATCGCCCAAGAAAGGCGGGGCCCAGGCTCCCGCGGCAATCGGCAACAGCGCCCCCCCAAAGGCGCAGGACCCCCAGGATTTCCTCTCCGCGCCTCCGCCCGTCCCATCCCTCGAGCAGCCTCGCAACCAGGACGGCAACATGGTCATCGTCTACGGGGATAAGCCCAATCTCCCCTCGGCGACCTCTACGACAGTACCGACGACAGGGACGACGACTCCGGCGACCGAGGCCCCTCCCGCGACCGGTACGATTGCCTCGCCCGGCGTCGCGCCCCTCCCCGCCCCCGCGATTACTCCTGCCGCCGCCCAAAGCGCCGATCAGGCACGCGCCGCGGCCGCTCCGGCGGTCGCCGTCGCCCCGGTCAAGGCGCCGCGGGTCTCCGTTCCTACGGCGAGAAAGATCCTCGCGAGGCCTGCGAGCGCGAAGGTCCAGGAGTTCTGGATCCAGGCGGCGAGCTTCACGAGCAGGGGAAGGGCGGACGATCTTAAGCAGGCCCTCGCGGACAAAGGCATCGCCGCCCTGATCATCGTCAAGGATATCTCGGGCAAGAGCTGGTATCGGGTGCGGGTCGGCCCCTATTCGGCCCAGGCCGAGGCGGGCGACTGGCTCAAAAGGCTGAAGGACCTGCCCGCCTGCTCGGAGGCATACGTCTCCAAGCTGACCGCGACGAAGGTCCAGCCGTAGAAGCCCTCGAGCCCGGCCCGGTTGCGCCGCTTCCCCCTCGGGCTTAGAATGACGGCTTGAAGGCGGGCGACTCATGACCATCAGCAAGGACCTCATAGACGCGGGCCGCGGCGCGGTACCCTGCGACCTCAACTTGGCTAACTGCTCCCTCGTGGACCTCCTGCGCGGGGAGATACGCAAGGGCGCGACCGTCTCCATCCGCAAGGGCGTCGTCGCCGGCGTGGACGACGGCCTCCGCGCCGAGAGGGTGCTGGACCTCAAAGGGCGGTACCTCGCCCCCGGCCTCGTCGACTCGCACGTGCACATCGAGTCCTCGCTCCTCGCGCCTCCCGAGTACGCGCGGATAGTCGCTCCCCGCGGCACGACCGCGGTCATAGCCGACCCGCACGAGATAGCCAACGTCATGGGCTACGACGGGATGCGCTACATGCTCGCCGCGAGCGAGGGCCTGCCCGTCGACGTCTACCTCATGGTCCCCTCCTGCGTGCCCGCGACCGACTTCGACACCGCGGGAGCCGCCCTCTACGCCTCGGACATGCATCCCTTCCTCCGCGAGCCGAGGGTCCTCGGCCTGGGCGAGGTGATGAACTATCCCGGCGTCCTCTACAAGGACCAGAAGCTCCTCGACAAGATCGCCCTCTTCCGCGACGCGGCCAAGCCGGTCGACGGCCACGCGCCGGGACTCTCGGGCGGCCAGCTCTCGGCCTATATCTCCGCGGGCATCGGCTCGGACCACGAATGCACCGGGCCGGAGGAGGCCCTCGAGAAGCTGTCCAAGGGAATGTACGTCATGCTGAGGGAAGGCTCGACGGCCAGGGACCTCAGGAACCTGATTCCCGCCATAAGGCCGAGCACGGCCTCGCGCTTCCTCCTCTGCTCGGACGACAGGCACCCCAACGACCTCGTCGACGAGGGCCATATGGACCACGCCTTGCGCCTCCTCCTCGCGGGCGGCGTCGATCCCATCGACGCCTTCCGCATCGCCTGCCTCAATCCCTCGCTGTGGTTCGGGCTCAAGGCCTCGGGGGCCGTCGCCCCGGGCTACAAGGCCGACTTCGTCGTCTTCGACTCGCTCGAGGACTTCCGCGCGCGGATGGTCTTCAAGGACGGCGTCCTCATCGCGGAGGACGGCAGGCTCCTGATCGAGCCGCCCGCGGCGAGGCCCCCCGCCCGCGATTCGGTCAACATCAAGTGGCTCACCGAGGAGGACTTCCGGATCCCCGCCGCCGGCTCCCGAATCCGCGTCATCGAGGCGAGGCCGGGCTCGATCATCACCGGCGAGAGGATCGTCGCGCCGAAGGTCGAGGACGGCCTCTGCGTAGCCGACGTCTCGCGCGACCTCCTCAAGATCTTCGTCATCGAGCGGCATTCGGGCTCGGGCAACATAGGCAAAGGTTTCATAACCGGCTTCGGCCTCTCCCGCGGCGCCATCGGCCTCACGATCTCCCACGACTCGCACAACATGATAATCGCGGGCGTCGACGACCGCTCCATCTTCAGGGCGGCCAAGCACCTCAACAAGATGAAGGGGGGCATGGTCTTCGCCGTCGGCGACGAGATCGTCCTCGACCTGAGCCTGCCCATAGCCGGCCTCATGAGCGACCAGGGCGCGGCGATCGTCGTCGAGCGCCTCCGCGCCTTCGAGGAAGTCTTCACGCGGGAGGGCCTGTCCAACCGCACGCCCCTCATGACCCTCTCCTTCATGGCCCTGCCCGTCATCCCCAAGCTCAAGATCACCGACAAGGGCCTGGTCGACGTCGAGCGCTTCACTCCGGTGGGCCTTTTCGCCGACTAGTGTCGGCGGAATGAGGACTCCTTGGGCTCCGTCGAATCGTACGAAAAGATCAGGAACGAGAATATAGGCTATGTGGAGAATGGTCGCATCGAGCGCGCGGAGGCGTTCCGACCCGGATTCGACGCCGGCGCCCGCGGCTATGTCCTGCAGATTGCCGCGAGCGATTCGCTCGACGGCTACGATGATTTGATTTCCGGTTTTCGCGAGGTCGAGCCGGACCAATATTACTATCCCGAGTCCGATATCCACGTCACGGTCTTCGAGTTCGTCTCCGTCAGGTCGGATTTCCGAAACTACGAGAAGGACATCGGCGCGTTCGAGGAGGTCTGTACCGAAGCCCTGCGGGAGGTCGGCCCTTTCGAGATAGCCCTCCTCGGTACCGTCTTTACCAGGACCTCCGGCATCCTGGCCGGGTACGACGACGATATCCTGACGGAGATCAGGGACGGTATTCGGAACCGCTCGCGGGCCCGCGGAATCGCCCCGCTCGAGCGTTACCGATCGGAGTCGGCCCATATTTCCTTCATGGGATATCGAGCGGAATTCCGGGATCGCCGGGGATTCTTGAAGCTGGCGAAGGCTACGAGGGACCTCGATCTCGGAACGATGACAGTCCGGAGGCTCGAGCTGGTGGAGCATGATTGGCTCAATAGGATCGGAGAAAGGACGCTACTACGGGAATACGAGCTGGGAAAATAGGCTGCCGACCAGGGGGTTTTTTAGTATTTTCGCATTATCCTCGATAGTCCGAATCGGAGAATCAATATGGGAAAAACAGTCGCAGTCGTCGGAGCGAGCGGTTACCTGGGCCTGAAAATCGTCGAGGCCCTTCTCGATCAAGGAGCCTCGGTAAGGGCCATAGTCCGGGCGACGACCGATAGGACCAAGCTCGAGGCCCTCGGCGTCGTCGATTTCGCGGTCGGAGACATGATGGATCCCGGTTCCTTGAAGGCCGCCTTCGCCCGAAGCCCCAAGGCCGACGCCCTGGTCTCGAGCGCGGCCGGCTACACCAGGCACTCCAAGGAGGATTCCGCCAAAACCGACGTCGATGGCTATAGGAACCTCGTCGACGCCTGCAGGGAAGCGGGAATACCCCGCTTCGTCCTGATCTCGATCCTGGAAAGCGACAAGGCCGTCGCGGTCCCGCATTTTTACCATAAATACCTCGCGGAAGAGTACCTGAAGAACCAAAGACAGCCCTTTATCGCCCTCCGCGCGGGAGCCTTCCTCGACCAGGCGAGGGACATGGCGCTGCCCCGGCTGAAAAACGGGATCTATCCCGAGTTCTTCCACGGAGTCTCCCTCGGAATGGCCTATACCCCCGACCTCGCCCGCTACGCAGCCATGGCGGCGACCAGCCTGCCTGACTCCGCCCTGGGAAGAATCGTGGATATCGGCTGGGAATCGCCGGCCGACGGCTCGAGCCTCGCCGAAGCCTTCTCGCGGGTCCTAGCTAAACCCGTCGAGGCGAGACCGGCCTTCCCTCCGATGTTCAGGAAGATCGTGATGCCCCTCATGGGTATTTTCAACGAAGGTCTGCGGGATATGTCCGCGATGATGAAGTGGGTAGGGACCGGAGTCTACGTGAGCCGCGATCCTCAGGCTCAGAAGGAGCTTTTCGGGGAGCTCCCGACTATCGAAGAAGCCGTGCGAAGGTACTGCCGGGACCGCGGCTTGGCCTAAGGCAGGTCTTTCGCGATTTGAACCAGGAGGCGTGAGCCCGCCGGCGCCTTCATTCGGATCATTCTAGGACTACGAAATATTCGTCTGCGATCGCCTTGACTGAGCACTCGGCACATGGCAAGATTGGCCGTCCGGGGGAGTTTCGGATAAAACTGCCCTCCGCAATCCATCTCAGTTAACATCATCCGGCCTAAAAGTGCATAGGAGACTCTCGATGCGCCCTTCGAAGCTCACATTCTCCGCTTGCTTCATTTCCGTCATCATAGCGGCGGGCTGCCCGCCCTTCGCCTTCGGCGAGGACGCGACCAAGCCGCATGTCGCGGTCGTACGATTCTCGAACGAGACCGGGGTGGCCTCCTACGACGCAGCCTGCAAGGCCGCGACTGATACCCTCTCCCTGACCCTGACCGAGCTCGGGCGCTATCGCGTCCAGTCCGAGG
>CAYNFM010000074.1:0-18203 GCA_964396415.1 uncultured Treponemataceae bacterium | reverse complement strand
CGGACTCGGCGAGCTGGGACCCGTCCAAGGGCACGAGGATGGAGCTGAATACCTTTTCAACCTGCATTCTGTCCTCCGATATTGAACTGCCCTCCGAAGGTCTGGTACAGGAGCACGAAGTTCAGCGAGAGTATGACCGCGGCGCAGACGATCGCAAGGACCGTCGTGAGGCGTCGATTCACGAGCGACCCCATGAGCGTCCGGTTCCGCGTGAACATGATCAAGGTAATGACGGGGATCGGCAACGTGAAGCTGAGGACCACCTGGCTCAGCACGAGGGTCTTCGTCGGGTCGAGCCCGAGGCCGATCGCGACCAGCGCGGGGACCATCGTCGCGATTCGGCGGATCCATACCGGGACGCGAAAGCCTACGAAGCCCTGCATGACCACCTGGCCCGCCATGGTCCCCACGTGCGAGCTCGAGATTCCCGAGGCGATCAGCGAGATCAGGAAGACGGCAGCGGCCCCCCCTCCGAGCAGGGGGGTCAGCGTCTGGTAGGCGGTCTGGATCTCGGCTATGTCGGCATGCCCGGTGAGATTGAAGACCTTGGCCGCCATGAACAGCATCGCCATGTTGACCAGGCCCGCAACGCTCATCGCCACGACGACGTCGATCTTCTCGAAATGGAAGATCCTGCGCCTGTCCTCGTCGTCGTGCGGAACGATCCGGTTCTGGGTCAGGCTGGAGTGCAGATAGATCACGTGCGGCATGACCGTGGCTCCGATGATGCCCACCGACAGGAGGACCGCGTCGCTCCCCGGCAGGCTCGGCACGAAGGTATGGACGAGAATCTGGCCCCAATCGGGCTTGGCCAGGAGGGTCTCCACCACGTAGCACAGGGCGATCACTCCCGCGGCGCCGCCGATGAAGAGCTCCAATCCGCGGAAGCCCCGCTGCGTCACCGCAAGAATGGCGAACACGAGAATTCCCGTGATCCCCGCCGCGAAAAACAGGGGAATGTGAAATAGCAGGTTGAGCCCTAACGCCGCTCCGAGGAATTCCGCGAGGTCCGTCGCCATGGCGGTGAGCTCCTGCGTGATCCACAGGATATAGCAGACCCATCGAGGGAAGCGGATTCGGCACATCTCGGCGAGGTTCTTCCCCGTGGCGATCCCGAGCTTCGCGGAAAGGCTCTGCAGGAGCATGGCCATCAGGTTGGCGAGGAGGATGACCCATAGGAGGGCATAGCCGAACTGGGCGCCCCCCTGGATGTTGGTAGCGAAATTGCCGGGATCTATATAGGCGATCGAGGCGATGAATGCGGGCCCGAGGAAGGGCAGGACGGCGAGGAGCCCCTTGCGCCGGCCGCTTATGGATTCCCTGGCGGCCGTCTGCAGCTTGGGGTGCGGGTCCCGCGGATTCTCAACGAGGGCGACCGACTTTGGCATCTCATTCTCCTCCTTCGATTTTCTGAACGATGATCTGGCTCGCGATGCCTCTTCCCAGGACGCGCTTGCGGCCGGCCACGAGGATGGTGATGAGCCCGTCTATGGGCTCGACATCGAGGACCCGGAACTCGGTTTCCAATCCCAGACGCATTTCGTCGAGACGCGCGAGCAGGCCGGGTTCGCGGTCGCCCACCTCGACGACTCGAGCCGAGGTCCCCTCGGTCAGGTCCGACAGGTGCAGCCTCTGCGGCTCCGCGATCGATCCGTCGCGCGAGGGGATAGGGGAGCCGTGGGGATCGCGGGCCGGGTGCCCCAGATACTCGTCGATGCGGCCTTCCAGATAGTCCGACAACGCATGCTCGAGCTTCTCGGCTTCCTCGTGGACCCGATCCCAGGGAACGTCGAGCACGCGCGTCAGGAAGGTTTCCAGGAGCCTATGGCGCCTGATGACGTCCAAGGCCGCGGCCTTCCCGGACTTGGTCAGCGTGACTCCCCGATACGGTTCGTACGTGACCCATTTCCTTCCGGAAAGCCTCTTGAGCATACCGGTCACTGTCGGGGCCGAATGGCCGATTCGGTGGGCGAGCATGGTCGTCGTCACCTGATGGTGCTCCAATTGCAGGGCATAGGTCTCTTTGAGGTAATTCTCTTCCGTCTCGCTCCGCATGTTCGGCCCCCAAAATCCCTGATTTAGGTATGCCTAAATTACCTAAGGAATACGGACTCGTCAACATCATTCGCCCGATCGACCCGCTGGGCCCGGCCGGTCACCGCCGCGGCTACGCGCGCCCTCGGAAGAGACTATGCTCGCACCCGTTCTCGGCGAAGATACTCTCAGTCCCTTCCTCGCGATCACGATCGCGGACAATCCCGCCGTCCATGTTCATCCGCCGATTCAGTACGAAGATAAAGGCAAAGAATTGGGAATCCCCGGATTTCCCAGTGCGGTGGAGATCGGCCCGATTCGCGGCGCTTTATGTTTCCCGCCGGCTTTCGTGCTTATTATATTACCATTTTAGGAGGCTAGCATGGCGGAAGGAAGCGGGAGCTTCTCCAGTTTCGTCGCTCAGAAATACGTCGATTTCCATGAAGGCTGCGAAGATATTACGACCCAAGCCTGTCTCGACAGATATGAGGACTACCTGAAGACCAGGATAAGTCTTCCTCCGGCCGCGGTCCAATTCTCCATGAGGGAGTTGAGGGCATCCTACCTCTTCAAGGACGAATGAGACGCGATCCCGGTGACCGGGGCCGCGGAAATCAACGAATGCGCCGAACGTCGATTCACGGGGACTTCTCCCGGGCCCTTGGGCCTTACGCGGCATCGTCCGGCGATACTCGCTCGGGGTCATGCCGACGATGCGCAGGAACTGGCTGTTGAACACGGCCCTCGAGCCATAGCCGACTCCCGTAGCGATCTCCAGGACGGAGCGGTCGGGCTCTTCGACGATAAGCCGACGGGCGCGCTCGATTCGCAGGGCATTGAGCCAAGCGGGGAAGCTCGTCTTGAGGCAGGCGTTGAAGCAGATGGAGAGGCGGTAGGGCGGCACCTTGACGATGGCGGCGAGGCCGCGCAAGTCGAGTCCCTGCCGGTACGGGATCGAAGGGCTGGCCGCGACCCGGCCGATGCGCTCGAGGATGAACCGAGACTCCTCTTCGCTCAGCTTGAGATTCCTGTCCCGGGCCTCGCGGATTTCGCGTCCGGCGAGGGAGAAGAGGTCGGGCCGGGAGACCGAGAAGAGGTACATGGACAACGTGAGCAGCTCGAGCGCCGCGTGGCCCGCGCGATATAGGGCGACGGAGGAAAGGGCGGCCCCCGCGAGGATGACGCCGAGGACTAGGATCAGGCTCAGGGTGCTGAGCACGAGGATACCCGTCCCAGGCTTGCGGATAGGAATATCGCGAAGCGAATGATGCCCGGTCCCGACCGCGATCAGGGATACCGCTATCGGCCAAGCGTAGACGGCGATCGAGGCCGCGTTATGGAAGATTCCCAATCTCAACCCGATCTCGACGTTCGATCCTGTCGCCTCCCGGCCTAGAAGCGTATCCAGGAAGGGAAGGCCCCATACGAGGATGGACCATCCGATTCCCGCGAGCAGCACCGGGCGGACCAATCTCCGTCGACCCTCGTCCCCGAACAGATAGAGGTAGAGCTCGAATTGAGCCTGGCTGATCGCCAGGATCGCCGCGATCACGATGAAGCTTCCCAGGGCATCGGGGACGCGATAGGCCAATCCCAGGGCGCTGATGCAGAAGAGGAACCCGACGGAGGCGAAGATCGTGGCCAGGCAACGGCTTGCCTTGTCCTTCTCCGTCGAGAGGAGGATCGCCGCGCCGCCGATGATCAGGGAGAAGCCGATCGCCCCGCGTGAGAGCCAGTACAGGGATTCAAGCAAATTCGCGCGATCCATTGTCCTGGCACCTTCCTTGAAAACGGGAGTAGTCGGGCTGAAATAGCTCGAGCCGAGCGGAGACCGATTTCATATAAGGATTCGCAAAACAGGACGACATCCCAATCGCATCCTCATAGTGTTTCCCTTGCGCGGCTTGATCTATCCCTGTCCCTCAGGCATGGGATAAAAGTATAAGATACTTCAACATCGCCGGCCGAGCAACGGCGGACCGATGCCGAAGAGGGAACCGCCGCTATTCGATTTTCACATTTACGGAGGAAGGAAGAGATGAGTCGAGAACGCACAGTCAGCCTGAGAACGGTCCTTTCATTGATCATCGGACTCATCATCGTGCTTTTAGTCGCCTCGATTTGCGTCATCGCGTACTTCTCGGCCTATAGCGAAGAGAAGAACGTATATATCGACGAACTTCATAATTTCAACAAGGATATCGCCGCGCAGGTCGATGCCTTCTATCAGGACAACCTGAACGAGGCGCGTTTCCTGGCGAAGCTCGACGTCATCAAGAGCGCCGCCCGCGGAGGCAAGACCGATCAGGCCGCGGCCGTCGTGAAGGGGATATTCGCCGAGAAGAAGATCTACGAGAACGCCTTCGTCTCGACGGCCGAGCAGGATACGAAGATAATAGCCGCCGCCCTCGACGTGGCCGTGGGCCAGAAGTGGAGGAGCCCGGCCTTCGAGGCCAACATCACCAATGCCCTCGGAGGGAAGACTTGGGCCAGCGATCCTAACAAGTCGCCGAGCACCGGCCTGCCCGTGGTGCTGATTACCGCGCCGATAATGGACGGAGACAAAGTCATAGGCATTCTCGGCCTGCCTATCGATCTCGGCTCCTTCGCCCAGCGCATCGTCACTCAGATAACGATCGGCAAGACGGGCTTCCCCGTCATCACGAACCGCTCCGGCCTCGTCGTGGCCCACCCCAACAAGGACTTTATCTTCAAGCTCGACACCTCGACGATGGACTGGGGAAAGAAGATACTCGCGAGCCCCTCGGACACGGTGCTGTATTACAATCTGAACGGCGTGGACAAGGTCCAGACCTTTATCAAGGACGAGACCTACGGCCTGATCGTAACGGCTTCCCTTTCCATGTCGGACATAGTCAAAAGCGCCCTGAACATGGCCATCGTGATGGTAATCGTGGGTCTCTCCGGCGTCATCCTGGCCATCGTAATCATCGCCCTATTCATGAACTCCAGGCTGAGGCCTCTGAGGGCCGCCGCCGAGGCGGCCGACCGCCTGGCCGGAGGCGACCTGGACGTCGCGATGCCGCGGGCGAGGCGGGACGAGATAGGCCTCGTCATCATGTCCATGGGCGGCATGGTAGAGAAGCTCCGCGAGATCGTCTCGAACGTAAAGTCTGGGGCGGGGAACGTCAGCCAGGGCAGCCAGCAGATCAGCTCGACGGCCCAGCAGATGAGCCAGGGCTCGACTGAGCAGGCCGCGAGCGCCGAGGAGGTCTCCTCGTCGATGGAGGAGATGGCCGCGACCACGAGACAGAACACGGATAACGCCCTCGCGACGGAGCAGCTGTCCCGCAAGGCGGCCGGCGACGCCCTCGAAGGCGGGAAAGCCGTCGAGGAGACGGTAAAGGCGATGAAGCAAATAGCCTCTAGCATCACGATAATCGAGGAGATAGCTCGGCAAACCAATCTGCTGGCTCTCAACGCGGCCATCGAGGCAGCCCGGGCCGGGGAGGCCGGCAAGGGATTCGCCGTGGTGGCGAGCGAGGTTCGCAAGCTCGCCGAGCGCTCGCAGAAGGCGGCGGCGGAGATTTCCGTCCTCTCGAAGGAGTCGGTGGAGGTGGCGGAGAAGGCGGGCGAGCTCTTGAAGAAGGCCGTGCCCGACATCCAAAGGACATTCGGGCTGGTGCAGGAGATCGCTTCCGCGAGCCGAGAGCAGAATAGCGGGGCGGAGCAGGTGACGAAAGCCATCGTGCAGCTCGATTCCGTCATCCAGCAGAACTCGGCGGCGGCGGAAGAGCTCGCCGCGTCGGCCGAGGAACTCTCGGGACAGGCAGTCGGGTTGCAGGAAGCCATGGCCTTCTTCAAGCTCTCCGAGACGGCGTCCTTAAGGACCTCAGCGCCCGCCGGGACCACGTCTCCATCGCGCGGACTCGATCACAGGGTCGCGAAGACGGCGATAGCCCTCCGTGGCGATCAGAAAGACGACTCTTTCGAGGAATTCTAGGGGAATGAACGAACCCCGGAGCAGAGCTCCGAGGTATCGTTCGTTCTGTAGGGAAATTGATTGTATGCGGGTCCATACCCTGTCGCGCAAAAACGAGGAAAGCGCGAAGCAGAGCTTCGAGGTATGAACCCGCGTGCGAATCAATATCTTGGGGAAATCCCCTCAGCCACTGTCCGTGAAGGGTTTCTCAACCTGTCGAGGAGGATTTTTCAGCCTGTCCGGGAGGGTTTTTCAGTCTGTCCGGGAGGGTTTTTCAGTCTGTCCGGGAGGGTTTTTCAGTCTGTCCGGGAGGGTTTTTCAGCCTGTCCAGGAGGATTTCTCAGCCTGTCCAGGAGGGTTTTTCAAATTTATATGCCGACTCCTCTGTCTGGAGTCCTTGTGCCTGTTCACTGTTCCATTGCAGCCCAAACCTATAAATCGCCGAGCCGGCGACAACCGCCAGGCCGGCGGCCTCGAGGAAGGCGAATAACTATCGATAGACTTCTCGTCGATGCCCTATCCTGAGGACAACGACGATGACGCGGGCGTCCTCTATTTGGCATATTATCCGGTAATCCCCGACGCGGTACTTCCAGAGCTCGCCGAGTCGTGTGCCCTTCAATGCTTCTCCGAGGCTTCGCGGGTCCTCGAGTTTTGCGGTGCGGTCAAAGAGGAATCGGAAGAGGCGTTCCCGAATCCCCTTGTCCAGTTTCTTGAGCTGCTTGCTTGCATCGGTCGATACTTCAATGCGGTATGCCATATTCCGCCGCTAGGTCTTCGAGTGGAATGGTTTTTTGCTTCCCGGCGCGAATCTTTGCAAGGGTCTTTTCGGCGAGATAGGCATCCTCGAGGTCCTCGAGCTGTTCAAGAATCGCTTCCCGAACGTAAAAGGTCTTCGTGCGCCCCGTCTCCTTGGCGAGCTTGTCGAGGCGTGCTTCTATCTCTGCCGGCAATCGTATGGCTATCATGGCACCCCCTTTGATATACAAGTATATCGATAGGCGCCCTTTGGTTCAATCCACTTCCCCAAGACCTCGAGATAGGTCTCGGTTACCTGGATTCCAGCATGCCCCAAGAGCAGAGAGACTCTGTATATATCGTGGGCGCGTTTAACCAAACGTCACAAAAGTACCATGGAAAAATCAGTAATCTCATTTGCGGGTATAAATTAATCGTGTTTTGCAACTCCCAAAAGTGGGGCCCCAAAAGCATCCAAAAATTGGGAGATTATATTTCTCTCAAAGCATTGCCAGACAGCGAATAACACGAAATCCTATGGTACTTTTGTGACCTTTGGTTAAACTCACCCACCTTCGTCGAGCACTACAACACGACGAGCAAGCCTTTCATGTGGACGGCGACGGCGGACTCGATCCTGGCCAAACTTCAGCGATTATGTCAACGAATCACCGGGACGGGACACTAGATCGCGGCTTCCCGATGCCCGCCAATAGTCCTTTCCGCTTCCTTTCCCAACTCGCTCGAATAGCGTAACGGTTAAAATGCCCGACAGACTCTGACAGCATATCGATTGTACTTGACGCTGATCGTCTGTTGGCCGTCCGAGAATCTTTGCTTCCAGGCAGTGTCGTTGAGATTCTGGGAAGACGACCAGAACCAGCCCTCACCGAAACCGCCTAGACCTGCCTTCTTGAGGTTCGCATACATGAGACCCAGTTCGTCCTTCGAGGGGAGGAACCAATCCGAGAAGCCACCGATAATAAGGTTTTTGCAAAGGTTTGCCGCATAACTTCCGCTCCCTTGGGCGGCTATGATGCCTTTAGTGTTGGCCCTGCCCGTGCCGACCGCAGTACTGGTCTTTATGTACAGGTCGTAGCCGTTTCTCCACTGGATGTCGTTCTTGTCCGTCTGGTCGCTCGGCGCAGCTTCGAGGTAGCGCCAGCCTCCGCTCACGCTTCCCTTGTCGTAGAAGATGAAGCCTCCTGCTGGTCCGGCATCCCCTATTTTGTAGATTGTCGGTTCTAGTTCAGAGTTGCGTTTTCCAAAAGCCACAGTGGGTCTAGCCCGTGAGTTCAGGGTGATCGTGATGGTTTCGAGGACCTTATCCCCGGACTTCAAGACGAAATTGTGCTTTCCGACGGGTAGATTTTCGACGGGGAGAGGATTACCCGGACCCACATCGCCTAACAACTCATCCTCGAAATATACTTGCCCTTCGACATTCGATTTGATCTGAACCTTAGCGGGAAGGCTGCTAGAGCCGGTAACAGATGCCGACTCGGTCTGGTTTGAACCGGGACTGTTGCCGCCCGCGATTTTCCCGAACGACGCAAAACCGTCCTGGAGGAAAAGGAGCTTCCCTCCGACTGTGGCCGTCAGCATTACCGGCTTCGCCGCCCCCTTGGGCTGGACACTCATCGTTCGCGATCCCGAGGCTGGCGTTAGTACAAGCGGCGCATCCGCATACTCCCGACTGTCTACGCTCACCGGTGTCGCTACGTCACTCGCCACGAGCGCCACGGCCGTACCGGCTTCGACTTGCGCGCGTAAACCGTAGAATTGCTGCCCCGCCCGTGTCAAAGCGCCAAAGACGACCTTCAGATCCTGATCGTCCTTGAATTCTGGCCCCTGCGTCCCCGCCCTCTCCTTGAAGTCCTTCAACATCGTCATCGCGTAGGCGTAGTCCATCATCCGCGCTCCACCTAAATACCGTGTCGAAACTAGAAGCGCGTTCTCAAAACACTCAAGGCCCTTGTCGAGGTCCCCGTCACTCAGGGCCTTCCCCGCCTCAAGCTCGAACAGCGTCGCCATGAGCTGGGCGTTTCCCTCAAAAGCTTCCTTGATCGTCTCCGGATTCGGATATACCTTTGCGCTCGAATAGAGCGCTCCCGCCGCGTCGAGGAGCTCGACATTCGGCTCCCACGCCGAGGCCTCGATCGCGAGTCGATTCTTGCGCAGCATCCGCTCACCCGTGAGCTGCATCGCCTCGTCCTTATACGTCGACAGCTTCGGACTATACGACACATCGCTCAGAAGCGACGTGAGTTCCGTGAGCTTCGCATCGACGTCACTCACTGCGGTCTCGTTGTTCCATTCGGCCTTGATCCCCGCCCTCAGCCCCTCGACCTTTTGCTTCTCATCGTCCATCAGGAAGGGCACCGCAAAGCTGAGCTCTGCCGTTTTCCCTTCCTGCACCTCTACGCTCGAACGCGCTATCTCCCTATCGCCCAGCATCCGCTTCTGCGCGATCGTCACCGTGCGCGTCCCGTCTAGCACTCTGTCAAGACTCGTCAGGTCGCTTCCTATCGGCGATCCGTCCACGAGTACCGTATAGGTTCCCTTCTCCCCCGTATTCGTAAGCGTTATTGCCCCGAAGCCGATGTGCGATCCCGTCATCGACTCCAGCACTGATACGATCAGCTCGTCCGTCGCGTCAAATATGTCAAGGAGTCCCGGCGCCTTCCTCGATTGCGACAGCGTCGTCTTTCCCTTCGCCCGGTCAAAGACCGACAGCTTGCAGTCGATCCCGGATCCCGATTTGGACATCGTCCCATATACGATGAAGTCGAGCTGCCGCTCCTCGGCCATGACTCGCAGAGCATCTTCCCCGCCGCCTATCTTGTCCTCAGACTGCACACGATAGCGCCCAAGCTGATGAAGAGTCATAGCGAGCGTATCCGTCGCTGCTTTGCATGCTGCATCGTATGATGAGGAATCTGTCGCGTTCGAGAATTGAACGACCGCGACATGTGCCTGCGCCATATCCTCGGCAAAGGCGAGACTTGTCACTCCGGTCACAAGGATGCCGATAAAAACGCTCAAGGAAACGACGAAAGGCCGTGCTAGAGACCATCGGTGATGCATGGGAAAGCCCCTCTTCTCTTCTGATAGGGTAGTTTAGCAAGCCGCGGGGTATTCGACCCACCTGCGAATAACTTAAACCGCAAAATCATTATTGCCGTCGCGGGCGAACTCGGGGAAGAAGTAGACGATTACGCCGCTGGAGCGGATGCGCATCTCGGCATTGCCCGATGCAGCCATCTTCTCAAGGAGCTTGCGGGCTTGATCGACGCTCATGTCGCCCTCGAGGGCGGCTTCGCCAGGGGTCACGAAACCGCCTTTGTCGCGGGCGACGCGAAGGACGGTCTTCTCCGGGTCTTCAGGCTTGGGAGCCGCCGCGGAAGGGCCATAGCCGGCGTAGCCCTGGCCGAGCCGGTAGCTCATCTCGGCGCGCACGCGAGCGCCGATATTGGCCTCCTGCACTTGGCGCGGAAGGGTGACCGCGTCGTAGACGCAGCCGAGGCCCATGAGGCCGCCCGTGAAAAGCCACAAGAGGCCCGTGCCGAACTTGCCGAGATAGAAGCGATGGAAGCCGAGGGCACCGAAGCCCGAGAAGAGCCAGAGAAGATATGCGACGCCCACGTTGTATCGCACCGTTTTTACCCCCGTAAATACGCCGATAATGTACTACGAAGCGAGGCTCGACGTGAAGTCGCGCCGGGGCCGGTATTTGACCCTCATACTCATTTCATGCTACACAAGGGGATCATGCGTTTGACCATAAAAGAGATATTCGCCCTGCCGCCCGACGGCCGCCCCGTGACCGTCAAGGGCTGGGTGCGCACCAAGCGCGAGACCAAGGCGGCCGTGTTCCTCGAGGTGAACGACGGTTCGCGCATGGGGAATATCCAATGCGTCTTCGAGGGGGGCGCCGTCGCGGCCGCGGCTTCCGAGCTGGCCCGCATCAGCACGGGCGCGAGCGTCGGCGTAGAGGGCAGCCTCGTCCCCTCCCCCGCCTCGGGCCAGAAGCTCGAGGTCAAGGCCTCGAGCCTCGTCGTCATCGGCGAGTGTCCGGCGGATAGCTATCCCCTGCAGAAGAAAGCGCACTCGATGGAGTTCCTCCGCGAGATATCCCATCTCCGTCCCCGCACCAACACCTTCGGCGCGGTGGCCCGCGTGCGCAACAGGATGGCCTTCGCTGTGCATCAGTTCTTCCAGGAACGGGGCTTCGACTACGTGCACACGCCCCTCATCACGACCTCGGACGCCGAGGGCGCCGGCGAGATGTTCCAGGTGACGACCCTCGACCTCGAGAGGATCGCGAAGTCGGGCGAGGCCGTGGACTACTCCAAGGACTTCTTCGGCAAGCCGGCCTCCCTCACCGTCTCGGGCCAGCTCAACGTCGAGACCTACAGCCAGGCCCTGGGCCGGGTCTATACCTTCGGCCCCACCTTCCGCGCGGAGAACTCCAACACCACTCGCCACCTCTCCGAGTTCTGGATGATCGAGCCCGAGGTGGCCTTCAACGACATAGGCGACAACATGGACCTCGCCGAGGACTTCCTCAAGTCCCTCGCGAGGGTGGCCCTCTCCGACTGCGCCGAGGACCTGGCCTTCTTCGACCAGCGCATCCAGAGCGGCCTCGTCGACATGCTCTCCACGATGATCTCCGCGCCCTTCGCCCGCCTCAGCTACACCGACGCGGTACGGGAGCTCGAGAAGTCGCCGGAGTCCTTCGAGTTCAAGCCCTACTGGGGTTGCGACCTCCAGAGCGAGCACGAGAAATTCCTCACGGAGAAGGTCATCGGCGGCCCCCTCATCGTCACCGACTACCCGAAGGAGATCAAGGCCTTCTACATGAAGCTCAACGAGGACGGGAGGACGGTCCGAGCGATGGACGTCCTCGTCCCGCGCTTCGGCGAGATCATCGGCGGATCGGAGCGCGAGGAGAGGCTGGACGTCCTCGAGAGGCGGATCGCCGAGCTGGGCCTGGACAAGTCCGCCTACTGGTGGTATCTCGACCTCAGGCGCTTCGGCACGACGCCGCATTCGGGCTTCGGCCTGGGCTTCGAGCGCCTCTTATTGTATATTACGGGCATGGCGAACATTCGCGACGTCATACCCTTTCCCCGCGCGCCCAAGCTCGCGGATTTCTGAAGAGAGAAAGGAAGGCGCCGAAACGGCATGACACTCACCGCGTCGATCAAGAAAGCGGCCTCCATGGCCTTGATAGCGGTCCTGCTCCTCTACGGAAACAAGCTCTTCGCCGCGGCGGGCCGGGGCGCCGCCGCCGAGACGAGCGCGTTCTTCGGAGTCGCGGCGCCGAATGTCGGCGCGCGGGCGGTCGTCGTGCTCGACCAGGCTACGGGCACGGTCCTGTACGGCAAGAATCCCGACCTCGTCATTCCGCCGGCCTCGCTCACCAAGCTCGTCACCCTCCACCTCGTTTACGACGAAATAGAGGCGGGCAGGCTCTCCGAGGACGAGCTGGTGACGATAGACAAGCGGGACTGCTCCCCCTACATTCCCTACGGCTCCTCCCTCATGTACCTCAGACCCGGGATGCGGGTGTCCGTCATCGACCTCATGCGGGGCGCGGCCGTGGTCTCCGGCAACGACGCCGCCTTCGCCCTCGCCCGGCGCGTAGCGGGCTCCAACGAGGCCTTCGCCGCCAGGATGAACGAGGCCGTGCGCGCCCTCGGTCTCGACGACCTCTATTTCGTAGAGCCTTCCGGCCTTTCCGAGCTCAACCGAATCACCGCCCGCGGCTACGCGGAGTTCTGCAGGCTCTATATGATCCTCCACCCCCAGGCGATCGGGGAGCTGCACTCGCTGCATTACATAGAGTTCCCGCGTCCGGAGAACGCGACGGCCGACTATCACCCGGTCGGGAGGATCATCCAGTATAACCGCAACAATCTGGTGCTTTCCTATCCGGGCTGCGACGGCCTGAAGACGGGCTATATAATCGAGTCGGGCTACAATCTCGCCGCAACGGCCGTTCGCGGGGACACTCGCTTCGTCATCGTCACTCTAGGGGGCTCGGGAGCGGGCACTACCTTGGGAGGCTCGGCGCAGCGCTCCCACGACGGCGTCGCCCTCCTCGACTGGGCTTTCGCCAACTTCGAGACTATGAGGCCCGACCTCGGGCCTTTGCCCTCGCCCAGGGCTTGGTACGGCGCCAGGACGCGCGTCAAGCTGGCTTCCGCCTCGCCTCTCGCCGTAACCCTGCCCCGCTCCCTCGCATCCTCGATCGAGGCGCGAGTCGACCTTCCCTCTTCGGTCGACGCGCCCTTGGCCGCGGGGACCCGAGTGGGCGAAGTAGTCTATTCGGCCAATGGCCAGGTAATCCGCCGCGTGGACCTCGTCTCCGCCTCCGATCTGCCGAGGGGCAACGTCTTCGTCGTCATCCGCGACGCCATCGAGAAATTCTTCACGGGCCTCTTCGGCGGAGAATGAGAACATGCGTAAATTCGTTATCGCGTTCGTCGCCATCCTCGTGACCCTGGCTTTTACGGCGTGCTCGCCGACCGCCGATCAACGCGGCTCGTATACCTCCGGGACACATGCTTTTTATTACACCGTGACCGTATCGGATAAGGAACAGAAGGGCGCCACTTTGACTCAGCTGGATTTGATCGACGGCTCGGGGCAAAAAGCCGTCATCGTCGCGAGCGCCGCGACGGCCCTTACCCCGCCCTACACGTCTCCGACCTATACGGCTACATTGAGCGGCTCGACCATGCCCATTTACATCGAAGGGATAGCGACGGCGGGCTCCGGAAGCGACGCGAAGGACACGCTGACGATCACCGTGACCGCATACGAGGACGGATCCGTTCTACTTTCTGACCCCTTCTCGGAAGCCTCCCCTGCCTCTTTCCATGCGGATTTCATCCTGTAAGCCGTACGCTCAAGCGCCAGATGTCTTACGGATCAGCAGCCTGGGCGGCACGAGCCACTCCAGGCTTCCCTTGCCGTCGCGAGGGTCCCAGTCGACTCTGGCCAGGGCGCCTTTCTTGAGCGAGATGGCGCCGCCGCCGATGAGGCCGGCTATGATCCGGGAAAAGTCCGGCTCGTGGCCGACGAGGAGCAGGCTTTCATCTTCCTTATGCTCCGCGATGATTTCCTTGAGTCGGACCAGATCGAAACCGGGCTGGAGCCGCTCGTCGAGGATCGGCTTTCCGGGAAAGCCGAGGACTGCCGAGAAGAGCTCGGCAGTCTTCGCGGCTCGCGCGTAGGGACTGGCGAGTATGGTCGAGGGCGGGATCAGAGACGCGAGCGCCCGAGCCTCGAGCTCGATCTCTTTCTCGCCGTCCGCCGTGAGCTTTCTTAGGGAATCTTCGCCCTTCCAGATCGATCGATCCAGGGCTTCGCCGTGACGAAGGAAGTAAAGCTTCATCTTTCTCCGAGGACTAAGGGTCCTCGGCTGAAAGTCTAGTCGAAAGCGATCATATCCACAAGGAATTATTTTTCCTGCATCACCACGGCGCCGACCCAATCGGGGGGCGGGGGCGATTTGAGGAATTCCTCGCAGCGGCGGACCATCATGGCGGCAGGCTCGTCGTCGGGGAAAAGCTCGAGGACGGAGCGATAGTGGCGCGAGGAGGCCGAAAAATCCCGCGCGAGGTAGGCGTCCATCCCCCTGTCGCTCGCCTTCCATGCGCGCTCCTCGTCGTTCGTCAACGCCCGCTTCGCCGTATATATGCCTACCCCGCTCGATTTTCCCTTGACCACTACCCTATCGAGGAGCCTGCACCTGAATTCGTCTTTGACTTTCACCGCCACGGACTCGGAAAAGATCAGGGACTGTTTGTAGTGCTTGGTCAGGCCCTCGAGGCGGGATGCCAGGTTGACCATGTCTCCGATGACCGTATAGTCCATCTTCCTCTCCGAGCCGATGTTGCCCACGGTGACGAGGCCGTAGTTTATTCCGATGCCCGTACGGAATTCGGGCCTGCCTCGCTTGGCCTGCCAGACGTTGAAGTCCTTCAGGGAGCTGATCATGTCGAAGGCGGATTCCACGGCCTGGCGCGCTTCGTCTCCGGTCATGACCGGAGCGCCGTAGAAGGCCATGATCGCGTCGCCGATGTACTTGTCGACGATGCCCGAATGGCTCATGATGACGTCCACCATGATGCGGAAGTAGGCGTTGAGGGACTCGACTACTTCGTTCGGCATCATCTTCTCGGAAATGGACGTAAAGCCGCGTATATCCGAAAAAAGGAGGGCCAGGATCCGATCCTCCCCGACGAGCATGCTCGCGGGATTGGTGAAAAGCTGATCGATGACGTTCCTCGGGACGTACTTTTGGAAGATATTCCGGATCTTCTGTTCCTTGTGCTGGGCGACGACGGCCTGGAGGGCGAAATCCTTGATGAGGACGTCGGCCTTGCCGAGCTGATCGGTCATCCGATTGAAGGTATGCCCGAGCTCCCCGATCTCGTCCCGGTATTCCACCTCGACTTTCTTGCTGAGGTCGCTAGTCGCCATGATCTCTGTGATCGTCCCGACCATGCTTCGCAGGGGCCTTATGAGGATGAAGGAAAAGCCGAGGAGAAGCCCCACGGCGCCCGCGAGGGACACGGCCACGATCAACCCTGTCCGCAAGTACAGCTCGTTGACGGCCTCATAGAAGACCGAGCGGCGCTCGGTGACCAGGAAGTACCACTCGAAGGGCTGGAAGGGCGCTATCTGGCATACTCGATCGACGCCCCCCAATCTCATCGGCTTCCATCCGAAGCTCTTGTTCGCGATCAGGCCGGAGAGCGCCGCCTTCTCTTCGGGCGAGAAGGCGATGCTCGCCGTGCTCATCGCTACATCCGCCTTGCCGTCGACGGCGAGGATCGCTTCGGTATCGCTCCGGATCATGTTCCGGGCGAAGGACTCGATCGCCGATTTCGTCGCGTCGAGGAACTTCGCGCTCCCCGCCAGGCCGTTGTCGGTCAGGAGGGCCCATTGGCTTCCGGCATAGGAGAGGAGCTCTTCTTCCTTGAACTGAAGGAGGCTCGTGACGACGCTCGTGATCCCGTTCCGGGCGGTCAGCGAGGCGACGTAGCCGGTTATGAGGAGCGGCGCCAGGATCAGGGGGATCACTATGAGGATTATCTTCGTCCGGATGCTCATCGGTATTGCCTCGGGCCGCCCTTTCATGAGTAATATCGATAGTTTCAATGGCCGGCTGGACCGCAAACGGCCTAGTTTTGTCGATAGTAGATAGTAGTAGATATCGGTAGGAACATGAACGGATTATATCAACGCGCCGAGCAGATATATAGGCAAAGAAGGAATCTCCGTCTCGTGCCCAAGGACGAGGCGGGCGGAGCCATGGAGGAGATCCCGGCCGAAGAGCGGGACGCCGTCCTCCACGAGATCGACGATATGCTGGCGAAGAACCGGATCGGGACCGAGGAGATCCGCGCGAGCAGAGGGAAGAGCGGGGCCGGACTGCCCATTATCGCGAACTTTCTAATCCTGGCCGCCGTAGCCGCGACGGTCATCCTGTTCACCAGGACCCTGAACGGCGAGGAAAAGCAGATATCCTCGGGCGCGAGGGCTATCCAGGGCGCCGAAAACCAGGTCGTCGAGGCTCTGAGGCAGGAATCGGCGGCCCAGATCGGCCAGAAGGACCAGGAGATCGTCGCCTTTCGGAAGAAGCTCGACGACGCGAGCGCGGAGCGCGAGCGCATGCGGAACCAGACCGCCGAGGCCGTAAAGAAGCGGGAAGATGAGCTCTCGGCCAAGATGGCGGCGGCCCTCGAGACCGAGCGACAGCGCCTTCAGGGCTCGGGCCTGAGCTCCGACAAGCAGGACGAGCGTCTTCGCGCCTACGAGGATAGGCTCAAGGCCGAGACCGACAGACAGGCGGCGGCATTCCAGAAGCAGGCTGCCGCCGAGGCGGCCGCGAACGAGGCGGCGGTAAACGGACTTATCGCCGAATACCAGCAAAGCCTCAGCCAGGCTCAGGGCGAGCGCGCCGGCCTCCAGCAACAGTACCAATCCCGGGAAGCCGATTTGGAGAGCCGGTACACGAAGGACACCGCGGCCCTTCAGGAAGCCAAGAGCCAGGCTCTGGCGGATCTCGACAGCCTGCAGCAGCAGCAGCGTCAGGAGAATCTCGTCATGGAGAGGATCCTTTCCGGCTACGACGAGATCGACGCGCGAATCAAGGCAGGAGACAACCAGGCGGCCCTCAAGGACATCTCCGACCTCAGGGATTCCCTGGACAGGGAGCCCGCGAAGTCCCTCGCCGCCATACAAAATCGCCGTCCGGTCGAGCTTTTCATCCTGGGATCCCTCGAGGAGCTCGTCCGCTACCATATAGATCGGGACTCCGCCGACGCCGCCGCCCTGGTCGATACGAGGACAAGGATCGAGGCGCTCCGCGAGAAGAATGCCGAGGCCGAGAGGAAACTCGCCGAGAAAGACGCCGCGGGCGCGCGGGATCTCTATCTGTCGGCCCTATCCGAGATTCCCGAAGCCCGCGCCAGCTACGACCAGCTCGAATCGATGGCGCTCACGAATCGGGAGGCCGAGCGGGAGGCCGGCCTCAGGTCCGAGCGGAACCTCGTCGCTCAGGGTTCGAGCCTCCTGCAGGACAGTCAATGGCAGACCATCCTCGATCGCTACGGCCAAGCCCTCGGCCTCCTCCTCGGCGATCCGACGGTCGCGGCCTCCCTCGTCGCCCAAGTGGCGGAGGCGGGTTATATGCTGGGCGCCGGGCGGGACGCCGTCAAGGACGGCGCCCGGCGAGCGGTCCTCCCGAATCGGATCGCCGCCATGAAACAGGAGCTCTTGAGCGAGCCGGTAGCGGCGGGAGTCTCCCAAGGTCCCGACTTCGCCTCGCTCCTCCAGGCCAAGCTCCTCCTATGGCAGATCATCGGGACCGATCCCATTAAATCGAAATACCCCCAGCTCTACGATACGATGCAGACATACTTCGACACCTTCGCCTCGCAGCAGCGCCAGCAGGGAAGGGATGAGGCTCTCGGAGAGGTGCTCGCCCTGACCGAGGCGCTGCAGAAGGGCGGCACGGCCGCCCATATCCGGCCCGGTTCGGACCGCGACTCGATGGTCAAGCTGCTCGACGGACTAGAAAGGCTCTTGAGGGAGTAGGGAGGCGGCCCCACCGGAATCAGTTCACCACTACCGACGCTGACGCGAGCACCCCGATCGTCGTGTCATCGGCAGCCTGGACTACGGCTTTGATATAATAGGTACCTGCGATGGAGGGCCACAATCCGAAATATGGGGGGGACGAGCTGCTCCCCGAGGTCAGGGCGGAAGTCGTCCCGGATTCAATCAGGCTGTCTCCGGCAGAAACCGATAAATTCGAGTCCAAGGATGCATATACGGACCAGGAAATGGAGCTGGAGCCAGCGCCGCCGCCGGTATTCTTAACGGTGAAGGTGCCGCTTACTGGGCCGCCCTTCGCGCTGCCCGTCGGCAGAGGGACCGCCGTCACGGTGTATGTGGGGCCGGCTAC
>CAYNFM010000073.1:0-18249 GCA_964396415.1 uncultured Treponemataceae bacterium | reverse complement strand
TCGACCAGATCGGCGAAAATGCCCGATATGTCGACCGAGCCCGAATAGACCGGGGCGTCCGCGACGTAGGCGAAGTAGGTCCAGGTCGCCGTCGTCCCGTTTTGCATCCCCCGCATCTCCCAGAGATCGTAGTCGACGCCGCCGATCGAGAGGCCCGAGGCCAGCTTCCTTCCCGCCGGGCTCAAGCCTTTATGGTCGAGCCAGATCATGATTTCGTAACGGATGTCCGCGCTCGTGGGCGTCGCCGTAGGCCCCGTGACCCATATGTCGAAGGCGAGGTCGTACGAGCCCCGCATCGAAGACTTCATGTCGAAGGAAGCCGTGATGGCTTTGGCTCCGATCTTGGCCGGAATGGCCGGAGAGCCGCCCCAGCTCGACATGCCCCAGGGCGAGTAGCCATAGCCCACTTCGGGGTAGGAGACGACGTTCCCGCCCGCGTTCGGCCAGTTCCAGGTCCAGCCGAAGGCTTCCGCGCCGTCAAGCGTCTCGGCGAACACGCTTTGGTTATAGGGACCTCGGGCCACGCCTTTATTCCAAACGTTGTTCTCGAGCCGGTAGTCGCCGACTTGTATGGTCGCCCAATCGGCCGACTCGCGCCGACTCGCGGTTCCCGTAGGGCCATAGGCCGACGGCGAAGTGCCCCCCGATGCGCAGGCCGATAGCGCGAGGGTGCAGGACGCGGCCGCGATGAAAGCGCTGGCGCGCATGGTGGATACCTCCGAAGGATAAGCTCGGCTCCATGATACGCGGCCTGGCGCCTCGAGAGAAGACCGGCGTGGGGGTGGAGGAACCAAAGGCCTAGAGAATCGTTAGAGACCTCGCCATCCAGGGCGAATCCCTTGGCGCAGCGTCCATGCTCCCAAGGCGCGCCTCGCGAGGACTTCGCAGGCGGGAGGAGCAGGACGGGATGCCGTGATGGGCGGGGGCGGAGCAGCAGGACTCCTTGTCCCGAGGGACTGCGGCGTGAATCGGGTGGGCGCCGTGGCACTGTTGAGGACTGCCGTGGGGTGGTGGGTGTCACACGAATCCGCGGGCCTCGCGGAGCCAAAAAGTAAGAAGGCGAAGCGAGGTACGCAGGTTCGTGCGACAGGCCCCGCCCTGGGCAGTCCTGAAAGTGTTCTTCGCCGCGGACGATCGAGGGCCGAGAGTCCTGCCTCCATGAGATAGTTGCGCCCCCCCTAATAGCGGTATACTAGAGCTAAACCATGGCCGAGTTCGTCCATCTCCACAACCATTCCGACTTCTCCCTCCTCGACGGGGCCGCCTCCGTGGGCGGCATGGTCGCCCGAGCCAAGGCCCTGGGCATGAGCGCCCTCGCCCTGACCGACCATGGCAACATGTTCGGAGCCGTAAAGTTCTACGACGCCTGCAGGGAAGCGGGGATAAAGCCTATAATCGGAGTGGAGTTCTACGTGGCGGGGGGCTCGCGCTTCGAGCGTACGGGCACCGAGAACGGCAACAAGTATTGGCACCTCGTCCTGCTCGCCCGAGACGCCGAGGGCTACCGGAACCTCCTCAAGCTGTCCTCCGCCTCCTATACCGAGGGCTTCTACTACAAGCCGCGGATAGACTTCGAGCTTCTCTCGGGGCACGCGAAGGGGCTCATCGCGAGCTCTGCCTGCATCGCCGGCGAGATTCCCAGCCTCGTCCTCATGGGCAAGGAGAGCGAGGCCGAGCGAGTCGCGCTGCGCTACGCGGAGCTCTTCGGGCCGGGGCGCTTCTATCTCGAGTTGCAGGATCACGGCATCCCCGAGCAGAAGGCCGCGAACAAGGCCCTGGTCGCGATGGCGAAGCGGACGGGCCTGCCCCTCGTCTGCACCAACGACATGCACTACCTGGAGCGCTCCGACGCCGAGGCCCACGACATCCTCTTGTGCATCGGCACCAACAGCAAGCGCGACGAGCCCGGGAGGATGCGCTTCCATTCCCCCGAGTTCTACATGAAGAGCCCGGACGAGATGGCGGCGCTTTTCGCCGAGGTCCCCGAGGCCCTCGAGAACACTCTGCGCATCGCGGAGATGGTCGATCTCAAGATCGCCTATCCGGGGCCGATGCTCCCCGACTACGAGATACCCCGCGACTACTCGAGCCCCGAGGAGTATATGCGCCACCTGACCTTCGAGGGCCTGGGGCGGCGCTACCCCGTCGTCGGCGCCGAGATCAGGCAACGCGCCGAGTACGAGCTCGACGTCATCATCAAGATGAGGTTCACGGGCTATTTCCTCATCGTCTGGGACTTCATCGACTGGGCGAAGCGCAACGGCATACCCGTCGGGCCGGGCCGCGGCTCGGGCGCGAGCAGCATCGTGGCCTACGCCCTGCGCATCACCGACATCGACCCGCTCAAGTATAACCTCCTCTTCGAGCGATTCCTCAATCCCGAGCGGATCTCGATGCCGGACTTCGACATCGATTTCTGCTACGAGCGCCGCGGCGAGGTGATCGACTACGTGACGCGGAAGTACGGCGCCGATCGCACGGGACAGATCCTCACCTTCGGCACCCTCAAGGCGAAGGCGGTCATAAAGGACGTGGCTCGGGCCCTGGACATCCCCTTCGAGGACGCGAACAACATCGCCAAGCTCGTGCCCGAGGACCCCAAGATGACCCTCGCCCAGGCCTTCAAGGACGAGCCGAAGCTGCGCTCCCTCTCCGAGGAGGAAAGGTACAGGGATCTCTTCGCCGTCGCCAGGAAGCTCGAGAACAAGAATAGGCACGCCAGCTTCCACGCGGCGGGCATCGTGATAGGCAAGACCGCGCTGTCGGATTTCGTCCCCCTCTACAAGGACCCGAAGACCGGCATCGTGTCCACGCAGTTCACGATGGACTACCTCGAGAAGTGCGGCCTCGTGAAGATGGATTTCCTCGGCCTCAAGACCCTCACCCTCATCAAGCACACGATCGACCTCCTGCGCCGGCGGGGACTCGAGATCGAGGAGGACGCGATACCCGAGGACGACGAGCGGACCTACGAGCTCCTGGGCGAGGGGAGGTCGACCTCGGTCTTCCAGTTCGAGTCGAGCGGCATGCAGGCCATCCTCAAGCAGGCCAAGCCCAACTGCATGGAGGACTTGATAGCGCTCAACGCGCTCTACCGCCCCGGCCCCATGGCCAACATCCCCCAGTTCATCGACTGCAAGTGGGGGCGCCAGCCGATAAGCTATCCCGATCCCTGCCTCGAGCCGATCCTCAAGGAGACCTACGGCGTCATCGTCTACCAGGAGCAGGTCATGCAGGTCGCCCAGCGAATCGGCGGCTACAGCCTGGGCCAGGCCGATCTCCTGCGGCGCGCCATGGGCAAGAAGAAGCACGACGTCATGCTCAAGGAGAAGGAGAAGTTCATCGAGGGGGCGGTCAAGAACGGCTTCAAGGCGGCCGACGCCGACCGCATCTTCGAGATCCTGATCCCCTTCGCGGGCTACGGCTTCAACAAGTCGCATGCCGCGGCCTACAGCGTCGTCGCCTATCGCACCGCCTTCCTCAAGGCCAACTATCCGGCCGAGTTCATGGCCGCCAACCTGACCAACGAGATCTCGAACACCGACAAGCTCACCGAGTACATCGGCGAGGCGCGGTCCATGGGGCTCGAGGTGCTGCCGCCCGACGTGAACCGCTCGGAGCCGCATTTCTCCGTCGCCGACGGGAAGATCGTGTACGGCCTGCTCGGCATCAAGGGCGTCGGCGACGCCCTCGCGCGAGCCGTGGCCTCCGAGCGCGGGAAGGGAGGCCCCTATGCCTCCTTCATCCAGTTCGTCGAGCGACTCGGCACCCAGTCCATGAACAAGAAAACCCTCGAATGCCTGGCGAGCGCGGGCTGCTTCGATTCCCTCGGCAATACGAGGCGGGAGATCGTGCTGGACATCGAGCGCGCGGTGGAATACGCCCAGGCCAAGGAAGCCGCGGGCAAGTACGGCCAGGCGAGCCTCTTCGACGGCTCGGGCGAGGAGGAATACCCGCCATTCGCCGTCAACAAGGCCGAGGAGTACCCCCGCGCGGAGATCCTGCGCATAGAAAAGGAGCTCCTCGGCTTCTACTTCTCGGGCCACCCTATGGACGAGTGGCGCAAGATCCGGGAACGCTGCAGCGACGCCGACCTCGCGCATCCCGAGCGGGCCAATCCCGACAAGACCTATACTCTCGTCGCGATGCTCAAGGAGTTCCGCGAGATCCTCACGAAGACGGGCAGGAAGATGGCCTTCGGAGCCCTCGAGGATCCGGCGGGCTCGATCGAGATCGTCGTCTTCGCCGACGCGCTGGAGCGCTGGAAGGAGAAATTCGTGGTCGACTCGGTCCTCTGCCTGAGGGGCAAGATCGACCTCTCGCGCGGCAAGCCGAGCCTCAAGGTCGAGGAATTCGTCGACCCGGCCTCGCTCCGCGAGAAGTCCTGGAATGCGGTGCACCTGCGCCTGGGCATCCCTCCCTCGCACGAGGAGGATCTATACGCCCTGCGCGACGCCCTTTTCGACGAACCGGGATCGTGCAGCGTGTATTTTCACGTTCCGACCGGAGTCGACGCGCCTCCGGAGCCGCCGACCGCCGCGGATGCGGTGGCAAGCGCCGCGGATGCGGTGAGAACCGCCTCGGATGCGGTGGCAACCACCGCGGATGCGGTGGTTAAGGCCCATGTTCAAATCACCTGCTCCTCCTCCGAGGAGGCCCTGGAGCGCCTACGATCGGTAAGCCCCGTCGTCGAAGCCTGGAGGGACTAGCTCGTCGCGAATTCGGCCAGCCTACGCCAGCTGAAGAAGGAGAGATCGGCGCCTTCGACGCGACGGAGCGAGATGATGGCAGCCGACATTCCCGCCCGCTTTGCGCCCGCGACGTCGATCGAGGGCGAGTTGCCGACGTAGAGGATGCGATCGCGGCGCAAGCCCAAGCGCGAGGCGAGCATCTCGAAGGGCTCCTCGGCGGGTTTCAGGAATCCGGAATCCTCGGAACAGAGGGCGGGGTCGAATCGGCCGGAAAGGCCGAGGAGCTCGAGCTTGCGATGGGGGGGGAGATCGGAGAGGAGGCCGAGGCGAAGACCCGAGGCCGCGATCGTATCCAAGGCAGTCTTTAGG
Source organism: uncultured Treponemataceae bacterium (assembly GCA_964396415.1). Taxonomy (GTDB): domain Bacteria; phylum Spirochaetota; class Spirochaetia; order Treponematales; family Rectinemataceae; genus UBA1306. The sequence goes on along the minus strand of CAYNFM010000073.1, from coordinate 13,189 downwards.
CCGCGAAAAGGCTTGATTCTCGAAAAAAGCTCTTCCACGCCGCGGTAAAAGTCGCGTTCGATCATCGCGGCAGCCTCGGGTACCGCGATGCCCATCCTCTCCGCGAAAAGATCATTTTCGCGTGCCCTGAAAGCTAGACAGGTGGACTCGATACCCTCGCGGGAAGCCGATGCGCGGAGCTGCCTGCGAGTGTAGTTGAAGGCTCCGAGCTCGCGCAGCTTTCCCAGCATTATCGGCAAGGCGTGGATGTAGAGGCTAAGGGATGGGTAGAGCGTCCCGTCGAGGTCGAAGGCCACGGCATCGAATCGCATAATCAGTGTATAACGGAAAGCCCGGTCTCCTGTCTATCGTCGAGAGGCTCCCGCGGCTTTCGCGAGCCGGCCTTTCCGCGGAATTCCGAGGCCGGGAAGAGGCGGCGAGCCGCGTCCACGAGCTCGTCCCGTCTCTCCTCGGCGGAACGCGGCTCAGCTCGTCCTGTGCGCGTAGCTCGTATGCAAGAGCTCGTGCGAGAGGTGGCCCAGGGGCTCGCCCAGGAATTCGGAGTAAAGCGCCTTGACGGCCGGGTTCTCGTGGGACTTCCTTATGCTCAGCCTCTTGTCCTCCTCGTACATGGCGGAATTACGCGATTGGCGCTTCGCCGAGTCCACGCGCACCGGCTGTCCGCCGCCGCCGATGCATCCGCCGGGGCAGGTCATCACCTCGATGAAATGGTAGGGGCTCGTCCCGGCGGCTATCTCGTCGAGAAGGACGCGCGCGTTCTTGAGCGTATGCGCGACCGCCACCCTGACCTTCGTGCCCGCGAGGTCCACTTCGGCCTTCTTTATTCCCTCGAGGCCGCGGACCGACTCGAAATCGAGGGAGGGGAGGGTGGAGCCCGTGACGATCTCGTAGACGGTCCTGAGCGCGGCCTCCATGACGCCGCCCGTCGTGCCGAATATCGTCGCCGCCCCCGTCGACCTCCCGAGGGGATCGTCGAAATCCTCCTCGGGCAGCCGCTCGATGTCGATCCCCGCCTGGGTGATCATCCGCGCGAGCTCGCGCGTGGTCAGGGCCCAATCGACGTCGAAGTACGCGGCGTCGGATACCCCCGCGGCGCCTTTGGCGCGCCAATACTCCCAGGCGCCGCGCATTTCGGGCCGCTTCGCCTCGTGCTTCTTCGCGGTACAGGGCATGATCGAGGCCAGGCGCATCCTCGCGGGATCGAGGCCCGCCTTCTCGGCGTAGTAGCTTTTCGCGATCGCGCCGAACATCTGCTGCGGCGACTTGCAGGTGGAAAGATGGGGCAGGAGCTTGGGGTAGAAGTACTCGATGAAATTGATCCAGCCCGGCGAGCAGCTCGTTATCATGGGCAGGGTCCCGCCCTTGGTGAGGCGATGGATGAGCTCGCTCCCCTCCTCCATGATCGTGAGGTCGGCGGTGAATTGGGTGTCGAAGACTTTGTCGAAGCCGAGGCGGCGCAGGGCGGCCGTCATCTTTCCCGTCACGAGGCTTCCCGGAGCCATCCCGAGCGCCTCGCCGAGCGAGGCCCTGATCGCCGGCGCGGTCTGGACCACCGTGGTCCCGTCGGGCTCGGCCAGGGCGCGCCAGATTTCCTCGGTGTCGTCGTGCTCCGTGATGGCGCCGGTCGGGCAGACCACCGAGCATTGCCCGCACTGTACGCAGGGGCTCGAGGCCAGGCCCCGATCCATGAAGGCCGAGACCCGCGTCCTGATGCCTCGTCCCGCGAAGCCGATGGCGGAAACGCCCTGGACCTCCGAGCAGACGGCCACGCAGCGGCCGCAGAGGATGCACTTGTCGTTGTTGCGGACTATGCCGTCGGTCGAGGCGTCGAGATCGGGGACGGCGCGCGTTCGCGGGAAGCGGATCGTCCGGATGCCGAGGGCCTGCGCGGCGTCCTGCAGCTCGCAGGACCCCGATCGCGCGCAGGTCAGGCAGTCGGCCGGATGATTGGCGAGGAGGAGCTCCACGGCGTTGCGCCTGGCCCGCATGACTCTCGGCGTGGCGGTGGATACCTTCATGCCTTCGGAGACGCCGCCGACGCACGAGCGCACGAGGGACTTGGCTCCCTCGACTTCGACGACGCAGAGACCGCACGACGCATTGGACGAGACGTCCTTGAGATGGCAGAGCGTGGGGACTTTCGCGCCGGCTGCGGCGCAGGCCTCGAGGAGGCTCGAACCCGAATCCACCAGGGCCGAGGCCCCGTCTACCGTTATGGCGACCATCTTCCCGCTCATTACGCCCTCCCCGAATTGGCCGTTTCCGCCTTAGCCGACGCGTTTCGCGCCTCGGCCGCCGAAGCCCGAAGGGCGTCGGCGATACCCATCGGCTTCTTGGCATGCTCGCGCACGTCGCAGCGGAGACAGCGCTCCGCCTCGATCCGCGCCTGCTCGCCGGTCAAGCCTTGCGATATCTCGATGAAATTACCGCGCCTCTCTTCGGGCGGAAGCTTTCGCGCGCGTATCATCTTCGCCTTGGCGGGCGCGAGCGGAACCTCCATCCCGTACTCGAATCTCCTGAACAGGCTCTCGAAGCGCTCGGAGACCGCGCCCGCGACCGTCGAGCCGTCGGACATGAGGGCGGCGTCGATAGACGCGGCCGCCGTCCTGGCCTGGCCCATCGCTTCCGCGGCCGTGGCCGGACCGGTGACGGCGTCGCCGGACGCGAAGAACTTGGGGTTGGCCGTCGCGAGGCTGAAGGGGTCGACTCGCACGCGTCCGTCGTCCTTGAGGGCGGCCCCTATCGATTCGATGCCGGCGGCGTCGACGCGCTCCCCGACGGCTATGACCAGCGTATCGCAGGGGATCTCGTAGCTCTCGCCCGTGGCGACGGGAGCCGGCCGCCCGCTGGAGTCGATGCCGCCGGCCTTCATCCGCATCGCCTTGAGGGCGCGCACGGCGCCTTTGCCCGCGTCGCCGGCGACGGCCTCCAGGGGCTGGGCCATGCAGACGAGGTCGACGCCCTCCTCGAGGGCCCCTTCGAGCTCGTCGACGTTGGCCGGCATGTCTCCGCGGGCGCGGCGATAGACTATCGTCACGTGCGCGCCCGAGCGCAGGGCGGATCGGGCGACGTCGACGGCAGAGTTGCCGCCGCCCACGACGACGATCTCCGAGCCGATGGGCGGCTTCTTGCCCGAGTTGATGGACTCGAGGAGCTGGTAGCCGGGGACTACGCCGGGCAGGTCCTCTCCCGGTATGCCCAGGCGCGTGTCCTTGAGGGCGCCCACGCAGACGAGGACGGCATCGCTCATCTCCCCCAGGCGCGCCCAGCTCATGTCGCGGCCGATGCGGGCGTTGAAGACGAAGCGGACTCCGAGCTTGCGGATGAGGCCGACCTCCTTGCGCAGCACGTCCTTGGGGAGCCTGTAGGCGGGGATGCCCCAGCGCGGGATCCCTCCGGCCTCGCCGCGCTCGTCGTAGATCGTCACCTCGTGGCCGAGCCGGGCGAGGTAGAAGGCCGCCGTGAGCCCGGCCGGGCCGGCTCCGACGATCGACACCTTCTTGCCGGTCTCGGGGAGCTTTTCCTTGATCAGCCTGGAGTAGACCGAGCGCTCGCGGCCCATCTTGTACATCGTATCCGCCAGGTAGCGATGGATCTCGCCCTGGGAGACCGGCTCGTCGAGCTGGTCGCGCTTGCAGCGCATGCGGCAGTGGAAGTGGCAGATGCGGCCGACCGTGCCCGGCAGCGGATTCTCGCGCAGGGTTAGCTCGAAGGCCTCCTCTATCCGGTTTTCCTTGAGAAGCTGGATGTATCCGGGGATGTTCATGTGCATGGGGCAGGAGTTCTCGCAGAGCGCGAGGTAGAGGCTCTCGCAGACCCCCGCCTCGCAGCGCCTGTCGCGGATATGGCGCTCGTACTCGTCGCGGAAGTATTTCAGGGTCGTGAGGACGGGGTTGCCCGCGCCCTGGCCCAGCGCGCAGAGCGCCGAGTCCTTAGCGTTCAGCGCGAGCTCCTCGAGGAGCTCGAGGTCGCCCTCGTTCGCCTCGCCCTGCGACACTCCCTCCAGGATGCGGAGCATCTGGTTCGTACCCTCGCGGCAGGGCGTGCACTTCCCGCAGGACTCGCCGGCCGTGAAGCTGACGAAGTATCGGGCCACGTCGACCATGCAGTTGTCCTGGTCCATGACGACCATGCCGCCCGAGCCCATGATGGCGCCGAGCTTCGCGAGCTCCTCGTAGTCGATCTTGGTCTTGAAGAGGCTGGCGGGCACGCAGCCGCCCGAGGGGCCGCCCGATTGCACGGCCTTGATGCGCTTGCGCTGGCCGGCCCCTTCGCCCATTCCGTAGATCATCGCGTCGATAGGCGTGCCCAGCGGCAGCTCCACGAGCCCCGTATTGCGCGCCTTTCCGACGAGGGAGAAGACTTTCGTGCCGGCGCTCTTCTCCGTACCGAATCCCGCGAACCACTCGCCGCCGCGGGCGACGATGAGCGGTACGTTGCACCAGGTCTCCACGTTGTTGATGTTGGTCGGCTTTCCCATGTAGCCGCGCTGGGCGGGGAAGGGCGGACGCGGCATGGGCCTGCCCGCCTTTCCCTCGGCGCTCGCGATCAGGGCCGTCTCTTCCCCGCAGACGAAGGCTCCCGCCCCGGTTACGACCTCTATATCGAAGGAGAAGCCGGTGTCGAGGATGCTCTTCCCGAGGAGTCCGGCGGCGCGCGCCTCGGCGATCGCCTTGTCGAGGCGGTCGATCGCCAGCGGGTATTCGGCTCGCACGTAGACAACGCCCTCGGACGCCCCCATCGCATAGGCCCCGATGGCCATGCCCTCCAAGAGCATATGCGGATCCGACTCGATCTCGTTGCGGTTCATATAGGCTCCGGGGTCGCCCTCGTCCGCGTTGCATATGACCGTCCTGCTCGTGGCGCTCTGGGAGCGCATGATCTCCCACTTCTTATAAGTCGGGAAGCCCGCGCCTCCGCGGCCGCGCAGCTTGGACTTCCTGAGCTCGTCGATCACGACTTCCGGCTTCATCGAGCTCAAGGCCTTTACCAGGCCCGAGTAGCCGCCGGCGCCTAGATACTCCTCGATGCTCTCGGGGTCTATCAGGCCCGCATCGCGCAGCACCAGCTTTTCCTGGCCCTTGAAGAAGGCCAGTTCGTTCCACGAGGGGAGGAAGGGAAAGCCCGAGCCGAATTCGACCGAGGAGGTGCGGAAGTCCCAAGCCTCGATCTTGGCCAAGGCGGATTTGGCGAGCTTGTCGAAGGCCGCGTCGTCCGCCAGGCCATCGATCAGGCGAGCCGCGCGCGAGGCCTTGGCCTCGGTGAACAGGAGAACGGGCTTTCCCGGCCTGTAGGCCATCGCCAGAGGTTCGGCCGCGCAGAAGCCGAAGCACCCGACGCGCCGTACCGAGGCCTCGGAACGGCGCGTCGCGGCCGCTCCCTTGAGGGCCTCGAACAGGGCATCGGCGCCGTTGCCGATACCGCAGGTACCGAGGCCTACCGAGACGAAGGGCTTCTTCGGCTTTATGCGCTCGAGTCCCACTCGGCGCAGGGCGCCTAGATCCGTCTTCGCGGAAGCCGACCCCGACGCATTGGATTCGGCGCTCATGATTTCGACTCCTTCCGCAGTTTCTCGAGGGCGGAGGTGAGTTTTCCTACGGTCATCCGCGAGGAAATGACGCCGTCTACCTGAACGACGGGAGCCAAGGCGCACTGGCCGAAGCAGGCGACCGTCCGCACCGAGGCGAAACCGTCGACGGTCGTAACCGAATTGGCCTCGTCCTCCCGGAAGCCCTGGATACCGAGGCGCCGGAGGCAGGTCTCGAGCAGCTCGAGGGAACCGCGGGTATGACAGGCCGTACCCCTGCAGACCACGATGGAATGGAGACCTTGAGGCGTCAGGTTGAAGAAGGAATAGAATGTGGCGACCGAATATACCTGGGAAAGCGGAATCTCCATTCCCTCGGCTATTTGCCGCAGGGTCGATTCCGATAGGAATTTGAAGCGTTCGAGTCCCTGTGCTTTCTCGAGAACCCCGAGCAGGGCGCCAGGTTTTCCTTTGTAGCTCGCGATGAGCTCGCCTAATACGCTTTCCTGCGAACGCTCCTGCGGTTTGCGTTGGGCGACGGCGGTCGATGCCATGGAAACCTCCTAATAATCCGAACCGATAATAAAGGGACTATTATCATCACTTGTAAGAGTTGTCAAGAAATATTTATCGATTTATTTTGTATGATTCGTTGGTTTTTGCTGAGAGTCGAAAAATGCTGTTTATTAGATAATTAATTATCTAAAAAAAAGAGCGCTTCACTGAAGCCTGACCCTCGTGGAATTTCTCCTCGCGGGACGGCTCGTGAAGCGCCGATTATTTGGCGACGGCAACCCGGATCGGACTGCTAGCGCACGCTTTCGAAGCTGGCCTCGACGACGGGCCGATGATTGGATGACGATCGGAACAGAGCGGCGTAGAAAGCCGAACGCAACACCTCGGCAGTGAGGTTCTGACCGGCTCTCTCGATTTTTCGCTCGGCGAGCGCAGCCTTGCGGCTCATCTCTTCCTGCTTGGTCATGGGCTCTTCGCCATTGGGCTTGTACATGTTGCCTCCCTGTTAGCTTTTTCAGTCATAAAGACATACTGACCGCTACTGCCGGCGAAGAGCCGGCCGTCCGGGTCGACGATCGCCCGTACTCGGCTGCCCCCTCGCTCGAATCGGAGCTCCTCCGAGAGCTCATGTACGAGAACGAGACCACGCTTGGTGAGGGATTGCGGATTCTCGGGCAGATTTAAGACAAGGGACTCGAAATCGAAGCCCTCTCCCTCGTCGTCTACCTGGACCTCGAAGCGCCCACCCCGCTGCGCTACGCGTATCAGGGCCATCTTGTCCGCCCTTGACTCGTTACCGTGCACTATGGCGTTCACGAGGAGCTCGCGTACGACTAGAAGGAGTCCGTCGGAATCCCATATGCCCTGGCGTCGCGCGAATTCGGCTACGCGCTCCAATACCATTGGGACGCGCGCCGTTTCGGAGACGACGGTGAGGTATAGGGAATCGTCCGATTCGCTCTCTTCCACGAAAAGGATAAGAGCAAGTACCTTGCCAAAAAAACGGTAAACAGTATATTGCTATATGGTAAATATTTATGCGTCAGGGTCTCTTCCAAGGGATTTCGTATTCTCAACCATGGTTGATTATCGGGACTCTTTCGGTTGAAGAATCAACCGGGGTTGAAATAGAAAACTCTTCGGATTCGCTCATTCCGCGACTTTACGCGATTTGAGACGCTTGCTTACCGCTTGAGGTGAAACGCCGAGGAGTCTGGCGGCTACGCTTTGGTTGCCTCCCGACCTTTTCAGCGCCTCGTCGAAGAGGAGCTCGGTCAACTCGCTCGCGGAAGGCAGGGGATTGGGAAAGACAAGGGCTATTCCCGCGGGCGTTTGGGAATCGAGCCGCTCTCCCGCGTTGAGCCTTCCCTTGGGCCTGCCTTCGACTATGCCGATAGCGTCGCGGAAGACGGATAGCGGCAGGCTGCCCGAGCGCTCGGAATTGACCGCCTCGAACACCATGGATTGGAGCTCGCGTACGTTGCCCGGAAAGTCGTAGCTTCGCAGCAGGGGGTAGAGCTCGGGCGGGGCGCTCGGCGGCTTCTTCCCGAGCTCGGCCGCGGCGGAGGCGATAAAGCGCTCGACGAGGAGGGGGAGGTCTCCGAGCCTTTCGCGCAAGGGCGGGATGCGGATGCGATGGGCGCGCAGGCGGTAATAGAGGTCCCTTCGGAAATGCGAGGACTCGACCACCGAGTCGAGCTCGCGATTCGTCGCTACGATGAAGCGGGCCCGCCCGCGGCGCATGAGGTCGGAGCCGAGGGGGAAGTACTCGCCCGTCTCTATCACGCGGAGGAGCTTGAGCTGGGACGCGGGGCTCAGGTCCCCGATCTCGTCGAGGAAGAGTGTCCCGTCCCTGGCCTTGTCCAGAAGCCCTTCGAGGTCGGAATCGGCTCCGGTATAGGCCCCTTTTCGGTGTCCGAAGAGGAGGTCGGCGAAGAGAGCGTCGTCGAGGCCGGCCGCGTTTATGGCGACGAGCTCGCCTTTGCGTCCCGAGAGATCATGGACCGCGCGCGCGAAAAGCTCCTTGCCGACTCCGGTCTCGCCGGTTACGAGAACCGGGTGGGCGCTCCTCGCTATGGCCTCGGCGTATCCCATGAGCTGGAGCATGCGGGGATCGGCCGTCGCGATCGCCGAGAAGGCGGCGCTTCTCTGCGCGGAGCCCGAGAGGAGCCTCTCCTTGATCGCCTCGTTTTCGCGGAGCAGTTCCTGATGCTCTATGATCCGCTTCGCGGTGGCGACGAGACGCTCGCGCTCGACCGGCTTGAGGAGGTAGTCGGCGGCCCCGGCGCGCATGCACTCGACCGCCTTCTCGACGTCGCGGTTGCCGGTCACGACGACGACGGAGGCGCCGGGTTGGTCTTCGCGTATCCGGGCAAGGAGAGCCTCGCCCGAAATGCCCGGCATGGTGAGGTCGAGGAGCACGAGGCCGACGTCGAGGGAGGAGAGGAGCTCCATCGCCTCGATGGGCTCGCCGGCCGAGGCCACATCGGTTATTCCGGCCGATTTGAGAGCGGCCACGACGCTGTGGCGCACGTACTCCTCGTCGTCGACGACGAGGACGCTGAAGCTCGGGCCGGTCGAGCTCATATGCCTTCCCTGCCTTCGCCGCTCTGGCCCGCGGCTCCGTGGCCCGCGGCCCCGGGCTCGGCCCGCAGCGAGACCGTCGCGACCGTGCCCTGTCCAGGCTCGGAAACGTACTCGAGCCGCCCGCCGTACTCGGCGATGATCGACTCCGAGATGGACACGCCCAGGCCGACTCCGCCCATGTCGTGCTTGGTCGTGAAGAAGGGGTCTTTTATCCGCTCGAGAATCCCCGGCGACATGCCGCGGCCGGAGTCCTCGACGACGAGCCGAACCATCCCGGAGGCCTCGTCGAACCGGGTCGAGACGCGTATCGACTGCTCGGGATCGGTTAGGGCCTGGCAGGCATTCTGGATGAGATTGACCGTAACCTGCTCGAGGCGTTGGAAGTGCGCGCGCACGGGCGGCAGGCTCTCGGCCAGGTCGAGCCCGAGATGCCGGGTCGCCTTCTTGATGTAGTTGGAAAGAAGGGTGAGGGCCGCCTTGACGACGAGGTTGAGGGCTACTTCCTCGGCCTCGGGCTTCGCCTCGCCGCGCGCGTAATCCTTGAGCCCTCGGACGATGGCCTCGATGTCGCGGGAGGCGGCGGCGATTCCCGAAAGAAGGCGCGGGGCCTCCTCTCTCGCCTCCTGCCATTCCATGCCGCCGATGAGATCGCCCTCGCGGCCCTCTAGAGCCCGGTCCAGTATCGGCGCCGCGGAGGCCCATGCCTCGGCGATGATGTCGGCGTTGATCGCGATCGCGTGGTTGGGATTGTTGATCTCGTGGGCGACGCCGGCGACGAGCTCGCCTAGGGAGGCGAGCTTCTCGGCCTGAATGAGCTTCCGTCGCTGGATCCGCTCCCGCTCCTCGTTGAGGACCCTGTCCGTGACGTCAAGGAAGGTCGCCATTATCATGTCGCCCAGGGCCGCCTCCACCTCCTTGCCGAAAGCCTCGATCCACCTGCCTTCTCCCTCGCCGATTCGAATGGGACCGGCGCGGGCGGTCTCGCCTCGCAGGAGGGGACCGAGCGCGGGAAGGGCGTCGGCCGGCAGCGCGCACAGCCATTCCTCGAGGGACATTCCCTGCGATCGGCGGGGGGGTATCCCGAAGAGGGCGCCGGCGGTGACGTTGCAATAGATGATGCCGCCGTCGCGGGCGATGACGATGCCGAGGGGCGATTCCTCGGCCAACGCGCTGAATTTCTCGGCATTCTCGCGACGGGCCCGCTCGGCGCGACGCCTCGCCGTCAGGTCGACGGCGGTGCGGAGGATGGTCTCGCGGCCGTCGGGGCTCGCGCCTATGGCCGCCGAGCTGAACTTCCATGAAAGGATGAGACCCTCCTTCGTGCGGACCTGTCGCTCGCCTTCCGTACCGAGCGAGAGTTCCGGCGCGCCGAAGGCCCTGATCTCCCAATCGGCGAAGGTGGGCAGGTCCTCGCGCGAGTAGCCCGTCAGGCGCGTCCACTCGCGGTTGACGAACTCGACCCTTCCGCCTTCGTCGTGGATCATGATGGGGTAGGGCAGGAGGTCGAGGAGCTCGAGGAAACGCTCTTCGGTATCGACCAGGCTGCCTATTCTCCCTTGCTCGGCCTTTTCCCGCGGCATGGCTTCCATTGTAGCAGAACTCGCGGCGTTGGCAACGACGACCATCGCGATTCTCGCGCGCGAGACGACTCGCGCGCGAAATACTCCTTGCCCGATCCCCGGTAAGGGCTATACTGAGCCAATGGGCGCAGCCATCCCCACGGGGCATTCGATCTCCTCGGCGTCCGTGAGGCGCGTCTCCCGCCGCTTGGCGCGAGTCTTCGACTCCCTGGAGAATCTGCCGTACCTGGGCGTCGCCGAGCTCAGGGACTTCTATTATTTCCGAGCCCTCTTCGACGATGCCCTCGCGCGCATCGACCGCAAGGTCCAGGGCGGTCGCCTCGTGCCCATAGATTTGCGGGGTTTTCCCCAGGAGCTTCGCTATCCCCGACTCTCGGCTCGCGTCGGGATCTTCATCGGCTCCTTCGATCCTTTCCAGATGACCCATCTGGCGATGGCCCTGCGCTTCCTCGCCTCCGACGCGAGCGAGGCCGACACGCTCTTCATCGTGCCCGAAGGCTCGGAAGATTCGAGGAAGCCTCTTAAGACGGATTACCGCTTCCGCTTCGAGATACTCAAGCGCCAGCTGGCCGGCGTCTTCGAGCCTCTGATCGCGCCCCTGGATATCGGCGAGGGCGCGGATACCATCGAGGTCGTGAGGCGCCTCATCGGCCTCCATCCCGGAGCCTCCCTCAGGCTCACCCATCTCCTCGGCTCCGACGTCCTGCCCATCGCGACGGCCCTGCTTCCGGAGGACCTCGCGGCCTGGGGCGGGGCCGCCGCCGCGAATCGCGTCGATCTCGACTTCTCGATACACGTCGCGCGCCGCGACAAGCGAAGCCGAATCCGTCCCTTCGCCGAGGCGGTGCGGAGTCTCGGCGTCAGGCTGGTCGTCGACAGGACGGTGATAGGGACGCCATCGAGCACGGCTTTCCGCTCCGAAGGGGCCATAACCTTAGTCCTTCCCACCGAGGCCGTGCTGTCGAGGCTCGAGCTCCTCTTTCGCTATGGCATGTACCGCTCCTGGTCCGAAGCGACGGATCCCGCGGGCTCCGCCCCCGCCTCGGACGGGCCGGAGTATCAAATCTAGAGTGTTTACCAAGCGTGGCTCATGGGTTATGGTAAGGCAAGGAGATTCCAGCATGAAGCTTATCTTTTTAGGACCCCCCGGGGCGGGCAAAGGCACCATCGCCGATCTCGCCGTCGAGAAGCTCGGGCTGCCCCACATCTCTACCGGCGACCTCTTCCGCGCGGCCGTCAAGAACGGTACGCCCCTCGGGCTCAAGGTCAAGGACATCATGGCCTCGGGCGGCCTCGTCCCGGACGAGCTGACCATAGCCCTCGTCAAGGAGCGTCTCGCCGAGAAGGATGTCGCTAAGGGCTGGATACTCGACGGCTTTCCCCGCACGATCCCCCAGGCCGAGGCCCTCGACAAGATCGCCGGCGCGGACTCGGCCGTCAACTTCGACGTCGCGGACGGGATCGTCGTCGGCCGGCTTTCCGGCCGCCGCGTCTGCAAATCCTGCGGCAAGATCTACCACGTCAAAAACATGCCTCCCAAGAAGGAGGGCGTCTGCGACGTCGACGGCGGCGAGCTCTACATCCGCGACGACGACAAGGAAGCCGCGATCAAGGTGAGGCTCGACACCTATCGGAAGCAGACCGCTCCCCTCATAGACTGGTACGGCAAGAAAGGCAAGCTCCTCACGATCGACGGCGTCGGCGCCCCTCCCGAAGTGCTTAAGCGCTTCGAGAAGGCGATTAAGAAGTAAGGCAGCCCCGGGGCGCGTCGAGCAGGATGGGATCAGGGGGGAAGCGCTCATGAAAGCTTTCCCCCTCGCGCTTAGCTTACCAAGGCTCTTCGAGCCGTCGATCGGGCGATATCACTTCGTCAGGCGATTGACGCGATTACGCCCGACGGGCTCGCCGAATATCAGGTCAACGAAGGGCGATCCGTTCATGCTGACGGTATAGTTATTGCCCGACGAATTGTTTTGAAAGAACGTCAGACGCGCATGTATGGGCTTCGAAAAATCGAATTCGGACAGCAACGAGAGGCCGAAGCGCATTTCTATGAACGACGAGCCGACTTCGAAGGGCTCGCCTACCGGGGTCCATCTCTTGGAGGCTTCGTCATAAATCGACGTCTTCGTCTGCCCGCCGTTAGGCGCTACTTCCAATTGAAGGTCGAGTTTATGGCCGCTTTGCGATAGTTCCAGTCGCCGGATCACCCCGGGAGAAAAGTAGTCAGGCTTGCCCATGCAATCGATTCTGACGTAAAGGTTCCTCCCGTCCCGGCAGACGCTGCCGCCGGCGATTTGACTGCCTGAAATCCTCGGGGTGTTCGTGCTGCCGGACCCGGTAAAAACCGGATCTATTCCCGCCCAATCCGCTTCTTGACCCTTCAGCCTGATGCTTTTCTGTTGGAGGGTTGTCAGGACCTCCATATCATCGACCGAAAAAGACCTTGTCGCGGAATCGTCGTTCGGCAACATGGCCGTGCAATACCAGTCCTTATTGCCATGCACGACGTCGATTCTCGGGGTCCCGGCATCGACCGTCCCGTCGAACATCATGCCACCCGCGGGATTTTCGACGAGGGCCTGTTCGTCCCCGTCGATGAAAAGCTTCGACTCTTCCGGAATGCCATCCACGTGGATCCTTGCGCGCCCTACCGAGAGCGTGCGCTCGAAGACCAGCCGCTTTCCCGGCTCTACCGTGACGTTCTCCTCGAGGCCGACGTATAGCTTGGATCCTGCGCGGACTTCGGGTATCCGTATCGTATGACTGCCCGACGATACGCTCTCGAATACGTGGGGAAGATCCACTTCGTCTCCGCTGTCCAAGGAAACCACGGGAGAAGCTTCGGCTGAAGTCGGAAATCCCGCGAGGCCGAAGGAAGAGCTTCCCAGGTCGACGGAAACCTCGATCGTTCCAGGAGCCGATCCGAGAGCGACTTTCCCGAAGGGAGCGAAGCCGTCCTGGACGAAGAGGAGCCTCG
>CAYNFM010000072.1:16714-18334 GCA_964396415.1 uncultured Treponemataceae bacterium | reverse complement strand
GGGGACGAGGCGATCGCCCTGGGCGCCGTCCATGCGGGACTGGGCGCGGCCTATGGCTATCCGGGCACTCCCTCCACGGAGATACTCGAATACCTGATAAAGCTTTTCGAGGCGGGGAAGGGTCCTAGAGCGGCCTGGTGCGCCAACGAGAAGACCGCCTACGAGGAAGCCCTCGGCGCTTCCTTCTCCGGCAGGCGCGTCCTCGTCACGATGAAGCACGTGGGCTTGAACGTCGCCGCCGATCCCTTCGTCAACTCCGCCCTCGTCGCGATCAAGGGGGGCCTGGTCCTGGCCGTCGCAGACGATCCCGGCATGCACAGCTCGCAGGACGAGCAGGACTCGCGATTCTACGCCGAGTTCGCGATGATCCCCTGTCTCGAGCCCACCGACCAGGAGGAAGCCTACGAGATGACGCGGGAGGCCTTCGACCTTTCCGAGCGCTTCCAGGTTCCCGTCATGATCCGGATCACGACGCGCCTGGCCCATTCCAGGGCCGGGGTGAGGACGAGGACGCCGCGCGCGGCCAATCTGCTGGGCAAGACGACGGACAAGGCCGCGTGGACCCTCCTACCCGCCAACGCCCGCAGGCGCTATGACAGGCTCTGCTCCATCCAGGGCGAGCTCGAGGCCTGGTCCATCGCCTCACCATGGAACGTCTCGGCGGCGTCGCCATGGAATGTCTCCGCGACCGCCGCGAAAGCCGATTTCGCCGTCATCACGGGAGGCCTTGGCCGCAACTATTTCGAGGAGAACCTCGCCGACCTGAAGGCGAAGCTGGGCGAGGACAAACTGCCGCCGCGCCTCCACATCGGAGGCTACCCCCTTCCCGCCGCCAAGATCCGGGAGCTTGCCGCGGCCAACAAACGCATCCTCGTCATCGAGGAGGGAGCGCCCCTGATCGAAAAGGCGGTCCGAGGCATCCTGAGCTCGGGCGTAGAAGTGTCCGGCAAGCTCGACGGGAGGCTACCGCGCTCGGGCGAGCTCAATCCCGACAACGTGCGCGCCGCCCTGGCCCTTCCGCCGAGGCCGAGCGCTAAGCTCGACATGCCGCCCTTGCCCAACCGTCCGCCCCAGCTCTGCCAGGGCTGTCCCCACGCGGACAGCTACTCGGCGGTCGCGAAGGCCGTCGAGGGCCTTCCCCTGTCGGCCATCTTCGCCGACATCGGCTGCTACGCCCTCGGGGCCCTGCCGCCCTTCAATGTCCCTGAGGCCCTCGTCTGCATGGGTGCCTCCATCGGGATGGCCATCGGGGCCGCCGAGGCCGGCTACGAGCACGTCGTCGCCTTCATCGGCGATTCGACCTTCCTCCACTCGGGCCTTACGCCTTTGGTCGATGCGGTATCGCGCAACGCTCCGGTCACCATCGTGATCCTGGACAACTCGATCGTCGCGATGACGGGGGGCCAGCCGACCATCCTCCCCTCGAGCCGGCTCGAGGAGATCGTCAAAGGCATCGGCGTCGACCCGGCCCACGTCGCGACCATCGACGCGTCGAGGGCCGCCGCCGAGAGGAACGTCGAGATCTTCCGCCGCGAGATAGCCTATCGTGGCGTCTCGGTCGTCATCGCCCGGAGAGAGTGCCTCGAGGCGATAAAGGCGAAGAAGAAGAAGGGCGCCCGA
>CAYNFM010000072.1:6684-16614 GCA_964396415.1 uncultured Treponemataceae bacterium | reverse complement strand
GCGGCCATCGAGGCCGCCTGCGCGCCGGAGGAAGCCGAATGACCTTCGACATCGTTCTCGCCGGGGTCGGAGGACAGGGCGTCCTCTCGATAGCCGCCATCATCGCCGGAGCGGCCATGTCCGACGGGCTCAAGGTCCGCCAGTCCGAGGTGCACGGCATGGCCCAGCGCGGCGGCGCCGTGTCCGCCCACCTGCGCATCTCCGACGCCCCCATCCGTTGCGACCTCATAGCCTCGGGAGGCGCGGACATGATCCTCTCTATGGAGCCTGTCGAGAGCCTGCGCTATCTCCCCTTTCTGAAGCCCGAAGGCGTCATCGTCACTGCGGCGGAAGCCTTCGTCAACATCCCCGACTACCCTGACCTCGCGCAGATATTGAAGGCTATAGAGCGCCAACCGAGGAGCCTCGCCGTCGCCGCGGCGGCGATCGCGAGGAAGGCCGGGTCGGCCATGGCCGTCAACATGGTGATCGTCGGGGCGGCGAGCCCCTTCATCCCGGTCGGCCGCGCCGCCATCGAGGCGAGCATAGCGCGCCTCTTCGGCGCCAAGGGCGCCGCCCTCGTCGAGACCAACCTCAGGGCCTTTGCCGAGGGCAGGGCCTCGGCCTCCTCAAACCCCGCCGCGGCCGAGGCTTGACGTCATGGCCGCGAAATACTGGGACGAGAGGGCGGAGACCATGGACAGGGCGGCCATCGAGCGGCATCAGCTCGAGAGGCTGCGGGAGGCCGTGGAGCGAGCCCTAAAGACCCCCTTCTACCGGCCGCGCCTCGAAAGCGTCGGCATCGGGAGCGCGGCGGATATAAAGAGCCTCGCCGACCTTCGGCGCATCCCCTTCACGACCAAGGACGATCTCCGGAAAGCCTACCCCTACGGAATGCTCGCTTCCGACCGTAAGGACATCGTACGCATGCACGCCTCGTCCGGCACGACGGGCACGCCTACGGTCATCTACCTCACGGCGAAGGACGTCGCGCGCTGGACCGACTACCTGGCCCGGTCCCTGACCGCGACCGGGGCGGACTCGAGCGACGTGTTCCAGAACATGATGACCTACGGCCTCTTCACAGGCGGCCTCGGCATGCATTACGGCGCCGAGAGGATCGGCATGATGGTCATCCCCGCGGGGCCGGGAAACACTTCCCGCCAGCTCAAGCTCATGAAGGACTTCGGCACGACGACCGTCCACGCGACGCCGAGCTACCTCCTCCATCTCCACTCGAAGCTGGCCGAGGAGGGCGTGACCCTCGGCGATCTCAGGCTCAAGCGCGCCTTCTGCGGCGCCGAGCCCTATACCGAGGACACGCGTAGGAAGATAGAGGGCCTCTTCGGCATCGAAGTCTACAACTCCTACGGCCTCTCCGAGATGAACGGGCCCGGCGTCGCCTTCGAGTGCGAGCGCCGCGACGGGATGCACCTCTGGGAGGACGGCTACATCCTCGAGATAGTCGACCGCGAAAGCCTCGAGCCCCTGTCCGACGGGAAGGTCGGCGAGATGGTGCTCACCATACTCTGCCGGGAGGCCATGCCCATCCTGCGCTACCGGACCCGCGACCTCAGTTCCGTCTACGAGGGCCCCTGCCCCTGCGGCAGGACGCATCGGAGGATAGCCCGCATCATGGGCAGGACCGACGACATGCTGATAATCAACGGCATAAACGTCTTTCCCTCCCAGATCGAGGAAGTGATAATGGCGATGCCCGAGGTGGGGAACAACTACCTCATCCTCGTCGAGAAGCAGGGCACGCTGGACCGCCTGACCGTGAAGGTCGAGGTCGGGCCCGGCGTGTTCGCCGACGATTCGAGGCCGCTCAACGCGCTCCGCGACAGGATCCGCGCGCGGCTCCAGGCTTCGATATCGATCAATCCGCGCGTCGAGCTCCATGAGCCGGGCATCCTGCCGGTCTCCGAAGGGAAGGCCAAGCGGGTCGTGGACGAGAGAGCGCGATTGTAACAAGGGAGGGCTTCGGCGATGATCTGGAATCCCCAATTCGAGTGCCAGGCGGAGGACGAGCGGAAGCTGCTTCAGCTCGCCCGGCTCAAGAACCTGGCCGAGACGCTCTATTCGCGGGTGGAGTTCTACCGGAAGAAGTTCGACGCCGCCGGCGTGAGGTCGGGGGACCTCAAGTCCCTCTCGGACATCTCGAAATTCCCCTTCACGGTCAAGGACGATCTCAGGGTGACCTATCCCTACGGCCTCCTCGCCTGTCCCGAGGCCGAGATCGAGGAGATCCACATGTCCTCGGGCACGACGGGGGTTCCCGTCGTCGACGCCTATACGCGCTACGACGTCGAGTGCTGGGAGGAGGCGATGGCCCGGACTCTCAGCGGGGCGGGGGCGACGAGGCACGACACCGTGCAGAATTGCTACGGCTACGGGCTCTTCACCGGTGGGATGGGCGTCCACTACGGAGCCAAGCGGATCGGCGCCAACATCATTCCCATGTCCTCGGGCAACACCCAGAAGCAGCTCATGGTGATGCGGGACTTCGGCAGCACCATCCTCTGCTCCACCCCCTCCTACGCCCTCTTCATGGCCGAGGAGGCCAAGGATGCCGGCTTCGACATCAAGGCGACGAAGGTGCGCGCGGGATGCTTCGGGGCCGAGCCCTGGAGCGAGAACATGCGCAAGCAGATCGAGGCCGAGCTCGGCATCGACGCCTTCGATATCTACGGCCTGACCGAGATCACCGGCCCCGGCGTCGCCTTCGAATGCGAGTGCAAGGACGGGATGCACGTCAACGAGGACCTCTTCTACCCCGAGATCATCGATCCCGAGACGGGGCGGCCCCTGTCCGACGGCGAGAAGGGCGAGCTCGTGTTCACCACCCTGGTGAAGGAAGGCACTCCCCTCCTGCGCTACCGCACGCGGGACGTCACCTTCATCTCGCGCGGGACCTGCGGCTGCGGCCGGACCACCGCCAAGATCCACCGCCTCTTCGGCAGGACCGACGACATGCTCATCATCAGGGGGGTCAACGTCTTCCCCTCGCAGATCGAGCACGCCCTCATCGAGATAGAGGGAACCGATCCCAACTACGTCATCGTCGTCGATCGGGGGGCGACCCACCTCGACGAGGTCGAGCTCATGGTGGAAGTCAAGCGCGAGCTCTTCTCGGACGAGACGAAGACCCTCGAGACGCTGAGGAGCAAGATCGAGTCGGTGATGAAGTCCAAGCTCGGCATCACGCTCCGCGTGAAGCTCGTCGAGCCCAAGACGATCGAGCGCAGCGTCGGCAAGGCCAAGCGCGTCGTCGACAAGCGCACGCTATAACGGGGGGAAACATGAGGCTCCAGCAGATTTCGGTTTTCCTTGAGAACAAGACGGGACGTCTCGCCGACGTCACCAAGCTGATCGCCGGCGCGGGCGTCAACATCAGGGCGATATCGATCGCGGACACCGCGGACTTCGGCATCCTCCGCCTCATCGTGGACAGGCCGATCGAGGCGGCCGAGGCGATCTCGAAGGGCGGCTTCACCACCAGGATGACCGACGTGCTGGCGATAGAGATCCCCGACAAGCCGGGCAGCCTGGCGGCCGTGATGGAGATCTTCAAGGAGACGGGCGTCAATATCGAGTACCTCTACGCCTCGCTCGAGAAGGACTGCTCCACCGCCGTCGTGATATTCAAGGTCGAGGACATCGACCACTGCCTCAAGATCGTGGCGGAGCACAAGCTCTCGACCGTCGACAGCTTCTAGCCGACTTCGGCCGTCCCCGGTCCGCCGCAACCGCCGACAGGAGCGTCGGCGGGAGGCCGAGCCGCCGAGCCCCTTTTCGACACGCCGACGGCATCGGCCCATTAGTATATTCAATGCGTATATACTATCAGGAGGCGTCGAGTGCGGTATCGGAGATTCGGCAGGACCGGGCTATTCGTATCGGAGCTCTCCCTCGGGGCGATGACTTTCGGAGAGGGCAAGGGAACATGGGGCGCCATCGGCAGGCTCGATCAGGGAGAGGCCGAGAAGCTCGTCGGCACCGCCCTCGACGCGGGGATCAACCTCATCGACACCGCCGACGTCTACTCCGAGGGAGATTCCGAGACCCTCGTCGGCGCCGCCCTCGCCTCGCTGGGCCGGCCCCGCGATCAGGTCCTCGTCGCGACGAAGGTCCGGGGACGGGTCGGTCCCGGAGTCAATCAGCTCGGGCTTTCGCGCAGCCGCGTCCTGGCCGGGGCCGAGGCGAGCCTGAGGAGGCTGAGGCTCGATCACATAGACCTCTTCCAGATCCACGGCCTGGACGTCGAGACCCCCATAGAGGAAACTCTGCGCGCCCTCGACGACCTCGTGAGATCGGGCAAGGTCCGCTACGTCGGTTTCTGCAACCTCCCTGCCTGGCTGGCCATGAAGGCCCTCGCCTTCTCGGAATCGAGGGGCTTGGCGCGCTTCGAGAGCGCGCAGGTCTATTACTCCATCGCCGGCCGCGATATCGAGCGGGAGATCGTCCCGCTCGCCCGAGACCAAGGGCTGGCGATCCTGCCCTGGAGCCCCTTGGCGGGGGGCCTCCTGTCGGGCAAGTTCGACCTCGAGAGCCCGGGACCGGAAGGGGCCAGGCGGAGCAGCTTCGACTTCCCTCCCGTCGACAGGACGCGGGCCAAGGCCGTCCTGGCTGAGATGCGCCGCGTCGCGTCGGAGACGGGCTTGAGCGTCCCGCGGATAGCCCTCGGATGGCTCCTGACGCGTCCCTTCGTGACCAGCATCATCGTAGGCGCGAAAAGCCTCGATCAGCTCCGCGACAACCTGGGAGCCACCGACGCGAGGCTGGACGCGGAGCATGTAGCGAGCCTCGACGCGGCGAGCGCCTTGCCGCCGGAGTACCCCGGCTGGATGCTCGAGCGGCAAAACGGCGATCGGCGTCCTAAGGATCTTGCTTAGCGGCTACGGCACCCTCTCGCGCGAGGATCCTCGCCGGAGGGCGCGGCCGCCGGCGGCTATCGAGGGGGAAACGCGCATGAGCGACGACGATGATAAGCTTCGATTCGAGACGATGCTGTATCGTCCCGAGGGTAGGGGGACCTCGACCTTCGCGCGCTGTCCCTTCCCGATCGCCGAGCGCTTCGGAACGAAGGGAAGGATACCCGTCGCGGGGACGATCAACGGAGCTCCTTTCCGCGGCATGCTGTTGCCCTGGGGCGATGGGACGCACGCCCTCACCGTCGACCATGCGCTGCGCGAGGCTGCCTCTGCCGGGCCCGGCGACCCCGTCCTCGTCGAGTGCGCCCTCGACCGCGAAGCGAGGAAGATCGAGGCCCCTGAGGAACTAGCCGTCCTCTTGGCCGCGGATGAGGAGGCGAAGCGCGCTTGGGATGGACTGGCGCCCTCGCATCGGAAGGAATATGCGCTTTGGATCTCGGGAGGGAAAAAGGCGGAAACCCGGAGCGCTCGAGCCGAGAAGGCGCGCATCATGCTCCGCGAGGGTACGAAGCTCAAGTGAGGCTTCCTCATGGAGCGCGCCGGCGATCAGGACCGGCGCGGCGCTCCGATTGCCGAGGTTCGCCACGAATTCGAAGAAGCGATAAAGAGGGAGCGGCTCGATAGAGCGGATTAAGGCCTATACCCATCGCCTCGGGTATCGATCGTGACCTCGGATTGGCATATCGCGCTTTATTCGGGGTCCGGGGCATGACCTTCCCATGCCCGCGAATTCACCGTCCCGACTGTCCCTTTCGTGGGCTGAAATGGCTTTTTCATGGTTTTTTAGCGCCGCTTCGTCCTTGCCCGAGAGACGCCGCAATCGTCGCGGCGTAGTATCTCGCCCATATGAGAGGCCTCGCCGGCGCCTTCGCCCTTCTCCTTCTCGCTTCAGGCCTTCCCGTCTTTTGCGTCGAGGTAGCCTGGGTGCGCATACTATCGGGCGACGCGGAGCCCGTGGTCTGGAGGAGCGGCGAGCCCTGGCCCGCCCGTCCGAGCGGATTTCCCTTCGCGCCCTCGTCGGTCCTATCCTATGCCACCCTCTCTCCCGGAGACTCGATGTCGGAGGCCGAGCTGGAGAGAAGGACCTGGACCTGGGGTCGGGAGCTCGACAAATCGGGGCGCTTCTCCCGTAGCTCCGTCCTGGTCGCTGATCTCGGCGACGGCTCCGATCGTCGCGGCATCGTCGTCGAGGCGGAGACCGGAGCCGTCCCCATCTTCGGCGGCGGCGCGGCCTATGCCTCCGTGGCGCTGCCCTTGCTCGACGGCCGGCGGACTACGCTCGGCATCCAGGGGGGACCGAACCTGGGCTCTATCGCCTATCGCGACGAGGCCCTCGGAGACGCGTCCCTCGTCCTGGACGGCGGCATCGCCTATGCGAACGATCTCCTCGAAACGGGAGGCTTTTCGGGCAACCGACTCTCCGGCTCCATCGGCATAGGCCCGCGCATCGGCCCGGTCAGCGATTTCATCGTCCGGGCGAGGGCTGGCACGCCCCTCGGCGGCGCCGCCGGCGAATACGGGCGCTTCGTCGCCGTCGAGGGAGCCCTCGAGCTGGGCGGATTCTCCCTATCGGGAATCGAAGGCCTGGACGGCGCGCTGATCGCCCTGGGCGATGCCTACCCCGGCTCGGCTTCTCGCAAGGTCGAAGCCGAATCGAACCTTCAGCTCGAGCTGGGATCCGCGACCATATCCTTGGCCGCGGGGGCCGGCATCGCCTACGGAGCCCTCGATCCGAGCGAGCTCTTCGACCTTCGCTCCGGGGCCGTCTTCCTGCGCGGGCCCGAGCCCTACCCGGATCCGGTCGGCGAATTCTCTCTCGCCCGTATCGACGTCGACTGTACGGCGCTCAAGCTGCCGGTCGCCTCGTGGTTCCCGCTTTCCCTCGGTCCCTTCGCCTTCTGCGAGGCTGCCTTCGTTTCCCTCGATGCCGACGCATCCCCCTCGCCCTCGGGCGCGGCAGGAGCTGGACTGAGGCTGAAGCTGGGGCCGCCCGTAGGGCTCACGATAGATATCGGCTACGCCTTCGACGACCGGGGCGTCGGCGCCCTGGTGGTCTCCGTGCTTTCGCAAAATCTGCTGACGGGGGAGGATCTAAGATGAAGATGCTGCGGTATACAATGATCGCGGCGGCGCTCGCTATGGCCATAGCGGCTTCGTCGGGCTCGGCGGCGGCGCAGGCCGGAGACAGGCTCGCGCAGGGGATCGACGCGCACAATGCGGTGTTGGCGGGCGACGATGCCGAGCTCGGAGCGGCCCTGCGTCTGCTCGGGCCCGAAGGTTGGGACCGGCCGCCGCTCGGCCAGGCCTATCACGGCAGCGCCGTCACGCTCGAGGCCTCGGTCGCGAAAAAGGCGGGGAAGCTCATCAAGGCGCTGACGCTGATTGACGAGGGAACCAAGGAAATCGACTCCGCCGAAGCCCTCGATCCCGGCAGCATCGCCCTGCGGCTGCTCCGGATCGAGAATTCGCTGGCCCTCGTCGAGGGCTCGCCCGTCGATCGGAAACCCCAGGCCACCGGAGATATCTCCTACCTCCGGACACGATGGACCGAACTGAGGCCGGAGGAGAAGGCGATAGTCGATCTCGACTCGGGGAGGCTCTCGCTGGCGGATCGCCGCCTCGGCGAGGCGATGGCGTCCTGGCGCGCGGCCATCCGCGACGCTCCCGACTCGGATGCCGCCTCCCGCGCGAGGAAGCTCCTCGCGCACTACGGAGACTGAGGATGGACGCGATACTCCTCGGGATTTCCAGCGGGGCGAGCTGCCTCGCCTCATGCGCTCCCTTCTTCGTGCCCGTCCTCGCGGTCGAGGGGGGCTCGGGCAGGGCGCGCCGCTCGGGCATCATGGGGCTCTTCCTGGCCGGACGCCTCGTCTCGTACATCGCCGTGGGCGCCCTCGCCGGATCTCTCGGCGCCTTGGCGGCGGGCTTCCTCTCGCCGAGGGCGGACCACCTCCTCCTGCGGGCCGGCTGGGCGCTCGGGGGTCTCGTCCTCCTCGCCGGGGGGCTCGCCGGCTTCGAGAGCCACGCTTTCTGCAGGCGCATCGCCGCGCGGGAAAAGCCCGGCCTCTCCGCCTTCGCGCTCGGCGTCGCCGCGGGTCTCAACGTCTGCCCGCCCTTCATCGCCGCGGCGGGAAGGGCGGCCGCCCTCGGCGTCCTGGGAGGCGCGGCCTATTTCGCGCTATTCTTCGTCGGCACGAGCGCGTGGATGCTCCCTCTTTCCCTCCTGCCCAGGCTGCGCGCCAAGGCCGTAGAGCTGCGGGCGGTGGCGCGCATCGCGATGATCCTGCTCGGGGCCTATTTCCTGGTGATCCTCGGCCTCTTCGGATGGACCTGAAGATGCGCGCCGATATCGCCGCCATTAGTAAACGCTCGCCCGCCCTCGCGGCGGCGATCGCCGCGGCCGCGGTCTTCGCCTACGAGGCCTGGTTCTTCAACGCCGCCGGGAAATCGGGAACGGCGCTCGCCGGCGGCCTCGTCTGGGCGGGCTTCTGCGCCGCGATCTTCGCCATCGTCGCGCTCGGCGGGAAGCCCGACCCCGCGCGCCGGGTCTTCTTCTTCACCGCCGCGCTGGCCTTCGTTCCCTCCTTCATCGCCCACCTCATCGAGACGCGCGGGCGAATGGTCCTGACCGCGGCCGAGATCGCGGCGAGCCAGGTCCCCTTCTGCCATATCGCGATCACGACTTCCCTCGTCCCCGCCGCCCTCCTCCATACCCTCGATTTCCCGGCCCAGCTTTCGGGGATCCGCGCGGCCTTCTACCCGATGCTCGGCTATTGGCTCCTGAGCCTCGTGACCATCGGACGGGGCTGGTGCTCCTGGGTCTGTTTCTACGGCGGCCTCGAGGACGGGATCTCGGGAATTCCGCGCAGGGCGCGGATGGACATCGGCGCCTCGGGACCGACCCTCAGGCGGGTCAACAAGGCCATCCTCGGCTTCGTCGCGCTGGCCGGCATGGCTACCCTCGTGCCCGTATACTGCGACTGGCTCTGTCCCTTCAAGCTCGTCACCGAGTATTACGAGCCTTCGAGCATACGCACCTTCATCGCGATGATCGCCTTCATCGGAATCTTCCTCGCCCTCGTCGTCGTGCTGCCCCTGTTGACCAAGAAGAGGACCCAGTGCTCGATCCTCTGCCCCTTCGGCGCCATGCAATCCCTCCTCGATCGCATTTCCCCCTTCAGGGTGGCGATAGATACGAAGGCCTGCGTCTCCTGCGGAGCCTGCGACAGGGCCTGTCCCATGCTGGCCATGAATCCCGCGACGAGGGCGAAGGGGCGTCCCGAATCGTCGTGCGTGAAATGCGGAACCTGCTTCGGCGCCTGCCGGAAAGGGGCCATCGGATACGAGCTCCGCCTGGGCAAGCGCGCCGCGCCGGCGAAGGGAAACGCCCCTGCGAAGGGCGCGCTCACTACGGTGGGCACGCCCGCTAGGGTGGGCGAAGGTCCGGTCAGATGGGGCAGGGCCTTCATGGAAGCCATCCTCTCGCCATCCCTCCTCTTCCCTTTCACCGCCCTGAGCTTCGGCATGATCATCTCATCGGGCTTTTCCGCGGAGACCATGGCTCGGATCGCGAGGCTCGTCGCGACCGGCAGCTTCCTCATCGGAGCGGGACGATGAAGCCGCGCGGGATAGGAAGCGCGTTGGCCATCGCCGCGAGAGTCCTGCCGTTGTGCGCGGCGATCGGCGTACCATTCTTTTTCGTGTATTCGACCTGGATCGCGGCCCATCTCGAGAAGGCACTTCGCCTCGAGGTCGAGCCTTCCTTCACGGGCGGCAGGCTCCTGGCCGAATTCCCGAATCCCATCGGCGGCGACACGGGGCAGGGGAGCTATACCTATCCGCTCGGCCAGGGCTGGGAGAAGGGCGAGCTCAACCTCGTCCGCTACGCCGTGCGCGCGCCGGTGCCCCGGCCCGTCTGGGGCTTCTCGGGCGCCTACTGGCAGCTCGAAGCCTCCTTCGCCAAGGCCGTGCCGACCGGCCTATCGGGCGGCGGCTTCCGCGCTCCCGTCCTCCACGT
>CAYNFM010000072.1:3655-6584 GCA_964396415.1 uncultured Treponemataceae bacterium | reverse complement strand
GCCGTCGGAGGGGCCGTCGCCAAGCCTTCCGGTTCGACGGAAAGCGCCTTCGGCGAAGGCGAGCTCCTTCGCTTCGACCCGGCCCATCCCTGGGATTACGCCGTGAGCGCCGACGGCTGGTCTCCCTCCGGCGAGATACGCTCCGCCGACGGCTCCTATCGAGCGCAGGTCGCGACGATGTGGGACTTCGCCCACCGACGCCTGATCCTTAGGATCGGCCTCGAGAAGACGCCGCCCCTTCTCGCTTCCGTCATCGCCGGCGGCCCCAGCTGGCACTATGTCCTCGTCGGCGCCTACGACCCTGCGCGCGAAGGGCACTTCGCCGCGGTGCGCGACGAGGCGAACCTCCACGACGGGGGCGGGGCCAAGGACGAGCTTTCCCCGCGGGTCTTCGACCTCATCGCGCCTCGGGGGACGAGCAAAGCTTCCGAGCTCTCGTCGGAGGACCAGGCGTCGGGCAGCTATGCCCTCGTCTCGCCGGTCGAGGCTGGCGGCCCCGCGGCGCGCGCTTCGGATCCCGCCCTTCGCGGCCGACTGGAAGAGGCCGCCGCGAAGGAGGCCGCCGCCTCCGGGGCGGAGCGCGCGAGCAAGCTCGCGGCCCTCCCGCCTCGTTCGCCGGCCGACTCAGGCCTGATCGGAGAGCTCTTCCAACTGGGGCTCGAAACGAGGTGCCTCGAGGCAATAAAGGCGGATTTAGCCGCTAGGCCGGACGACCCGGTCGCCCTCGCGTATCGCGGCGCCATCGTCGCCAGAAGCGCGGAAAAAGCCGCGGGACTCGGCGAGAAGATGCGACTCGTCGCGGAAGCCTACCGCGACCTGGATGCCGCGGTCGAGGGTTCCGCCGCATCGGCGCGGGCGGAGGATCGTATCGCCATCCTGGTCTGCCGCGGGAGCGTGTCGAGCGCCGTGCCCAACGACGTGTTCGGCCGAGCCGCCCAGGGCGCGGCCGATCTCGACGCCGCCGCCGATCTCGCGGCCGGAGCCGGGGATCCGACCTTCTCGCGCTCCTGCCTCGCCGACGCGGCTCTGGCCTACGAGAAGGCGGGGCTTCCGGAAGACGCGGAATCGCGATGGGCGACCTTGGCAACGACCAAGGGCCTCCCGAGCGCCATCCGCCTGCAGCTTATCGATAGGGGCTACGAAACGGAGGAATAGGGCGAACGCCATTCATGATCAGCCCGGCTGATCGTTCCCGGACCCGATGGGTAGTCTTGACGCCAAATAGCCGAGGACGAGGCACATGACGACGAGCACGACGACGATAGCCAACAGCAGCACCAGGAAGCGGAGTATTTCCTTTTTTTCTTTTTTCGTGATTCTGTCCATGCTTCCGCCTGCGAGAAATGTACTCATGGCGAGCTTCGGCGTGCAACCGATGGACTGGACTTGCGTCATTCCCGGAAAGTGATAGAATCGAGCTGACCGGCGAGCGGCGATGCTCGAGCTCAAGTTCCGGGAAGGGTCACGTGTTGCCCTGGGGCGTCAGAGCGTACTCGGAAGAGTCGTAATCCTATCATTAGGAGCGCCACCCACTATGAGCCGCCGCTTGCCGGTCGCTCTTTCTTCCCTCCGAATTTCCCTCCGACCCCTTCGACAATTTCCGTGAACCGACTATTGACGAAATAAAACTATGTTAATATATTGAACAATGTTCAATTAAGAATCATTGATCAAGGATTGAGACATGGGAAGCGTCGAGCGCAAGGAACGAGAGGCTGCCGAGCTAAAGACCAGGATCATCGAAGCGGCCGCCGCCATCATCGCGGAAGAAGGCTACGATCGGCTCTCCATTCGAGGAATTGCCGAAAGGATCGAGTACTCGCCGGCGATCATCTACCACTACTTCAGGGACAAAGGAGAGATCGTCGCCCATCTCGTCGAGGTCGGCTACCGGAGGATCGCGGATAGCGTGAAAGGCGCGCCCGTATACGCCGACGATCCCGTTCGAACCCTGTACGAGGCTTTCTCGGCCTACTCGCGCATCGTCCTCGAAAGCCCGAACCTGTTTCGCATCGCCCTCCTGGGACAGGGCTGGGAGCTCCCCGACGAGATTCGGATCCTTGCCGAGGGGGTCTCGAAGGAACGCGAGAGCATCGGGCGGCTCACGGAATTCGTCCGCGCTTTCTGCGAGTCGGGGAAGTTCCGGCCCCTCGAACCGGAACTTGCCGCTCAAGTCATCCTGTCGGCCGTCCACGGCCTCCTCGCCCGATTCATCCTCGAGCCGAGCGTCCCGCCGAAGCGCCGCGAGAAGCTGCTCCGTACATTGATCGAAGTCCTCGTTCTGGGACTCGGGAAATAGGAGGCTGCGCAAGCGCAGAAGAGGCATGAAAGTGTATGCTTTAGCTTTTCTCGGCATCCTTCTCATTTTCCTCGTTGCCCTCGGCCTGCTGTCCGGTTGCGGGACCTTGAGAGGCGCGGCTTCGAAAGCCGTGCGCGCGATGGAGGCCGAACAGGCGCCGTCTGCCGCTCAGACGCGGCCGATCGCGGGTAAGGACCTGGAAGCCCTCCCTCCGATCGTGCGTCGATACCTGGCCTATTCCGGCATAGTGGGCAAGGTCCCCGTACGGCGGGTGAGAATAAAGCAAAAGGGAAGGATGAAGACCGATCCCAAAGCCGAGTGGAGGGATTTTACCTCCGAGGAATATTACACGGTAAATCCCAAATCCTTCGTCTGGCTCGGGACCTTTCCGATCATCGGGCCGGTCTCGATCCAGGCCATCGACCGATTCGGCGACGCTCACGGCTCGCTGCGCGTGCGGCTTTCGCCGTTCTTCGATATCGCCCTCGCCGAAGGCAAGAAGAGCGACGTCTCGGAATTCATCAGGTTCTTCAATGAAATGACGTGGTTCCCTTCCGCCCTGCTCGATCCTCGCATCGCCTGGGAGGACTTGGGGGATCGCAAGGCCAGGGCGACGCTAAGGGACCAAGG
>CAYNFM010000072.1:0-3555 GCA_964396415.1 uncultured Treponemataceae bacterium | reverse complement strand
GGCACCTGAAAGGACGGTGAGTTGAGCTCGATATTTCGGGATTCTTCGGATGAATAGGGGCCATGCCCGCGACGCGGCCCTCGGCTTCCTCGAGGCCCTGAGGGCGACTCCCGCCTTGCGGGCCCAGGCTCGCCTTCTCAACACCGCGGACCGCGACCTCGCGGCCCTCCTCTTTACGCTCGAGGAAGAGGAGAGAGATCCGGTGTATCGGGCAGTCGGGCCATCCAAGGCCGGGCGCCTCCGTTCCGAGCTCGTCAGGATGGGCCACGTCCGCCTGGACGCGGACACGGTGTCGCGCATCGCGGCGCACATGAAGGAGCATCTCAGCGCCGACCGGCCCCTCGGCCCTGCGTCGCGCTATTTCAGGCCGCGCAGGCCGGATGAATAAGGAGTGCGGTTCTTCCTCTACGATGGATTAATTAATAAAACTCGATTATCAGAAAGTCCGGATCCGATATATCCGGTATCGGCCAAGGTCCAATCAGCATTCTAGTTCTTTTTCCCTTATAGCACTCTTCTCGAATGAATGAGGTCTTCATGCCCGACAAAGGCCGTATGACGGATAATCACCTTTTCAATGGTTTCCAGAAGGGCCTCGATTTTCCCTTGGACTTGATTAAAGTATTTGATGACATTCGGGCAGAACTGGTCATTCGCATGTTTATTTATCTCGTAAAATCCATATTCATAACTGCTGGCAGGCCTATAGGTCCTATCGGAGGTAATCGCATCGAAAGAATCGGCGACCGCGATAATACGAGACTCTATCGGGATGTCTTCTCCTTTTATATTATTCGGATAGCCCTGGCCATCGTATCTTTCATGATGATGCAAAACGATTATTTCGATTTCCTTGAAAATTTCGATTTTATGGAGGATGTTATAGCCGATTAGAGAATGGGACTGCAAATGAATGATTTCTTCTTTCGTTAGTCTTCCCTCTTTATTCAAGACGCTATCGGGCACACCTATCTTCCCGATATCGTGGAGATGGGCCGCAATGTGAATCTTTTCTATTTCTTCTTCGGAAAAATCCATAGAGCTTGCAATAAGGACCGAGAGGGCCGCGACTCGCTCTGAATGGGAATAAGTATAGGGGTCTCGGGCATCGAGAGTGATGATGATCGTATTTATGATGTCGTCAAGTTTCACGCTCAAGTCTTTGTAGCTCATGGTTATCGTGCCTCGCCCGACTTGATTCGGAGGAGGGACTCATACCCGGCGGCTCGCTGCGTACGAAACTTCTACGTACAGGGGTATGAGGCCCTCATACAATAAATTTCCTTACCGAGCGAACGATACCTCGCAGTCTCGCTGCGAGGTCGTTCATTTGTTGACTATTATCATATCCTATTCTTCTCGATGTACCTAGTCTTTTTTTCAATTCCCTCATCCTCGCAACTCGATTGCGTTGCGGAGAAGAAGCTCCTTTTTTCGGAGGGATTCATCCTCCTCGGCTCTTTAAGTTATTGCGTTGGAAGGTAATATTTAAAGCACCGATAGGGAGGGAGAATAAACGTCTACTGATATAATTAACTTGACGAGAGATATGGAAAGGGTAAAATGAAATTGGAACAAAAGTAATAGTAAATCACCATTGCTTTTTCACCGCCGAGATACCGTTTGCCGCTATAGATTCTGTTTTAGGCATTCAAGTATTTCAAGACAGGAGGCAGTCATGAAGCGAAATCCAATCATTGCCGGATTTCTTTCTTTGGTCATTCCGGGTTTGGGGCAGATATACGCGGGCGAGAATGCTAAAGGAGGGGCAATAATTTTCGGCGCCATCGTTATTGCCAATCTGAATATAATTATCCTCCCTCTGATATCGGTGGCAAACCCGAGTATTCCAGTCGGACCTCCCGATGCCAGGACTCTTTGGGCATATTTCATACCGCGAATAGTCCACGATGTAGCCTCCTTTTGGAGCATAGCATTTTGGATTTGGGCGATTGTCGACGCAATTAGAACGCAGATAAGACAGGGAAAGAAAATCGGCTTTCATTGAGAGCGAAATACGGCCGATTTTTATCGATGTCCTTCCATGTCTCCGCCTTCGCGTCCGTCTATGGATGAGGTTAAGGCCGCGCGTGGCGCGGCTCGTAGACGCCGAGCTTCCCGCCTCCGGGCAGGGTCACCTGCGTGAGGAGGCCCCAGCTTTCTTCCTGCGCTTCGCTGCAGGGGGCCCCGCGATTTCTCATCCGGGCGATAAAATCCCGGATATCGTCGCAGATCAGATAAAGCTCGTGAACGCCGTTCTTCTCGAAAGGATGCAGGGCCAGCTCCGCGGGAGGCAGCTTGAAGATGAGCCATCCATCTCCCACGTCGATATTCGACAGTTCGAGCGCGTCGC
Organism: uncultured Treponemataceae bacterium; assembly: GCA_964396415.1. GTDB lineage: Bacteria > Spirochaetota > Spirochaetia > Treponematales > Rectinemataceae > UBA1306. The sequence continues at coordinate 1,202 of CAYNFM010000072.1, read as the reverse complement.
GGAAAAAAGCGCGATCGGCCTCCGGGTTTTCGCTGTAAATAATCGCATGCGCACCGGTGATCATGATACTCTCCCTCGGCCTAGCCGCTCGCCTTCGCCTCCCGCTGGAGGGTTTAAGTTGAGCAATTTTCTCAGGAGAAAATTCATCAGTGGTAAAAGGAGGAATTTACCACTGATAAAGTCGGCCGGGACCAGTGGTAAAATCCTCCGCGACCAGTGGTCCACTACCCCTTGGACCAGTGGTAAATTCCTCCGCGACCACTGGTAAATTCCTCCGCGAGCTATGGAGGATTTCTCCACGACCGAATGGAGGGCGAATTCTCTAATCTCTCCAGCCGCGGAGGCCCTCAACCCGACCATTTCGTTCCGCGCAGATCCTTCCAGGGACCCCCATCCGCGTAACGCTCGGGATGCAGTACCTTGGGTCTCGGGTCTTCTGCCGTGTCGAGTTGGAGGACCATCCACTTCGGATAGGGCACGCCCGGGTCGGAGGCATCGTCGAGCAGCCTGATATCGTCTTCCGACAGGACCAGATCCACGGCCGCGATGTTGTCTTCGAGATTCTCCGCTTTTCGCGCGGCGATTATCGCGCTCGAGACGGCGGGCCGGGACAGGACCCAGGCAAGGGCTACCCTCGCGCAGCTGACTCCGTGGCGCCCAGCCACTACCCTCAGCGCATCCACGACCCGGTAGCCGAGCTCCTTGTCGAAGGGGACGAACTGGCCCGCCTCCGCGAAGCGCGTGCCCGCTCGGGGCGCTTCGTTCCGTCCGTATTTGTCGGCCAGGAAGCCGCCGGCGAGGGGGCTCCACACAAGGATGCCAAGGCGAGCGTACTCGGCGAAGGACAGGAACTCGTACTCGAGGCCCCGGCCCACGAGGCTGTAGTACATCTGCGCTGTTGCGTATTTCTCCAGCCCCATCCGCTCCTGGAGCGAGAGAGCCGTGGCCGCCTGCCATGAGAGGTAATTGCTCAGCCCTATGTAGCGCACCTTCCCCTGTCGGACCAGATCGTCCAGGCTGCGCAGCGTCTCCTCGAGCGGCGTATTGCTGTCCCACCCGTGTATCTGGTACAGGTCGATGTGGTCCGTCTGCAGCCGCTTCAGGCTCGATTCCGCGCCGCGCATGATGTTCAGGCGCGTCGCCCCGCTGCGGTTGAAGTTCTCGCTCATGGGGAGCCGGACCTTGGTCGCCAGGATGATCTC
>CAYNFM010000071.1:12657-18570 GCA_964396415.1 uncultured Treponemataceae bacterium | reverse complement strand
TGGGGATTTCGCGCGATGAGGTCGAGGGCCATGGACTCGAGATAGCGCGGATCGGCGGCCATCCGGGCCTTGAGCTCGGCCAGCGGAGTCTCGAAGGAGAGGGTCGTCAGGGGCTTCTCCCCATGGAGCCAACCTCGAGCCGCGCGGCCGAAGAGCCGGAGCCCGTAGGCGCCCGAGCCCCGGCGGATCTCGCGATTGGCGAAGGCGACGGAATGCATCGCCGCGTCGAGGGCCTCGGGCGAGAAGCCCTCGGCGGCCGTCCGCTCGACGGTCCCGACTATCAGCTTCTCGACCGCGTCCTCGTCGCCTCGCCTCGCGCCGCGGAGCCCGGCCGAGAACAGTATCTGCCTGAAGCCCGAATCCGCTCCGCATTGCGGCGACAGATCCTCGCCGAGTCCCGAATCCCTGAGGGCCTTGGCGAGGGACGCGCCGTCGTGACCGAGGAGGAGCTCGGAAACGAGTTCCATCGCCAAAGCGGAGGTAGCGTCGGTCACGGGAACGGTGAGCCAATTCACGATGATGGACGTAACGGAGTCCGAGCCCTCGGCGAGGGGGTAGGGGACCTCGAGCCGCTTGAGCAGCGATAGCCGCTCTTGGAGCGGGATCTCGCTGTCCACGCTCCGGGCGTCGAAGCGCGAGAGGAATCTGGCGTCGAGGAAGTCCATCTGCCGCTCTGCGTCTATGTTCCCGTAAAGGAAGATGCGGCAGTTCGAGGGATGGTAGTGCCGCGACCAGAAAGCCTTGAAAGCCGAGTAATCGAGCTTGGGAATCTCCTCCGGGTCGCCGCCCGAGTCGAAGGAATAGGGATGCCCCGGCGAGAAGAGGCTCGTGTAGGCCGCGGTAGCGGCGAGGGATTCGGAGGACGAGTAGTCGCCGCGCATCTCGTTGTAGACGACGCCTTTGATGTCGAGCCTGCCGTCCTCGCCCAGCTCTAGCCTGTGGGCTTCCTGAAGGAAGGTGGCCTCGGTTAGCCTCGGGAAGAAGACGGCGTCGCCGTAGACGTCCATCAAGTTGAAATAGTCGGCCTCTACCGCGCTCGCCGCGGGGTAGACCGTCTTGTCGGGGTAGGTGAAGGCGTTCATGAAGGTGGCCAGGCTCCGCCGAGCCATGACGAGGAAGCTGTCCTTGACGGGGAAGCGCTCGGAGCCGCAAAGCACGGAGTGCTCGACGATATGGGCGACCCCCGAGCCGTCCCGCGGCCTCGTCCTGAAGGCGAAGGCGAAGACGTTCTCCTCGTCGTCGGCCTCGAGGCGGTAGATCTCGCATCCGGTCTTCTTGTGGCGGATGTGGGCGCCGCGGCAGCGGTACTCCGGAAGCTCGTCCTCCGACAGGATTTCATAGGCGGGGTTGCGTAGGGTCATGGGACAGAAGATAGCACTTCGCGCCGTGGTCGGAAAGGAGTATAATCCTTCGATGTCCATCACGACCAAGACGGGCGACGACGGCTCGACGGATCTGTGGTCCGGGGAACGCGTCCGAAAGGACGATACCCGAATCGAAGTCTGCGGCGAGATCGACGAGCTCTCCTCCATCCTGGGCTTCGCCTGCCATGCGGCCGGACTGCCGGAGACGATCGAGGCCATGCGATCCCTCCAACGCGATCTCGTGCGCGCGGGTGGGGAAATCGCGTCGATAGAGCCGGCCTTCACCGATCCCATACAATCCTGGGACGAGGAGGCCCTGACGGCTAAGATAGCCGCCCTCGAGCTTCGAATTCCCCTGCGGGGCTTCGTCCTGCCCGGGAGGACCGAGGGGTCGGCCCGAATCGATCTCGCGCGCACGGCCGCGAGGAGGCTCGAGAGGCGGGTCGTCGCCCTCGCGCGAGAGGCTCCCGTCTCGGATATCCTGCGCCGCTACCTCAATAGGCTCTCCGACTATCTCTATATGCTCGCGAGGTCCGAGGAATCGGCCGAGGGCAAGATCGAATACAGCTGATAACCTGCTGGGGGGATGGATGCTGAAGAAGACGCGATGCGACGGCACGCTGATCCGGGACCTGCCGCCCTTTACCCTGCTCCTGCCCTACGTCATGCCGACGAGGACGGGCTCGATGATTTACTTCGAGCAGGAGCTGGACGTCACCGAGACTCTGAAGCGGATCAAGTCGATCAACCGGGTCCTCGTCAAGCGCAGGGAGATACTCACTCTCTTCGACGTCGTCATCTGCGCGGCCGTCAGGGCAGTGGCCATGAGGCCCAAGGTCAACCGCTTCATATCGGGCAGCCGCTTCTATCAGCGCAACCAGATCGTCTTCAACTTCGTCGCAAAGAAAGAGCTCTCGGACGAAGGCGAGGAAGTCAACGTGAAGATCCCCTTCGAGCCCGACGAGACCCTCGAGACGGTAGCCGAGAAGGTGAAGCGCTACGTCAAGAAGGCGGTCTCGGACCAGGGTATGGCCAACGACCAGGTCGTCAAGACGCTCGTCAAGTTCCCGCACTTCGTCCTGAAGATCGTCGCCAAGACCCTGCTCTGGCTCGACGACCACAACCTGATGCCGGCCGACATGATCGAGAGCGATCCCTGCTTCTGCTCGATCTTCCTGACCAACGTCGGCTCCTTCGGCCTCGACTCGCCCTTCCACCACCTTTACGAGCGCGGCAACTGCCCGATCTTCCTTTCGGTGGGCAAGGTGACGGCCAAGAATCGGCTCGAGGCCGACGGCTCCGTCTCGGAGCGCAAGGCGCTCTTCCTGCGCTACTCCTTCGACGACCGCATCGCCGATGGCACTTATATGGGCAAGACCCTCGAGCTGATGCGCCGGCTCATCGAGGAGCCGGAACTCCTGGCGGAGCGGCCCGAGCTCGATCCTGAGCGCGTAGCGCAGCTCATGCTCGTCGACCCCCAGACTTCGTATCGGAAGCGGAGCAGGCAAAGGGAATGAGGGCCGCGATGGATGAAGCGCGGGCGCGGAGCGACGCCGCGTAGACGCGACGGGACGTCGCGTCACGGCCCTGAGGCTTCGGCGCGAAATTCCTTGACCCTGCAGTATGCTTCAGCCATTACCCTCTCGCGAAAGAGGAGGGCGGCATGCGATCGAGGATCTTCTATTTTTCTTCAACCGGGGAAACCCTATTCGCCGCGCGGCTATCCGACGATGAGTCCGAGGCCGTCGGGGTCTGCTTTCCCGTCTATCTCCATAGGCGCCGTCCACGCTCCGCGACTTCCTCGCCCGCTCGCGATTCCGGAAAGGTGCCTACGTCGTCGCGCTCGCCACGCGCAACGGCGGTCCGGGCTCCTGCCTGCGAGGCGTCGACGCGGTTCTGCGGCAGGGCCGCTCGCGGCCGGCTTCGGCGTCCTTTAGCCCGGCAATTCGGTCACCCTCGTCGACTTTACGAACGCTCCCGAGGAGCGGGCGCGGCGCCTCGCGGAATCGGAGGCCGCCGCCCCTACTCTGCCATCTCGTCGCTACGATGACCTCGTCTCGTCTCACGTGACGAGGTCATCGTCGCCCTCGAGGGCGATGTCCCCGTCCTCCCAGGCGCGCTTGAGGTAGCCGAGGAATTCGCGGCCCGCCTCGGCCGCGTCCTCGCGGCGCACCGGGCCGAGGATCGAGTACTCGTCGAGGATCATCGCGCGGCGGTTGGTCGAGACGCAGCCGAGTATCTTGGCCTTGAAAGCCTCGTCGCGGCCTTTGAGCAGCAGGGCGACGTCCCTGTCCTGGAAATCGCGCAGGGCCTTCTGCATGGCTTTCGATGGAACGCGCAGGACGTCCTCGAGGGTGAAGAGCCGGTCGCGGACATTCTTGGAGAGCTCGGGGCTTTCCTCGGTCAGGGCATCGAGGACCCTCTCCTCCATCCGCGGGTCGACGTGCTTGAGGATGCCCGCCAGGGCGGCCTTGCCGTCGATCTCCTCGTGGGTCACCGTGCCCACTTTGCGAATCCGCTCCCGGAGGCCTTCCTCGACCTGGCGCAGGACTTCCGGATTGACCTTGTCGAGCTTGGCGACGCGCTTCACCAGGTCGACTCGCTCTTCCTCGGGCATCCGCTCGATGAGGAGGGAGGCCTTCTTGGGCTCGAGGTAGGGGAGGATGACCGAGAGCACCTGGGGAGATTCCCCTTTGAGGATCATCGCGAGCTCCTTGGCGTCGTAATCCTTGAGGAACCTGAAGGGACGGGAGGACTCCGGCGAGGCCTTGCGCATGAGGGCCCGCGCCTTTTCGGGACCGAATGCCGTCGTGAGCATCTTCTCGGCGGTCTCGGGGCCTCCCTCCACCGACCAGCCTCGCGTCCTCACGAGCCACCCGAACTCGGCCAGGATGTCGTTGGCCTCGGCGGCGCCGATGTTCTTTACCTTCAGTATCTCGCGCGAGACCGCCTCGATCTCCTCGGGTCCGAGGTGGGCGAGGACCTTGGAAGCCTGGTCGGTTCCCAGGAGGAGGAGGAATTTCGCGGCCTTGCCGATGCCCGGCTCGGCTCCCGTCTTGAGCAGCGCGGTCGCCTCTTCCCCGGCGGCCGCGAGGGCTTCGCCGAGGGCGAGAGGCTTGGGCTTGGAGCCGCGCTTCGTCCGCGCGGGGCCGTCGGGAGGGAAGGATTCCTGGGGAGGGACGATGGGCCTTCTAGGGCCTTCGGCCCCGTAAGCCTTGTCGACCCTGTCCTTCATGCTCATGCCTGGCATCCTAGCCAGTCGGCGCCGAAAGGTCAACGTGAGCGGCATATTCCGCGTCCATCGCCTCGGAGAGGGCGAGAGGCCGGCTGATCCTGGGAGGGAGGGCGTCGCCGCTCGCGTCGCCGAAGGCGAGTCCGCCCTCCCCGAGCTCCCGCGCCAGGGCCTGGGCCGAAAGCTCGCCCTTCCAGAATCCGAGCACGCGGGCGATCGCGCGCGCGGCATCGGCGGCCCCTTTCGCCATGAGGTCGAGATAGGAGGCCCGCGAACGAAGGCCGATCCCCGAAGGGTGCTCCCATTCCGAGCCGGCCAGGTTCATGGGGTCGAGGCCGAGGGGAATGCGTTCCGGGTACACGAGGGATATCAGCCTCCGCCCTTCCTCGGCGCCGAGCCGCTTGAGCCAGAGGGCGAGCGCCCCGCCCCGAGGATCTCCGGGAGCGGCGCTCCCGGGATCCGTTAACGCGTAGAAATTGCGGGCATCCGCGAGAGCATTGGCGATCCTGATCTCCAGGGAGTGGTCGGCGGCGGTAGCGCGCGGATAGGCCGCGCGAAGGCCCGCGGCCCAGAGGGCCACCAGGGCGGCGTCGGCAGCCTCCCTGTCGACGGGGCGATCCAGGCCGAGACGGGAGGAAAGCCCGTAATCGCGCGGCGATATCCCGAGCTCCTCGGCGAGGAGGCCGATGTCGAGGAGGCGCTCCAGGAAGGGGTGGCAGCCTCGAAACCGCGCGCTGCCCGGATCGGATGGAAGGGCCCAACCGGAGAAATATATGATGAAGGGATGGGTGGCGCGGTCCACCGCCGCGTGGGTGGCCAGGCCCAGAAGGTAGGCGCCCGAGGCGCTCGTCGCCTCGCGCTCGGCCGAGGGAAGGGAGGCGGCCGCTCCGGCTACGAGGCTGCCGAAGCCGCGGCGATGGGCGAGGGCTCCGTAATGAAGGCCGGAGGGCATCGTTCGCCTGTTGTGGTAGAAGATGTCCGGACCCTGGCAGCCGAGCCTGAAGAAGGAGGCGGCATCGCCGAGAGAGGAGATTCCGTCTTGCCCCGCGGCCCTCGCGATGGCTTTCTCCCCCGCGATGATGTGGCTGATCTGCGCTGCCATTCCTTCCAATATATAGCCGATCCTCCCTTCACGGCAGCGGCCGCGACGGAGTATATTCGGTTCATAACTTGAGGAGCCGTATCATGAGACTCTACAGCCGCAAACAGTTGATCTTGGTGGGCCTCGGGAGCGCCGTCCTGGCGCTGGCGATGGGATTCGGGGCGGGCCGCGCCCTCTCTTCGCGCTACGCGCCTCGCGCGGCCTCGCCTCTCGCG
>CAYNFM010000071.1:9295-12557 GCA_964396415.1 uncultured Treponemataceae bacterium | reverse complement strand
GGCGGGCCGCGCCCTCTCTTCGCGCTACGCGCCTCGCGCGGCCTCGCCTCTCGCGCTTGAAGCGAAATCGGCGCCGAGCGCCCTGCAGGTCGACGCTGCGCCTTCCTCGACCAGGGGAGAGGGCTCCGGCGACGTCGACGCCGAATACTCGCCCGACGAGAGGCAGAATATCGACGTCTACGAACGCCTCAACGAGGGCGTCGTCAACATCACCACCGAGCAGCTCTATTATAATTGGTTCTCCGAGGCCGTGCCGCAGGAGGGCGATTCGGGCTCGGGCTCGATCATCGATCCCCAGGGCTACGTGCTCACCAACAAGCATGTCGTCAAGGACGCCTACAAGGTATACGTCGGCCTCGCGGACGGCAGCCGCTACGAGGCCAAGGTGATCGGCACCGATCCCGAGAACGACCTGGCGGTCATCAAGTTCGCGCCGCCCAAGGGCATCAAGCTCACGGTGATTCCCTTCGGCGATTCCACCCGCCTTCGAGTCGGCCAGAAAGTGCTCGCGATAGGCAACCCCTTCGGCCTCGAGCGGACCCTCACCCGCGGCATAGTCTCGGGCATCGGGAGGCCCGTCTCCCAGACCAATCGCGACGACAACGGCATTTCGAGCACCGTCGTCATCCAGAACATGATCCAGACCGACGCGTCCATCAACCCCGGAAATTCGGGAGGCCCCCTCCTCGATTCGCGCGGCGAGCTCATCGGCGTGAATACGATGATCTACAGCCCCTCGGGCGGGTCCGTGGGCATCGGCTTCGCCGTGCCCATCGCGACGGCCAAGCGCGTCGTGCCCGAGCTCATGAAATACGGCCGCGTCGCGCGCGGGTGGATCGACGCGGTCACCGTGGCCCTCTTCTCCGACCTCGTCGATTATATGAAGCAGAACGACATCGCCGCGCCCGTCGATACCGGCCTCCTCGTCTCCGAGGTCAAGCGGGCCGGGAACGCCGACAGGGCGGGCATACGCGGCGGCACGACCCAGGTCCGCACGCGGACCTCGGCTTTCTTCGTGGGCGGCGACATCATCGTGTCGGTCAACGGAGTCAAGACCGATTCCGATGCCGATCTCCACGTGGCGCTCGAGAATACCAAGCCCGGCGACAGGGTCGACGTCGTCTATTATCGGGGGAATAGGAAGCTCAGCGCCCAGATCCAGCTCTCCGACCGGGCTAAGGCCGGGATAGGCAACTAGCGGCATGCGCCCATTTCGGGTGGCCGCCCCCTACGAGCCCGCGGGCGACCAGGCCCAGGCGATCGAGCTTCTCGCGCGGGGCGTCGAGGAGGGTCTGGGCTGGCAGACCCTGAAAGGGGTCACCGGCTCGGGCAAGACCTACACGATGGCCAAGGTCATCGAGGCCGTCCAACGTCCCGCCCTCGTGATCTCGCATAACAAGACCCTCTCGGCCCAGCTCTACCGCGAGTTCAAGACCTTCTTCCCCGACAATGCCGTCGAGTACTTCGTCTCCTATTACGACTATTACCAACCCGAGGCCTACGTCCCTTCCAAGGACCTCTATATCGAGAAGGACTCGGACATCAACCAGGAAATCGACCGGATGCGCCTCTCGGCGACGGCCGCCCTCATGGAGAGGCGGGACGTGATAATCGTCGCGACGGTGTCGTGCATCTACGGCCTGGGCTCGCCCGACCTATACAAGGAGATGCGCCTCTATATAGACGCCGGATCCGAGATCGACCTCGAGGCGGTCAAGCGCAGGCTAGTCTCCCTCCAGTACGAGCGCAACGACGCGGTGCTCGAGCGCGGGCGCTTTCGGGTTCGCGGGGACGTCCTCGAGATCTATCCAGCCTACCTGCAGGAAGCCTACAGGATCGAGCTCGAGTACGACCGCGTCGTCCGCATACGCAAGTTCGATACGATATCCGGCGCCGCTGGGCCCGAGCTCGACGAGGCGGTAGTCTATCCGGCCAAGCATTTCGTGATGCCCGAGGACCGGGTGCGCGGAGCGGTGGAGCGCATCCGCGCCGAGCTGGACGAGCGCTACGGAAGCCTCATGGCCGCGAACAAGCTCGTCGAGGCGCAGCGCCTCAAGAGCCGCACGGAATACGATCTCGAGATGCTCGAGGAGATGGGCTACTGCTCGGGCATCGAGAACTACTCGGCGCCCCTTGCCGGCCGGGAGCCCGGCCAGAGGCCGGGGGTCCTCATCGACTATTTCCCGAAGGAGTTCGTCACCTTCGTGGACGAGTCCCACGTCACCCTTTCCCAGGTGGGCGCGATGTACGCGGGGGACCGCAGCCGCAAGACGACGCTCGTGGACTACGGCTTCCGCCTCCCGAGCGCCCGCGACAACAGGCCCCTCAAGTACGAGGAATTCCTATCCATGCTCGACGAGGTGATCTGCGTCTCGGCCACGCCGCGGGAAGAGGAGCTCTCGAAATCCAAGCGCGTGGCCGAGCAGCTGATCCGGCCCACGGGCCTCGTCGATCCCGAGATCGAGGTGAGGCCGTCCGAGGGGCAGATGGAGGACATCTATTCCGAGATCCGCAGGCGCATCGCGGCGAGGGAAAGGTGCCTCATCCTCACCCTCACCAAGCGCATGGCCGAGGAGCTCACGGAGTACCTGACCGGCCTGGGCCTCAAGGTCAGGTACATCCACTCGGAAGTCGAGACGATCGAGCGCGTGGAGATCCTCAAGCAGCTCCGCTCGGGCGACTACGACGTCCTCGTCGGCATCAACCTCCTCCGCGAGGGCATCGACCTGCCGGAGGTCTCCTTCATCGCGATCCTCGACGCCGACAAGATAGGCTTCCTGCGCTCCGCCACCAGCCTCATCCAGATAATAGGCCGCGCGGCGCGCAACGCGGCCGGCTCCGTCGTCATGTACGCCGACAGGATGAGCGACGCCATGCGCGTCGCGATCGACGAGACCTCCCGACGTCGGGAGATCCAGGTGAAGTACAACGCGGATCACGGCATTACGGCGACCACGATACACAAGGCCATCGACGACATACTCGAGCGGCACCGCGAAGAGCGGGTGGACGCCGCGGCCACCGAGATAGAGCAGCTCAGGAAGTCCCACAACCTCCTCGTCCCCGACCAGAAGAAGTCCCTCATCCGCGCCCTCGAGAGCCAGATGCTCGAGCACGCCAAGAGGCTCGAGTTCGAGCAGGCCGCCCTCATCCGCGACGAGATAGAGAAGCTCCGCTCGGGCGAAGATTAAGACTGTCTTCCCAAATCCGCCTTATCAATCTGTCCAGTCCGCCTTTTCAATCTGTCCAGTCCGCCTTTTCA
>CAYNFM010000071.1:0-9195 GCA_964396415.1 uncultured Treponemataceae bacterium | reverse complement strand
CTTTTCAATCTGTCCAGTCCACCTTTTCAGTCTGTCCAGTCCACCTTTTCAGTCTAAAAAATCCTATTTTTCAGCTTGATTGATGACGCCGCATCCTTCATGCCTGAATCCGTCTCGCGAGCGTAGTAGTTGCCGAAAGGTAGTTCCGGCGGCGAGCATCCGCGGCGACTGCTGCTGTACTGCGTGAACCCGGCGTGTGGAATTCCGAAGCGGAAGGCCTAGACCAAGTAAAATGAGAAGTGGCCCCTCTGGCAGGCATCAAATGTCAGCGTTTTCGCGCAAAAAATCATATCCGACGTCAAACCGTGGGTCTATATGGATATACAACCGCGGTGCGGAGTCTCCACAATATTTTAGGCTTTGACTGATATCTCCAAGAACAGTTCATCCTTTCACCGGGATTTAAGGGATAACGGGCGCGATATTAAGCCTGTTTCTATGGTTGCGCAAGAAAAATTCCCCCCGATAGAGCCAACCGACGAGTTCACGGCTCGCTCTCCATCGCGACGGCGCTCGGTCGTCGTCTCCCTCGGTCCCACGGACAAAACGCCTCGGATCGATGATAGGCTTGACGAGTGAAAACGAGGCAGCCTTCCGACGATGCGATCAGTTATAATACCTTCTCGAGCAATAATGTTAATACGATCGTGGGGCCATATGATATTGATCTAAATGGAAATGCCCCGCTTGGCACAGGCTACGTCACGACCATTGGGAATGGGCCTGTCGCCACGATAGTCGTGAATCCTTAATTTTCAAAACTCGTTTGTTCTTCGGCGGCGCCCAGTTACGGAGGTGTCGCTTCTCACCCTGCCGGACATTCCACTATACTGCTTCCATGGACAAGACCGAAGCCTACCTGGCCCTCGAGGCTGCTGCGAGGGAACGTATACTCATCCTCGACGGGGCGATGGGCGTCATGCTGCAGGGGCTGGGCCTCGTCGAGGAAGACTACGTCTTTCCGCAGGTGGCGGGCCGTAAGCCCCTCGACGGCCGATCGCTCAAGGGCGACAACGAGGCCTTGTCCCTGAGCAAGCCCCAGGCCCCTTTGGGCATCCACCGAGCGTACCTCGAGGCCGGGGCCGATATCATCACGACCAACACTTTCGGGGCCAACAGGATCAGCCAGGCCGACTACGGAGCGGTCGACTACGCCGCGGACATGGCGCGCGAGTCCGCCGCTCTGGCGCGACGAGCCGCCGACGAGTTCATGGTTCGCTCTCCTTCGAGACGGCGATTTGTCGCCGGCTCCCTCGGCCCCACGAACAAGACCCTGTCGGTCTCCCCCGACGCTTCGGACCCGAGCCGTCGCGGAAGCACGTTCCAGGAGATGTCCGCCGCCTATCGCGAGGAGGCCGAGGCTCTCGTCGAGGGCGGGGCGGATATCCTCCTCATCGAGACGGTCTTCGATACGCTCAACGCCAAGGCCGCCATTTACGCCCTTCTTTCGCTCTTCGAGGAGAGGGGCACGCGTTGGCCGATCCTCATTTCCGGCACGATCGTCGACAAGGCGGGTCGGACCCTCTCGGGGCAGACCCCGGCGGCGTTCCTCGCCTCGGTGTCGCACGCGCGGCCTTTCGGCGTCGGCCTGAACTGCTCCTTGGGGATCGAAGCCATCCTCGCCCGCGCCGAGGAGATGGCGCCGATATCGCCCTTCGCCCTCAGCGTCTACCCCAACGCGGGGCTCCCCAACGCGGAGGGCGGCTACGACGAGAGCCCCGGCCTCTTCGCCTCGGAGTTCTCGCGCTTCGCGCGCGAGGTGGGGATCAACATCGCGGGGGGCTGCTGCGGCTCCACGCCCGCCCACATCGCCGCGATGGCCGAGGCGCTTTCCGGGATAGCCCCTCGCCGGATTCCCGAGCGGCGGCGCCTAACGTCCCTCTCCGGACTCGAGGCGTTGGACATCGGGCCGGGAAGCCTCTTCGTCAACGTGGGCGAGCGGTCGAACGTCTCCGGCTCCAAGAAATTCGCGCGGCTCGTGCGAGACGGCAAGCGCGAGGAAGCGGTTCGCGTCGCGATGGACCAGGTCGAGGCCGGAGCCCAGGTCGTCGACGTGAACATGGACGATCCCCTCATCGACTCGGTCGCCGAGATGAAGACTTTCCTCAACATCGCGGCCGTCGAGCCCGCTCTCGCCCGAGTGCCCGTCATGATCGATTCCTCGGCCTTTCCCACGATCCTCGCCGGCCTCGGCTGCGTCCAGGGCAAAGGCATCGTCAACTCGATCAGCCTCAAGGAGGGAGAAGCGGCCTTCCTCGAGAAGGCGCGCGAGATAGCCAAGTACGGCGCCGCCGTCGTCGTCATGGCCTTCGACGAGCAGGGACAGGCCGCGACCCTCGAGCGACGGCTCTCGATCCTCGAGCGCGCCTATCGCCTCCTCGTGGACGAGGTCGGCTACGCGGGCGAGGACATAATCCTCGACCCGAATATTTTCGCCGTGGGCACTGGGATCGAGGAGCACCGGCGCTATGCGGTCGATTATTTCGAGGCGACGCGGATGATCAAAAAAAGATTGCCGGGCGCCCTCGTCTCCGGCGGCGTGTCCAACGTGTCTTTCTCCTTCAGAGGCAACGACGCGCTGCGCGAGGCGATGCACACAGTCTTCCTCTACCACGCTAAAGCCGCGGGCATGGACATGGGCATCGTCAACCCGGCTTCGCTCGGCGTCTATGACGAGATCGAGACCTCGCTGCGCGAGAAGATCGAGGATCTGCTCCTCGATCGACGCGACGACGCAACCGAGCGCCTCCTCGAGGCGGCCGTTGGGCTCACGGGGGAAGGAAGCGGCGGGGGAGGGACGGAGGGCCAGGAGCCCGCCTGGAGGCTCCAGGAGCCTTCGGAGCGGCTCGTCCACGCCCTGGTCAACGGCATCTCGGATTGGGCGGGCGTCGACGCGGAAGAGGCGCGGCTCGCCTTCGCGGCCGCGAACGCCTCCGTCGGGGCCCTCGAGGTGATCTCGGGCCCATTAATGGAAGGCATGAACAAGGTAGGCGACCTCTTCGGCTCAGGCAAGATGTTCTTGCCGCAAGTGGTCAAAAGCGCGCGCGTGATGAAGGCGGCGGTCGCGGTTCTTTTGCCGCATCTCAAAGACGGAAGTGGGGAACTCTCCGCCCAGGGCAAGATGGTCATCGCCACCGTCAAGGGCGACGTCCACGACATCGGCAAGAACATCGTCTCGGTCGTCCTCCAGTGCAACGGCTACGAGATGGTCGACCTCGGCGTGATGACGCCCCTCGAGGACATCCTCGACACGGCCGAGCGGTTAGGCGCCTCGGCCGTCGGCCTCTCGGGCCTCATCACGCCCTCGCTGGAGGAGATGACGAAGGTGGCGCGCGAGATGGAGGCGAGGGGCATGACCATCCCGCTTCTCGTGGGAGGGGCCGCGACGAGTCCCGCACACACGGCGCTCAAGATCGCCCCGGCCTATTCCGGCCCGGTCGTCAATGTCCGCGACGCATCCCTCGCGCCGGGGGTCCTGTCCAAGCTCCTGGACCCCGGGCGCAAGGAGGCCTACGCGGCGGAGACGGCGATCTCGCACGAGGGCCTGAGGCGTTCCTTGCGCGAGAAGAAGGAGGCGGCCCGGCATTTGTCCCTCGCCGAGGCGAGGCGCCGCGCCCCGCGCTACGATTTCGCCGCCTATGTCCCGACCGAGCCCCGCGTCAAGGGCATCGTCGAGCTCAGGCCCCGGATCCGCGAGCTCGTTCCCTACTTCGATTGGTCCTTCTTTTTCTACGAGTGGTCGATGAAAAAAGCCTATCCCGCGATCCTGGACGACCCCGAGCTGGGGCCGGAGGCTCGAAGGCTGCAGAAGGAGGCGCTGGCCATGCTGGAGCGCATGGACGCCGAGGGCCTCGTCTCTGCTGCCGGGCTATGTCGGATGCTGCCCGCGGCCTCCAGGGGCGACGACATGATCGTCTTCGCCGACGAGTCGCGGAAGGCCGAGCTTCTCCGCTTTCCCTTCCTCCGCCAGCAGCGCGTCAAGGAGGATGGCAGTCCCCATCTCTGCCTGGCCGACTACCTCGCGCCGGAGGGCGGGCCGCGCGATGGGAAAGCGATCGAAGACTGGGACCCTGTCAAAGACTGGGTAGGGTTCTTCGCCGTCACGGCCGGCTTGGGCCTGGACTCGGTGACGCGCAGGCTCGAAGCAGCGGGCGACGACTTCGGCGCGATCATGTCCAAGATTCTGTGCGACCGGCTGGCCGAGGCCCTCGGAGAGAAGCTCCATGAAGAAGTCAGGCGAAAAATCTGGGGTTACGCCGCGGATGAATCGATCGCGCCCGAAGAGCTCCATAAAGGAAACTATCGCGGCATCAGGCCCGCGCCAGGCTATCCCTCATGCCCCGACCATAGGGATAAGGCCGCGATCCTCGAGCTGCTCGAGGCGAAGGAGAGGATAGGCATGAGCCTCACGGAGAGCTACATGATGCTGCCCGCCGCCTCGGTATCCGGCTTCCTCTTCAGCCGTCCCGAGGCGAAATACTTCGCCATCGGGCGGATCGGCGAGGACCAGATAGCGGACTACGCCGCCAGGAGAGGGGAGACGCCCGAGGAGGCCGACAGGGCGGTGCGGGACAACCTCGGCTGATCGACGAACCGCCTGGGCTTAAATGCCCAGGTATGCCTTCTTGACTTCGGGGTCGCTGGCGATGTCCTTGGCCTGTCCCGAGAGGACTATGGTCCCGGTCTCGAGGACGTAGGCGCGGTTGGCTATCGATAGGGCCATCTGGGCGTTCTGCTCGACGAGGAGGATGCTCGTGCCCTGCTGATTGATCTCGACTATAATCTTGAAGATCTCCTCCACGAGGATGGGCGAGAGGCCCATCGACGGCTCGTCGAGGAGAAGGAGGCTGGGCTTGGACATGAGGGCGCGGGCCATCGCGAGCATCTGCTGCTCACCGCCCGAAAGGGTGCCGCCGTATTGGCTCTCTCGCTCCTTCAGGCGGGGGAAGCTCTTGTACGCGCGCCCGAGGGTGGCCTGGATCTCGGCCGGGTCGCTTCGGGTGTAGGCGCCCATCATGATATTTTCCTTGACCGTGAGGGGAGCGAAGATCCGGCGGCCCTCGGGTACGTGGCTCATGCCCATCTTCACTATCTTATCGGCGGGGATGGTGGTGATCTCCTGGCCGTTGAAGGTGATCGAGCCGTCGCGCGGCCTCAGGATCCCCGAGAGCGAGCGCAGGGTGGTCGATTTGCCGGCTCCGTTGGCGCCGATGAGGGTGACTATCTCGCCCTTCTCCACGTTGAACGAAATGCCCTGAAGGGCGTGGATCGCGCCGTAGAATACGTGAAGGTTCTCAACTCGCAGCACTTTTGCCGGCTCCTTTTCCGAGGTAGGCCTCTATGACCGTCTCATTGTCCTGGATTTCCCTGGGCGTACCGCGGGCGATGACCTCGCCGAAGTCCATCACGGTGAGGTACTCGCAGATGCCCATGACCACGCGCATCTGGTGCTCGATGAGGAGGATCGTGAGGTCGAAGCGATCCTTGATGAAGTGGATGAGCTCCATGAGCTCGAGGATCTCGCGCGGGTTCATGCCCGCCGCGGGCTCGTCGAGGAGAAGGAGGGTCGGATCGCAGGCCAGGGCGCGAGCGATCTCGACCCGCCGCTGCTGGCCGTAGGGAAGGTTCTTCGCGACCTCGTCGGCGATGTCCTCGAGCTTGAATATCGAGAGGAAATCGATGGCCTTGTCGGTGAGCTCCTTCTCGTTTCGCGCATAGCGCTTCGTGCGGAGGATGCTGTCGGCGAGGGAGTAGCCCGCGTGCGCGTGATAGGCGATGCGGACGTTGTCGAGAACCGTGAGGTTGGAGAAAAGGCGGATGTTCTGGAAGGTGCGCGCGATGCCCAAGCGGGTGACCTCGAAGGGCTCGAGGCCGTCGATGCGCTCGCCCTTGAACTCCACCGAACCGGAGCTGAGGGGGATGATGCCCGTAATAAGATTGAAGGCCGTCGTCTTTCCGGCGCCATTGGGACCGATGAGTCCCTGGAGGCTGCCCCGCGGAAGACTCAGGTTGAAGTCCTTGACCGCGAGAAGGCCGCCGAAGGCCTTCGTGGCCTCGGTCATTACGAGAACGGCGTCGCTCGTCTTCATATCAGCCATTTCACTCCCCCGCCTTCTCGGCCTTCGTCCCTCTCGAGAGGCCGCCTAGGGCCCCGGTAAGGCGCTTCCGCAGGACGTCGGCCTTGAAGAAGCCCCATTCGATCGTGCCCAAGAGGCCTTGAGGCCTGACGAGCATGAGGAGGAGGAGGGTTATCGGGTAGAGCACGAAGCGCCAAGACGGAGCGTCCGTCCCGAACTGGCCGAGCAGGATGCGCAGGAAGCCCTCGAGGAAGAATATCCATCCGAAGGAGGCGACGATCGACCCCGTCATGCTGCCCAAGCCCCCGAATACCACGATGATGAGGGGGTTGAAGCCAGCGATGAAATCGAAGCTCGCGGGGGCGAGGAAGCCCATATAGTGGGCGTAGATCGCCCCGCCGATGCCCGCGACGAAGCTGCCGACGACGAAGGAAAGGAGCTTGTTGCCCGCCACGTCTATGCCCATCGCGCGCGCGGCTATCTCGTCCTCCCTCACCGCGAGAGTCGCCCGTCCGGTGCTGGACCTCACGAAGTTGCGGATGATGACGAGGACCAGGACGAGGAAGATGAAAGCCCAGGCCCAGTTCGTGAGCTTGGGGATGCCGAGCATCCCTCGCCCGCCCTTCATCTCCTTGAAAGGAAGTATCGTGTCCGAGTTGACGAGGAGGGTCTTCACGACGATCGCGAAGCCCAGGGTCGCGATCCCGAAATAATCGGAGCCGAGGCTGAGCACGGGCAGGCCGAAGAGGAAGCTCACTTCCGCGGCAAAGGCGCCCGCGAAGAGTACCGAGAGGAAAAAGGCGGCCTGCAGCGCGATGGGGGAGGCCAGGGCTCCGGGCGCGTCGGGCGTCCCGAACAAGGGAACGAAGAGCGGCGAGATCAGGCTGCCGAGCCATACGGAGAGTACGCCGACCGCGACCAGGGCGAAGAGATAGAAGGTGAAGGCCGAAAGGACCGGTATGCCCCGTTTCTTCTTGAGGAGCTTGGCGACGCCGCCGAGGGCTGCGGCCCCGAGGATGACGCCGAGACCGACGACGATGAGGCCGCTCGGGTCGCCGTTCGTCCAACGGTATGTTATGTCCGCCGCGCAGTAGGCGCCGATTCCGTAGAAGCCCCATTGGGCGAGGCTGAACTGGCCGTTGAAACCGTAGATCAGGTTGAGACCCAGGACGACCATCGTCATGGTGATGGCCTGGAAGAGCAAGCCTTGGTCGAAGGCCGAAAAGAGGGCGAAGTTGCCGATCTTGGTCCAGATGACCGCCTGGATCACCGCGAAGGCGAGGACCAAGGTCGCGGCCTTCTGCCAGATCCTCTTGCGGCCGAGGCCCCAGAAGAGACCGTAGATCCAGGCGACGAGCGCTACCATCTTGACGATGGTGCCGATCAGGTATCCGAGTTCCATGTCCTCCCCCTAGGCCTTTTCCTGCGCTGGCTCGCCGAACAATCCGGTCGGCTTCACGAGGAGGACGATGATGAGGATGGTGAAGGCCACGGCGTCCCGCATGGGCGTCGAGATGTAGCTCATCGTCATCGCCTCGGCCTGTCCCATGATGAGGGCCCCGACGAAGGCGCCCGGAATGCTGCCGATCCCCCCCAGGACGGCGGCGACGAAGGCCTTGAGGCCGGGCAGGATGCCGAGCTGGGTCCAGATGGAGGAATAGGCGATCGCGTAGAGCACTCCGCCCAAGCCCGCGAAGGCGGAGCCGATCGCGAAGGTGAAGGAGATGATCCGATCGACATTGATGCCCATGAGCCTCGCCGTCGGTTTGTCGTAGGAGGAGGCGCGCATCGCGATGCCGATTTTGGTGCGCTTGACTATGAACTGCAATAGGATCTGGACGAGGATGGAGGCTGCGGCGATGAAAAGGAAGATATTGGAAAAGGAGATCGTGTTGTCGGGAGAAGCGACGCCCGAGACGATGGGATGTATGCCGTCCTTGATATACCAGGCGACCGTGGGAAAGGGGGCCTTATAGGGGATGAAGCGCCCCGAGAAGACGAAGGGGAGGGCGCCGAAGAACTCGAGGAAGAAGGAGACGCCGATCGCCGTAATGAGGGCCGCTATGCGCGGAGCGTCGCGCAGCGGCTTATAGGCCACTCGCTCGATGGTGACCCCGAGGATGACGCAGACCGCCATGGAGAGGAGGACGACGGTCAATGAGCCGATGACGATGGACAGCCCCGGATCGATGCCGGGGAAAACGGCAAGGGGCCATTCGTGGAGACTGAAACGGCTTACGGCGTAGAAGCTCGTGAAGGCGCCTACCATGAAGATGTCGCCATGGGCGAAGTTGATGAGCTTGACTATCCCGTAGACCATCGTATAGCCGAGGGCTATGAGGGCATAGACGAAACCGAGCTTGAGTCCGTCCAGGAGGTTCTGCAGGAAGAGGACAGGGTTGGACCATGCCTTGCCGGCTACATAAGCCACGGTCATGACCGCCAGGAGTATGAGGAAGGCCCAGCCTACCCAGGCGAGGGGCGGGCCGCGGCGTCCCTTGGAGCCGCGCGTTCGGGAGACGGCCTCGGCTTTTGTCGTTACTGTGCTAGCTGGCATTAAAGCTACCTCTTGGATGGTCGAATCAAAGAGAGAGGACAAGCCTCGAGGCTTGTCCTCCTGGCTTGCCCTCTCTCCGTATGTCAGGTGGAATCGATTAAGGCTCGACGACGGAGTCGAAGTTGACCTTGCCGTTCTTGATGGCGAGGATGGTCAGGGCCTTGACGGGGTTGTGAAGCTTATCGAAGGTGATCTTGCCGGAAACGCCGTGGAAGGTGATCTTCTCGAGGGCGGTCTTGACGGCGGTGGTATCTACGGTGCCCGCATCCTTGATGGCGGCGAAGAGGAGGTTGGTGGCGTCGTAGGCGAGTACCGCGAGGGCGTCAGGCACCTTGCCGTTGCCGGAATCGTCTTTGTAGGCGGCGGCATAGGCCTTGAGGAGGTTCTGCACCTCGGGACGGGGATCGTCCTTCGAGTAGTGGTTGGTGTAGTAGCAGCCGTCGGAAGCCGTGAGGTCGAGATCGGAGGAATCCCATCCGTCGCCGCCCACGAAGGGAACGGTGATCCCCTTCTCCTTGGCCTGCTTGGTCACGAGGTTGACGATGTTGTAGTAGTCGGGAA
>CAYNFM010000070.1:0-18834 GCA_964396415.1 uncultured Treponemataceae bacterium | reverse complement strand
TCCCCCTCGGCTCGGACCCGCATCGCAATCTCGCGGCCAGCGCCTCGGACGGCATAGGCGACGTCGAGGCGGGCTTCGCCGAGGCCGATGTCGTGGTCGAGCGGAGCTACAAGGCCAACCGCGTACAGTGCACGCCGATGGAGCCGCATGTCGTCTACGCCCGCATCGACTCGGGAAGGCTCGTGCTCAGGGCTTCCACGCAGGTTCCCTGGCACGTGAGGCGGATCGTCGCGCGCGCCATCGGCATCCCCGAGAACAAGATACGGGTGATCAAGGAACGCGTGGGCGGGGGCTTCGGCGCCAAGCAGGATATCGTCGTCGAGGACGTGGCCGGTTACCTCGCCTGGAAAACCGGACGGCCCGTGTTTTTCCGCTACGACCGCGAGCTGGAGTTCGTCGCGTCGCGGACCCGGCACGCGATGGAAATCGGCGTCAAGCTAGGCGCCAAGCGGGACGGGAAGCTGACCGCCATCCTGATGCGGCTCGACGCGGACACCGGGCCTTACGGCCAGCACTGCCTCACCGTGCCGATGAACGCCATCTCAAAGAGCCTGCCCCTGCTGCTGTGCGACAACGCCCGCTTCGAGGTGAAGTCCTATTATACGAACCTCTCGCCCGCCGGGGCCTACCAAGGCTACGGCGCGCCCAAGGGATCCTTCGCCCTTCAGACATGCCTCGCCGAGCTGGCTTCGGAGCTCGGCATGGATCAGCTCGAGCTGATAGAGCGTAACCGGGTACGCTCGGGCGCCCGCATCGAGATACTCCGCAGCCTCGGCGAGGGCCGGGCGGGCGCGGCCGTCACCTTGGGCGAGTGCGGCCTCGGCGACATGATCGAGCGCGGGAAGGCCGCGTTCTCCTGGGGTACGAGGGCATCCGCGCGAAGGCCCGACGACGGCGACTGGAGGAGGGGCAGCGGCGCGGTGATCGTCCAGCAGGGTTCCGGCCTTCCCGGCCTCGACGCCGCGAACGCGGAGCTGCGCCTTCTCGCGGATGGCACCCTTCTCATGCTCTCTGGCGGGGCCGACCTCGGCACGGGCCTCGATACGGTCACCGCGAAGTCGGCGGCCGAGATACTTGGCCTCGACATGGAGGACGTGGAGGTCGTCTCCGGCGACACCGACGTGACGCCCTTCGACAAGGGGGCCTACGCCTCCTCGGGCACCTACTTCTCGGGCAACGCGGCCCTGCGCGCGGCCGAGGACCTCCGCGACAAAGCCTTCGCCACCGCCGCCGCGATCCTCGGCGAGGAAGCCGGCAAACTCAGGATCGAGCACCGGGGACGCATCGTCGGCGAGCGCGGGGAAGTGAGCCTCGCGAGGCTGGCCCATATCTCCGTACAGGGCGAGGGCCATCATGAGCTAGTGGGCTTCGGATCCTTCAAAACCGAGCATGCGGCCTTCCCCTACGGCGCCCACTTCGTCGAGGTGGCGGTGAACGCGCGCACGGGCGAGGTCAAGATCAAGCGCTACCACGCCTATCAGGACTGCGGCACTCCGATCAATCCGGCCCTCGCGATGGGACAGATATACGGGGGTGTCATGAAGGCAGTTGGGCATTCGCTCTACGAGGAGATGATCTACGACGAAGAGGGACGCTGCGTCAATCCGCGATTCCTCGACTACAAGATACCTTCGATCTACGAGGTGCCGGAGGATTTTCACGTAGAGCTCATGCCCGTGGCCGACGAGATCGGGCCCTTCGGCGGCAAGAGCGTATCGGAGATATCCCTCAACGGGGCGGCGCCCGCGATAGCCATCGCGATACACGACGCGGTCGGCGCCTGGGTGAGGGAATGGCCCTTCACTCCTGAGCGCGTGCTGCGGGCAATGGGCAGGCTTTAGTCGAAAAGAGAGATTAGGAGGAAAAGATGGATACCGGAAAGATAAAGAAGCATATCGAAGAGTTGAAGAGGAAGAGAATCGATATGGCCGGGAAGGACTTCCTCCTCACCTGGGAGAAGTCGCGGGACGAGATCGAGGCCACCTTCCTGGTCGCCGACGCCCTTCGCGCGATGCGCGAGGCGGGGATCTCGCCTCGGCTCTGGGATTCGGGAATCGCGGTATCCAACTTTCGCGACAACTCGACGCGTACCCGCTTTTCCTTCGCCTCGGCCTGCGACCTCCTGGGCCTCTATGTCCAGGACCTCGACGAGGGAAAGAGCCAGATCGCCCACGGCGAGACGGTGCGCGAGACGGCCAATATGATCGGCTTCCTTACCGAGGCGATCGGCATACGCGACGACATGTACCTGGGCGAAGGCGACAAGTACCAACGAGAGGTCGGAAAGGCCCTCGACGCGGGCGTCGCGGCGGGAGTCCTTCCGTCGCGGCCTACCGTGGTCAACCTCCAGTCCGATATCGACCATCCCACGCAGTCGATGGCCGATTTCCTGCACCTCTCGCGTCATTTCGGAGGTCTCGACGGGCTCAAGGGCAGGAAGATCGCGATGAGCTGGGCCTATTCGCCTTCCTACGGCAAGCCCCTCTCAGTTCCCCAGGGCATCATAGGCCTGGCGAGCCGACTCGGCATGGAGATTGTCCTGGCCCATCCCGAGGGCTACGATCTCATTCCCGAGGTCGTCGAGCTCGCGGGCAGGCAGGCTGTCGCCTCGGGCGGCTCTTTCAAGCTCGTCCACTCGATGGACGAGTCCTTCGAGGGCGCCGATATCGTCTATCCGAAGAGCTGGGCCCCTTATGACGTCATGCGACAGCGCGTCCCCCTGCTTCACGCGGGCGACCAGGCCGGCCTCAAAGAGCTCGAGAAGGCTTGCCTCGCGAACAATGCCCGCTTCAAAGACTGGGAGTGCGGGGAGAAGAAGATGAAGCTGACCAAGGGGGGTAAGGCGCTGTACATGCACTGCCTTCCCGCCGACATCACCGACGTCTCCTGCGAAGCCGGAGAGGTCGCCGCCTCGGTCTTCGACCGCTATCGCGACGACACCTATCGCGAAGCGAGCTACAAGCCCTATATCATCGCCGCCATGATTCTGCTAGGCAAGGCGGAGGACCCGGCCGGGACGCTGGCGCGCCTCGTCAAGAAGGGAGGCGCGCGAAGCTTCCTTTAAGTCCCCGGAATAATGCTACTCGAAATGGCGGGCCCTGGAATGGTATGAATTTTATTCCTTGTACAATGAAGATTTATTATTCGCCTGTCACCGGAACATCGGCTACCGTGGCTTCCCCGCCTTCAGAAGCTGGAGGATCACCGTCGATGCGCATAACTTTCACGATGACTCCCCTACCACCGGACTCGCCGCCCACTGCGGCATCTTGGCTTGGAGCTTTAAGGACAACGCCATCGCTAAATGGGCGCCGTAGAAGTCTTAAGGATCGTCAAAGATCGTACGACATCTGGGGCGGCGGCGACCTTGGCTCAGGGCGGCATCGAAACTCGACCTGGGACCAGTGGACCCGTCCTGCCGCTTTTTATTATAGTGACAGTATATAATATTCCCCTTCGGGGTAGCCTAAACGACGTTGCAGGAGATTTCGATGCATAAAATACGCTATCAATTACTCTTCGTCGTGCTCTTTATGGCTATTTCGATCATGCATTGCATGGCGCAGGACCTTCCTCCCGCCCAGCCGAAGAAGTTGTTGATCGAGGACGGCGAGTTCCTGAAATACGGCGATTTCCTCGGCGGCGAAAGATACCAGGACGTCAATATCGTCAGCCGATACTCGGCCGACCGCAAGACCATGACGGTCTATGTCGGGAAGCATTTTATAGGAACGAACATCCCCATGCCTCCAAAGTATACCGACTATCAGAGGCAATTCGTAATCTCCCTCGAGACGGCCTCGATGTTAAAGAGCTTCGGAGACTACTATAAGGAATATCTCGCCGAGAACAAGACCGGGGAGGTCGCCTTCAGTACCGAAATCGATTCGGTGAAGAATATGGCGGTCTACGTGTCCAAGATTTGGGACGGATACGATCTCCGCACGCAGACGATGCGGGTTAAACTGAGGCCCAATTACCCCGTTTGGGACGCGGCTTCCCTCGCCTTCGTCGGCTCCCGATTCCTCGACCTTTCCGGGAAGGGCATCGTCTACGGGGTCTACCCGACCGTCGTCAAGGATGCGGTGCCGATCAGGGCGCGCTTTATCAAGAAGGAGACCATCGATACTCCCCTGGGCAAGTTCGACACCCTCGAGTACGGGGTCGGGATCACCGATCCTTTCCTCGCCCAGCTCCTCGACTCATACGTCAAAGAGTTGAACATCTGGATCGAGGACGCGCCGCGGGGACTCGTGATCAAGACCGAGTCGCCCGAGGACAACTATATACTCGAAGGCATATCGACCTGGGGAAAATAGAGCCGTGTTGAAGCTGATTCTCAACAACGTGCTCAAGCATAGGCTCCTCTACGTCCTCATCGGCCTCGTGGTCGCCCTGCTCGCGTTCTATGTCGTCATCGGGCTCGATACCGTATTCTCGGTATCCGAATCGCTCGAGAGGGCGATAGCCGAGAATATGACCGGCGACCTCATCATCGCCTCGCCAGAGGCGCGGGGCATCGACCTCATCTCGAGGAGCGGGGAAAGAGGGCTCGTGCCTCTCGAGAATTGGCGGGCCGTCCTGGCCTTCGTCGGGAGCAGGGATTACGTGGCGACCGCCGCCCCGCGCCTGCGCGTTCCCGCGATGCTGAGATCCGAGAATAACTATCTTTCCATCGTCCTGACCGGGGTGGACCCCGACCTCGATCGGGGATTGCTTCCTCGCAGGAGCCTGGACGAGGGGAAATGGATATCGGGCGCCGGGCAGATCAACCTCTATTATCGCCACGCCGACTACCTAAGCGCCCTCGTCGGCGACCTTCTCGGGGTCACGGTGACGACGAGGACGGGCTACAGCCGGTTCGAGACCCTTCGCCTGGTCGGCAATCTCGATTATGCCGACATCGACTACTACAGCGACTTCGCCTATCAGGGATTCGTGACTCTCGACTACCTCAATGGCCTGCTCATGAGCGATACCCCCCTCGTGTCGGAGATACATGTGCGGTTTGGTTCGGGCGGCAGCCCCGAGAGGCTCGAGAAGGACCTGCGCCGAGCCATGGGGCCGGGTTTCCGCTTCATCCTGCCGCGCGACTCTTCCCGACTCGTGCAGGGCATATATAGGCTCACGCGCTTCATCGTCTTCTTCGTAATGGCCATCCTCTTCGCGATGGCATATCTTTGCAGCTCCTTCATCATCAATCTCGCCATCGAATCCCGGAGCCGCGAAATCGGCATCTATCAGGCCATGGGCATCCGGCGCTGGAAGATAGGGCTGCTGTTCAGCGGAGAGTTCCTCGTCGTGATGGCCTTCTTCGCGCTCGTGGGGAGCGCCTTCGCGGCCTGGGTCATGCGAGGCCTGTCCTCGCGAGGCATCGCCGCGAGCATAATTCCCCTCCATCTCGTCTTCGGCCGGTCGGTCCTGCATATCAGGGACAGCCTGAGCACGTATTTCCTGGCCTTCCTCGTCATCCTCCTGGCCTTCGCGGGGAATGCCGCCATGGCCCTGTTTCGCATGGGTAAGCTCGAGAGCGCGGAGATAGGGAGGGAACTATGAGCGCGAAAGGGGGCCATCGATGCTGAAGCTCGCGCTCGAATACCTCGTCCACGGCTTCCGCTCGTCCTGGAAGCTCTACGTGACGAACATCCTCGCCCTCATGGCCATACTCCTCCTCTTCGGCTATCTCGAAGGCGCCCGGCGCCAGCTCAACCTGCGCAATTCGGTATTCTCGGGGGAGACCGTAGTCAAGATGAAGCTCGAGGAGCCGGATATCGAAGCCGAGTTCCGCGCCGGGCTGCCCGGCCTCACGAGTATCTCGAAGAAGGTTCGCGCCCCGATAGCCTACAAGGCGCTGGGCAAGGAGGCCGTCGGCCAGGCCGAGCTCTTGGGCGCCGACCTTCGACCCGGGGACGGCGATCCCCTCTCCTCCTGGCTCGAGATCATCTCGGGAAGGACTATCCGGAACGGCCGAGAGATTCTCGTACCCGACTCCTTCCTCGCGGATTCGAACGTCGCGGTCGGGGACTCTGTCTCCATCCAGGGCAGGACGTCGGGGAACGAGCTCAACTCGGCCGTATTCAGGGTCTGCGGTATATACCGCTCGCCCGAGCTCAGCTTCTTCGCGTCGCCTCGGCTGATCGTCGGCTACGAAAGCGCGCGCTCCTTCTTCCAAGCCAGGCCTCAGGATATCGAGTACGGCCTTTTCTTCCGCGGCGGCTCGCCGCCCGCCTCCGTCAACGCCCTGGTCTCGAAGGCCTTAGGCGACGCGGGCAGGCGCAAGGTCGAATCCGTGGAGTCGGGGAAGATATCAGTCTTCGACGTGCTCAATATCTCGGTCCAATTCAATGTCTTCCTCTTGATCGTGGTCTTCCTCGTGATCGCGGTCATGGCTACGGTGATCATCCTCGTCAATTTCAACATATTCACCATAACCTTTCGCAAACGGCGGAAGGAGATCGGCACGCTGATGGCCTTCGGGTCCCCGACGCGCGCGATAGCCCTCGCCCTCTTCTTGGAATCGCTCGCCCAGGTCATCGTCTGTACCGCCGTCGCCGCGTCGGCTTGCCTGGCCCTTTCCCTGGCCGCGAGCCGTATCAGGCCGGGCGGATCCTTTCAGCTCCTCCTCACCTTGCTCTCCGGTACCGATAGGCTGGACCTGATGATCACCTTCGCCCAGCTCCGGAGCTGCTTCCTCATAATGGCCTCGGCGGTCGTCCTCGCTCAGGCTCCCATCGCGATCCGAGTCCTCGCGGGGAATCCCGCTGCCTTCCTCGGGGCGAGGAGGTAGCCGGATGCGGCCGCCGCTCGTCCTTATCCTTTCGCTCGCCCTTCTTGGCGCCTTCGGAAGCGCCTTCGGCCAGGAGCTCCCGGGACCGGACGATCGGCTTCTCGAAAAGTCTGACGCCGTGCTGGTGTCGGCCGGCGGCGCCTACGACCTGGACCTCAAAGTGGCGGTCGCCGGGAATCGCAGCCTCGAATACGAACTCAGGAATTACGTGAAGGACTCGCGCGTCCAACGCGCTATATTCCAGGAGCCGGGCTTCGATAGGGACGACAGCGCCATCCGCAATGGCGATATGGCGTATTTCAAGTACCGCGCCTGGCCTAAGTACGACGCGATGAACGCGAGGTCGAGCTTTTTGGATTCCCCTTTTTCCTGGGAGGACGCGCTGGGACCCGGCCTCTCGGGGTCTTACGAGCTGGCCGGTATAGCCTGGGACGGCTCGAGCGGCGAGAGGCTCCTGCGCTGCGAGCTCAAACCCCTCATCACCGGATCGTACCGCCGAATAGACGCATGGATCAGGCCGGGCAGCTACCAAACCGTCCGGCGAATCTATTACACTCCCTCCGGTCTCGAATGGAAAGCGGTCAACTACGGAGGCTATGTCATGGAGGGCGGCATCGCCTCGGCATGGGAAATGACCATGGTGGACGAATTGACAAACGCATCGGCCTCCATCTCGGTGAGGATGCGGCGGCTCGAGCGGATGCCCGATTCCTTCTTCGAGCCGAGGGACCGGAGCAAGGAGCGGTGAATTGATCCGAGCGAGGGGAGTGGTGAAGTCCTATAAGATGGGAGCGGTGTCCATCGAGGCCCTCCGCGGCGTGGACCTAGGGGTCGACAAAGGCGAGATGATGGCCATCACCGGCGTTTCGGGAAGCGGCAAGTCGACCCTCCTCAATCTCGTAGGCGGCATGGACAGGCCGGACGCCGGCAGCATCGAGGTCGACGGCGAGAACATAGCCCGGTACTCGAATGCCCGCCTGACGGCCTTCAGGGCCGTGAAAATCGGGTTCATCTTCCAGAACTTCAACCTCATCTCGGTGCTCAATGTCTACGACAACATCGTCGTACCCATGAAGCTCAAGGGCCAGCGCTACGATAAGGCCAAGGTCCTCGAGCTCATAGAAAGGGTGGGCCTGACCCGCTTCGCGAAGCACAGGCCCGAAGAGCTGTCGGGCGGGCAGCGCCAGCGCGTCGCGATAGCGAGGTCCCTCGTCCACAATCCGCCCTACGTCCTGGCGGACGAGATCACGGCCAATCTCGACACGAGTACCGCGACGAGCATCATCGGCCTTTTGAAGGAGCTTAACAGGGACTTCGGCGTGACCATCATCTTCGCCTCGCACGACCAGCGTATCCTCGACGGCATCGAACGCAAGGTCGCCCTCGAGGACGGAGTCCTCGCCACGTGAGACCGAGAGGAAAGCGTCGAGCCTCGGCTTCCATCCTCTACGCCTTCCTCCTATCGAGCGGGACCGTCGCCTCCCTCCGGGCATGGGAGCCGCCGCCCGAGCCACCTCGCGTACCTCAAAGCTTCCTTACGGCGCTGTACGCGCCCTCCTTCGGCCTCTTTACGCCCTCGAGCTACCCTCTGAACGACTACTTCAGCGTCGACGGCGGCTGGATAAACCTGTTCCCGAAAGGCGATAACCTCAACTTCTATTACGGCATCGGCCATTCGATAAGCGACCTTCCCCTATTCCCCAGCTCCTCCACGGGTTTGGAGAGCCTCGATCTCGTGCAACAAGCCCGCGATTCCCTTTACGGCAAGGTCACCTATGCCTTCCTCGACTATTTCCAGTTCAACGGAGGGGTCGAGTATCTCCAAAATCGGAAGGTCTCGCCGGCGACGGGCTATGAGGACTACGATTACGACCGCTTGTCCTTTTCCGAAGCCTTGAGCTGGGATATGCGCTATTCCTCCATCGAGACCTATTACAAGGGAAAGATCTTTCTTTACCCCGAGCAGGGCTTCCGGGTTTCGGGAGGCTTGCTCGAGAATCTTTTCTTCCCCGCCGGAGACTCATTGGCGGGCGGAAGCGCCTCCTGGTCTCCCCAGGCCTTCGGGGAAATCCAATACCTCTTCCATCCCGGTCGCATGTGGGTAATAGCGCTGGACGGAACGGGAGAGGCTAACCTCGTCGCCGAGTCCTCCCGCGTCCAAGCCGCGATATCCACGGTGCTCGGCGCGCTGGATACGGCCGGAGACTATGCTCTCGACGCCGATGTCGAGCTTCGCTTCCTGCGCCCCAATGGCGTCTTCTGGGAATCTCCTCCCTTTTGGTACATCAGCAGCTTCCTCTTTAAATTCTCGCCCGGCTTCATATTAGGCTACGACGCCGGCACCACCGGGCTTTATCGAGATGGAAGCAGGATCATCCAACAATCTGTCTACGCCAGCCCCCTGGTCGCGATACGCATGAACGGCGACCTTGAGACGGTCCTGAGGGCGGACTTTAGCGCGGCGAGCAGCGGCTTGTACAAGGTCGTTCTCTCTCTCAGCGTCGGAACCGTCGGCGGGGGCAAGCCGATCAGCCCCCTGCTTCAAAACGGACTACGGTGAGGATGCGCAAGCCCATGGTCAGAAAGATCGTTTTCGCGCTGCTCGCCATTCTCTGCCTTCCCTTGGAGGTATGGTCCTACGACGAGGCGATGCTCCAGGCGGACGCGTCTGCCTTCCTCTCGGCCGAGGATCTCATGCATAGGGACCTTTCCTCATCGATCGCGGCCTTGAGGAAATCCCAGCCCCTCTTATCTCCGGGCGCAGCTCCCGGCTGGAGCGCGGACCTTTCCTTGGGGGACATCATCGCGCCTGCCTTCGAGTATCGCAGCTTACTATCGGGCGCGGGGCCCTTCGAAGCCCTGGTCGACACGAGCGACGCCGCCTCGATCGAGGCCGTCTCGGCGGGAGGGGCGATCGCTTTCCCGGGCGGCCTCAGCCTGACCCTCAACGCGTCCTGCCTCCCAACCGTCACTATAGCCGGCGCGGAGAAATCCCTCTTCAGGATAGGAGCGAGCGGTTATTGGCGAGTGCTTCCCGAGCGCTTCTATTCGGTCGGAGTGCTCGTCGGAGGCGGCGCCTCCTACGTAAGGGGAACTGAACTGCGCTCGGTCGACACGAGCTTCGCCGATTCGTCCGCGATCCGTTCCTTTTCCGGCATGCTCGACTCGGAGTGGAATTACGGGATCCTAGACCTGGAGCTCTTCGTCCACAAGACCTTCTTCATCGTCAATTTCTATTCTCGCGCGAATATCTGCCTGATACTCGGCTCCTCGTCCTCCTCGCTGAGCGATATCAAGGTGGATGGAACGGCGGTCCCCGAAGCCCAGGCGGAATATTCTTCCGTCCTACAGGCGCCGGCCACCGGCCTCGTCCTTGCGGGAGGCATGGAACTCATCATGGGCGAGCTCAAATTGACGGCGGAGGCCGGCAGGGACTGGCTTTCGGCTTCTTTCTACGGCTCCATCGGCCTCCGCTTCGGCATGTAGGCTAGACGATATCCTCCAAGGCGCTGCTTCGAGTCTCGGCGGGCAATAGAAGGGCTCCCACCCCCGCTATCGCGTAGGCGACGGCGAAGACGGCAAGGGGCAGCGCGAGAGACGCTCCGGTCACCAAGGCGCCGATCGACGGCGCGATCGCTCCCGCGATCCTCGTCATCCCGCTCGCGGCGCCGATGCCGGTCGTCCGAATGCTCGTCGGATACGCCTCGGGCGTATATGCGTATAGGGCGCCCCATGCGCCCAGGGCGAAAAAGGACAGGAGGACTGCTGCGGCCATGACGGCGAAAGGCGTGGCCGCGAGGGCGAATAGCCAGGCGAAGACTCCGCTCGCCAGGAGGTAAGCTCCAAGGGTTTTGCGTCGCCCCCAGCGCTCTATGAGCCAGGCCGCGGATAGATACCCCGGTATCTGCGCGAGGGCCATGATGAAGGCGTTCGGGTAGACCGCGGGGAGGGAGAAGCCCTTGGAGTGGAACCAGCTGGGGAGCCAGGTGAAGGCGCCGTAGTAGCCCAGGGAGATCATGAACCATACGAGCCAAAGGAGAACGGTCGTCCGCCTAAGGCGGGGAGCGAATAGGTCGACGGCGCGCGAGCCGCTCGTCTCTGATGCTCCCGCCGCGCTCGTCGGAGCGAGCTCGCCTTCCGGCAGGCTGGTGCCGTTCACGGCTGCCACTCGCTCGAGCACCGCTCGAGCCTCGGCGATCCTCCCCTTAACGAAGAGGTAGCGCGGGGACTCGGGCACGCCCCTTCGTACAGCGAAGAGGAGGAAGCCCGGCAGGGCCGAGAAGGCGAAAAGGGCTCGCCAACCGAGGCTCGGTACGACGAGCCAGGCGATCCCTGCGGCGAACACCGTCCCGAGGGCCCAGAAAGCCTCGAGGTAAACGAGTCGTCTGCCGCGATTCTTCGTGGGAAGGTATTCGGAAAACATGCCGTAATCCACCGGCAAGGCGCCGCCGACGCCGAAGCCCGTCAGTAGTCTGAGGATGAGAAACCATTCGAAGCTGGGCGAAAGGGCGGAAAGGAAGCCGAAGAGGGAATAAAAGGCGATCGTGAGGACGAAGCCGATCCTTCGCCCTATCCGATCGCAGATTCGACCCCAGAAAAGGGCTCCGATGAGCATGCCGACGAAGATGGCGGTCGCGACAAGGCTTTTCTGAAAAACCGAAAGCGACCATTCCGCGGCCATCGCCGGCATGGCAAAGGAGACCAGCAGGACCTCCATGGCGTCCGCCGCCCAGCCAAGGCCGCAGATAATAAGGAGCCGCCGCTGGAAGCGGCCGAACCCGACCCGCTCCAGCGCTTCATCGTAGGAAACGCTTTGCATGAGACCACCCCTTTGAGAATCAGTAGCCCCGTGCAATCGCGTCGAGAAACCGTAGCCTCTTCGCGGTCGCGCCGGGCGGGGCGGACGCGGCGTCGCAAATAAAGGATATAAATAGCGGATCTCAAAGTCAATGACGAGGTCGTTCGCGCCGGATCCGAAAAAAGGACGGGACCTTCCGGCCCCGTCCGATCTTTACGAAAACCCGCTTTGGACCTGGCTTCGTCCGCCTAGGCCTTAAGCCTAGGCTTTAGGCTTGAGCGTTCGCCTTCGCTTCGAGCATCTTCTCCGCCTCGATCATCTCCGCGCTCTCCTTCTTGGAGTTGCGGACGGCCCACAGGATCGCGACGATGGCGATGAGGCCCACGATTAAGCCCAGGATCCAGCCGCCGCCGACGCTCTGATCGGTCTGCGTCACCCCGAACTTCATTACCAGGACGAGTACGAGCAGGCTCACCATGTTCATGACCTTGATGAGGGGATTGAGGGCGGGACCGGCGGTATCCTTGAGGGGATCGCCTACAGTGTCGCCCGTAACGGCCGCCTTATGGGCTTCCGAACCCTTTCCGCCGTAAAGGCCGTCCTCGATG
Organism: uncultured Treponemataceae bacterium; assembly: GCA_964396415.1. Taxonomy (GTDB): domain Bacteria; phylum Spirochaetota; class Spirochaetia; order Treponematales; family Rectinemataceae; genus UBA1306. The sequence continues at coordinate 6,641 of CAYNFM010000070.1, read as the reverse complement.
GACTTCTTCGCGTTGTCCCAGGCGCCGCCCGCATTGGCCATGAAGACCGCGAGGAGCTGGCCCACGAGGATGGAGCCCGCGAGGAAGCCGCCGAGGGCGAAGGGCCCGAGGAGAAAGCCCACGAGGATGGGCGCGAGGATGGCGAGGATGCCGGGCCCGATGAGCTCGCCCTGGGCCGTCTTGGTGCAAATATCGACTACCCGCGCGTAGTCGGGCTTCTTCTTTCCGGTCCAGATGTCCTTGTCGAGGAACTGGGCGCGGCATTCTTTTACGATGAGGAAGGCGGCCCGGCCGACCGCGCGGATGAGCATGGAGCTGAAGAGGAAGGGCACGGCGCCGCCTAGGAGAAAGCCGATTATTACGATCGGCGTCGCAACGGAGAGCTTGCCGGCGATGTTGTTGTAGAGATCCATATTGCCGGACAGGAGATTGATCTTGTCCTCGCTGCCCATCGCGATGACCGCGATGAAGGAGGAGAAGAGGGACACGGCCGCGATGACTGCCGAGCCGATCGCGATGCCCTTGGTCTCGGCCTTGGTTGTGTTGCCCACAGCGTCGAGATCGGCGAGTATCTGCCTAGCGCGCTTGTAGGAGCCGGGCTTTTCCTTATCCATCTCGTCCTTGTCGTAGCCCATTTCGCCGATGCCGTTGGCATTGTCTGCGACGGGGCCGAAGACGTCCATCGAGATCGTATTGCCCGTGAGGGTGAGCATGCCGATGCCCGTCATCGCCACGCCGTATGCGATGAAGAGAGGATTGGAGCCCGAGTATACGAGAACGGATATGGCGATAGCTATCGCTATCACGATGACGTTGACGACCGTGGATTCGTAGCCTACCGCGAAGCCTTGGATGATGTTGGTCGCGTGGCCGGTCTGACAGGCCTTGGTGAGGCTCTTCACCGGCGCGTGGGTAGTGTGCGTGTAGTAGCTGGTAACCTTATTGAGCACCATGGCCAGGATTACGCCGATGAAGCAGGTGAGGGCCGGCCTAAGATCGAGTCCGGAGATGCCGAAATTCGCCCACCAATTAGCGGCGCCCGCGTCTACGGAGGTCGGACGCAGATAGAAGTAGCCGAGGATCATGAAGCCCACGACGGAAATCGCCGAGCCGATCCAGAAGCCGCGATGCACATTCTTGAGGGCGACGTCGGAGGTGTCGTCGGCCTTGGCCCGTACGGTGTAGGTGGAGATGATCGAGCCGAGGACGCCGATACCCCGCACGAGGAGCGGGAACATGACGCCGATGTGACCGAATGTGGCCAGGCCCAGGATCATCGCCGCGACGATGGTGACCTCGTAGGACTCGAAGATGTCGGCCGCCATTCCGGCGCAGTCGCCGACGTTGTCGCCGACGTTGTCCGCTATCGTCGCGGCGTTGCGGGGATCGTCTTCCGGGATGCCAGCCTCGATCTTACCGACGAGGTCGGCGCCGACGTCGGCAGCCTTGGTGTAGATGCCGCCGCCGACGCGCATGAAGAGCGCGAGGAGGGTGCCGCCGAAGCCGAAGCCGAGGAGGGCCTCGTAGGCCGACTCGCCGAAGGCCATGAAGATGAGCGTGCCGCCGAGGAGGCCGAGGCCGTCGGTGAGCATGCCCGTGATGGTACCCGTGCGGTAGCCGAGCTGAAGGGCGTCGCCGTAGCTGTGGCGGGCGGCGGCCGCCACGCGGAGGTTGCCCTGCGTGGCCAGGCGCATGCCGACGAAGCCGACGAGCCAGCTGAAGGTCGCGCCGATCAGGAAGGCGACGGAGCGGCCCCAATGGAACCATGCGTTGGAGCTCGAGGCCGTGAAGTAGAGAAGGATCGCGATGATGACCATGAGGGGAGCGATTTTCTTGAACTGGGCGCCGAGGTAGGCGTTGGCGCCCTCGCGCACGGCCTGGGCGATCTCCTGCATCTTCTTGGTGCCCTGGTCGGCTTTGCGAACCTGACCGACCAGCATGAGGGCATAGAGAAGGCCTCCGATCGCGATCGCGAGTACGACGAAGAGCGCGACTCGCTCGACGGAAGTGAAGGCCGACGCGGGATCGAGGAAGGCAAAGGGCTTAAAGGCGGTCTCGCCCGTCGTTGGCGCCATCGCGGCCTGCGCGCCCAGGAAGGCGACGAAGACCGTAAGGCCGAGGAGAACGACGAGGGACACCGTGAGGCTGCGGCGGCTTGCCCGCTTGCGGCCCACACTGCGCGATCCGATCATATAGAACCTCGATTGGTATAGATTGCTTCGTTTCCGCTAAAAAGCGGAAATTGGGATAAGGTAACCATATAGGGAAGTCTTTGCCAAGTAGCTCGGCGGGAATAATCGCATAAATATTCCGTTATTAATAGAAAATAAAGGACGGTGACGGTTGACGCGTCGCCGCCCTTCCGGCCCCCGATCGGGATCAATCCATGTGGAAGACTTCTATGAGATCCTTCGCCACCGGCGATCCGTCGGGATGCGTCTCCATCAGGTCCTTCATATGATCCCACCATTTTCGCATTACGGCCTTTTCCGGCAGCTTGTCGGCCGTCGCTCCCTGCGAGAGCTTTTGGACCCCGAAGAGGACCAGTGTATCGGGGTCCAGGAATATCGAATAATCCGAGATCCCCGCTTCCCCGAGCGTCTTGACGAGCTCGGGCCATATCTCGTCGTGCCGCTTGCGATATTCGGCCTCGAATCCGGGCCGCAATTTCATCTTGAACGCCACTCGCTGCATATCCGTGCCTCCCTCATTCGCCCCCGCTCACGGAACTGCGATATTTCTCGACTTCCCAATTCCTGATGAATTCGATTTTTTCCCTGGTCATGTGGAGAGGCCCGCCGAAGCTTTCCGCGTAGGCGGCCACCTTGCAGGCGTCCGTATAGAGGAGGATGGCGGCATCCGCGGCGGAGAGGATCGCGGCGCAGGAAAAGGCGCCCAGGCCGCGGACGAGCACGATGCGCGGCGCCGTACCGTTACGGGCCACGAAGCCCGACCAGGCGTCCTCGATTCCGCTCGCGCCGTCTTCGACGAGGAGGAATTCGTGGCCCGCGTACACTATATGATCGGGACTGAAGGCGGAGGTCAGCGGAGCGAAGGACTCGCGCGAGGCGGCGCGGGCGAGAGACTCGCCGTCCGACCGGAATCGCAGCGCGGCCCCGTGGCGCGACAGGGTCGCCGCGGCATCGGCAACTTCGAGCGCGTCCACGGCCCGCGCGGCCAGGTCGGGAAGGCGACGGACTTCGCCGAGTACCTTCGCCATCACGCGGGTCGATGCCGCTTCTACTTCCCCGGGAGTCTCGCCGGCCACGAGCAGTCCGTGGTTCTGCATCAACATGATCGCGGGAACGGCTCCGGTGCGCGAGCGGAAGTCCTCGAGCGCGGCGCGGACGGTCTTGGCGAGGAGGTAGCCCGGGTCGACGAAGGGCACCCAAATGCCGACGTCGCCAAAAAGGCGGTCGAAGGCCGCCTTCCCTTCCCGACCGCAGGTAATCCCGTTGACGGCAGCCGGATGCGTGTGGACGACGTAGGCCTGGGGGAAGAGGCCATGCATGAGGGTCTCGACCGATGGACGCTTGAGCTCTCCGCTTTTCCTCGCGGCCAGGAGATCGGCGAGGACGGCGGCCTCGCGGGCGTCGGCATCCTCGGGATAGCCCGCCGTCCATATCCCATCGAGCTTCGTCCGATCGATCGCGCAGAAGCCGGATCTGTCTATCGCGCCCAGCGAGTGGCCGGATGCCTTCACGTAGAGCGAGCCGCCGTCCTTGAACGAGGTATTGCCGCCGCCGGCCAGGACCCATTCGGGGTCAGCTCCGAAGCGTCGAGAGAGGGCCACGAGGTCGTCGAGCTTGTCCATCGCCTTCATCCCCTCGCGGCGAGCACGCCGCGCTCGTAGGCCTTCACCGAGGCGACGAGGCCCGCATCGGGGGGCACGCCGGAGCGGAGGCAGTATTCGTCCCACACGGCGCTCCAAGGAAGGGACTTGGCTTCCTCGAGAAGGGCTAGGCGGGCGAAGCCGTCCGAGGCTTCATCGGCGGCCAGAAGCGCGGCCCGCGGCTCGAGGAAGGCGGAGAGGAGGGCCTTTCGGGTCGAGCGCCCGCCGATGGCCCAGGCCCCGATTCGGTTAATCGAGGCGTCGAAGAAGTCGAGTCCCACCCGTACCCTGGAAAGCTGGCCCGAGCGGATCAGCTCCCTGCACAGATCCGCCAGCTCATCGGTCAGGGTTGCCACGTGGTCGGAATCCCATCGCACCCCGCGGCTTACGTGAAGGAGGACTCCGGGCACGAAGGGCAGGACCGACGTGATCTTGTCCGCGACGCTCTCGGTCGGATGGTAATGGCCCATGTCGAGAGTCACGAATTTCCTCCGAGTCGCGGCGTAGCCCAGGTAGAACTCGTGCGAGCCGACGACGAAGGCCTCCGATCCGATGCCGAACAGCTTGCCTTCGATGGCGTCCTCGACTTCCCCTCCGGGGAGAGCCTCGGCATAGATCGCGTCCAGGGACTCTAGGAGGCGGGCCCGATAGCCGGCCTTATCCACGGGACTGTCCTTGGCTCCGTCGGCGATCCAGAGGTTATGGGTACACGGGCCGCCTTGGGCCTTGCCCATCGCCGCCGCGATCCGACGGGCCCGCATGGTGTGCTCGATCCAGAAGGCCCGGATCTTGGCATCCCGATGCGAGAGGGTATAGCCGTCGTCGGCGAGCGGGTGCGAGAAGAGCGTAGCGTTGAAATCGAGGCATACGCCCTTCTCCCTCGCCCAGGCGATCCAGCCCGCGAAGTGGGATATTTCTATCGCGTCGCGGTCGACGATCTTGCCGCCGAATTCTCCATAGCTCGCGTGCAGGTTGACCCGCTTGGCGCCCGGGACGTCGCCCAGCGCCTCTTCGAGGTCGGCCCTGAGCTCGGTCGGATTGCGCGCCTTTCCCGGATAGTTGCCGGTCGCCTGGATGCCCCCTCCCGACAGCGCGGCGCCTTCCCGCTCGAATCCGCCGACGTCGTCTCCCTGCCAGCAATGGATCGAGAGGGGGATGCCGCCGGCCGCCGACATCGCGGCCTCGGTGTCGACGCCGAGATCGGCGTACCGCGCCTTCGCCAATTCGTATGCTTGCTCTACTCGCGATTCGGGCATGGATAATTCCTCCTATTTGCTGCCGATCCCGATCGATCGGCTAATAATTACCACGGCGCCGGATAGAAATCAGAAACGTTCTCTCGCGTAATAAGCTTGTTGGGCAGGTATTTTACGGGGGCGAACTCGATGCCGTTGAAATAATCCACGGCCATGGCGATCGGCAAGGCGCCGTCGATTTCGCCGGGCTGGTACGTAGTGGCCGAGACTTTGCCTTCCTTGACGAAATCCAGGGAAATCCTGCAATGCCCTTGGGCGACGACCACTATTTCGGTTCGACCCGTTTCTTCCAAGGCGTCGACTATGCCCTGGAGCGCAGTGGTCTGGTCGGCGGAAATGATTCCGCGCAACGCGCTTCCATGCTTCCGGATCCATGCCATGATCAAGGACTTTGTCTTCTCGCGGCTGAACTCGGTATAGGCCTTCTCCATGCATTCCATGGCCCTGGCATAGCCCGCGAGCTCCGTGACGGCAGCCCAGGTCCTCGCGTAATAAGGTCCGGACCCCGGCATATGCTGGATGATCCCGTATCCGCCTTCCTTGTCCAGGCTATCCGCCAGCCTGCGGGCCAGCTGCCGGAACGCGCCCCATTCATCGGTGCCGGTGTAGCCCAGGATATACGGGAAGGTCTCCGCGGCCGGCATCGTCGTGGCGGCGATGATGGGGATACCGGCGGCATGGACTTTACCGATCAACCCGATGCTGGCCCGAATATCGTTCGCCGCGAAGATGATAATATCCGGCTTTTCCTTGATTGCCTGGTCTATCTGTTGGCGCTGTACGAGGTCGCTGTCCTGGCGCGGCAGCGGATAGCAGGTAAGATCGATCCCGAAATGCTCGGCGATCAGCTTCATGCCGAGGTTATGGGCCTGGTAATATGGATGGTAGGCGGGATTTATGCTGATTACGCGCTTACCTTTAGCCCCATCGGCATCGGATGGCGGCACATCCCGCCCTTGGACGTCCCATCCGGCGTATTCGAAATCGTACCAATGCAGAGGATCGGTCTCCGGAAGGCTCTCGGGATCGGCAGGTCGAAGGGGTATTATTTTGCGCTCTTCGTTCCAGACTATGAGCGGATGACCGTCGCTCGATTTCAGCGCCGCGACGTCGATGGTCCGGAATTGGCTCAGGTCGCCTTCCAGGACTTGGACGTTCTTGAGGTTCTCTTCCCCGAGGTTCTTGATTTCGGACATCGACTTCACGAGATCGTTGATTCCCCGGGTCATCTCCGCCATGGAATCGGCGTTCTGGGCGGAGAAATTGCCGATCTCCGCCATGGACGACTCGATCGTGTCGGACGCGGCCCCGATCTCCTTGGCCGCTTCTTGGACGTTATGGGTAACCGCGTTCAACTCGACCATGGCCTCCGTGATCTGGTCGCTGCCGATGGTCATTTCCGTAAGGCCCCGGACTATTTCGCTTACGCTTTGCGATACTTCGGCGATTGTGCCGGTCATGGCCCGGACGGACTGGTCGGCCCGCTGCGTCAAGCCACGGGCGGCATGAATATTGAGAATGGTCTCCGCGAGCTTGGAAGAGATGTTCGTCGC
>CAYNFM010000069.1:17881-19011 GCA_964396415.1 uncultured Treponemataceae bacterium | reverse complement strand
GTCGCTATCTGGCATTGTCCTTCTCCCGCCTCATGATCTGGATGAGCTTCGCCATTCGAGGCGAAATCGAGACGCCCGCTATCGCGGTCGGAGTTCCATCGGCGGCGACCGTCACCGGCGCCGCGTCCTTGGATATGGGTATGCTGAGATCTATGGAGGGGACGGGCCCGCGACGCTCGCCTTCGCGCCTGTCGACGCTCTCGCGGCGTTCGCCTCTCTTCCTCCTCTCTTCCCGCTCGCGCCTGTCATTCTCGGCGCGGCGCTCGGCGAGCGAGCGGCGCCCCTCGGCCGAGCGTCGCGGGTCCGCGGCGCGCAGGGCCTGGCCCGCCGAGAGGAGGCCGAAGCCGCTTTCTCGCGTCAGCACGGGCGGCGGCTCGCGCGATCGCTCGGCCTCGCGCTTTATCTTGCCGATGAGATCGTCGATCTTCGTCTTCAGGCCCTCGACGTCGAACTCTTCCTTTTTGCCCGGCGGGAGCTCGTCGGCCAGGCCCTTCAAGTATTCGAGGAGCCTCGCGGTAGGCTCTCCGAGAAGTGGCTCCTCCTCCGCCCGGCTTTTACCTTCGCCGGCCGAAGCTTGATCCGCGCCCCTTTGGGCCGGGTTTTCCCGGGAAGGCTCAGGGTGGCGCTCGGACTCTTCCTCGGAGGGGGAGGGGCCCTCCGCAACCGGGGCAGCCTCGTCGAAGCGGGGAGCCTCCTCGGTCTTGCCGTCGCCCCAGATATCCTCGGGAACTTCGGCGAATTCCAGATCATCGTCCATCGATCCCGACTCTATCCCGTCCTCCGCATCGCCGTCGAGCGCGGGTTCTTCGATATATTCGGGGGCCTCCTCCTCTGCGGGAGATCGTTCCGACTCGGATGGCGCCGTGTCTTCCGGCTCGGGTTCCGCCTCGATCGCTTCCTCAAAGGCCTTGGGCTCGGGTTCCGGCATCGGCTCAGTCGGAGGGGGAGGCGTCCCCTCGGCTGTCGTGGGCGGCGGGGGCGGAGCCGCCCGATGGGCCGAGGGAGCTTCCGGTTGATAGGCCGGGCTGTTCCATTGAGGGGGCGTTTGAGGCCAGGGCGACATTTGGGGCGCTTGAGCTGGCTGAGGCGCTTGAGTCGGTTGGGGCGCTTGAGTCGGTTGAGGCGCTTGA
>CAYNFM010000069.1:0-17781 GCA_964396415.1 uncultured Treponemataceae bacterium | reverse complement strand
GCTGGCTGAGGCGCTTGAGCTGGCTGAGGCGCTTGAGCTGGCTGAGGCGCTTGAGCTGGCTGAGGCGCTTGAGTCGGTTGAGGCATTTGAAGTGGTTGAGACATTTGAGGCCATTGCGGCATTGGGGCGGGCGAGCGCGGTTGCGGTGGCTCGAAGGGCGTCTGTCTCTGGCTATCGCCGCTCCAGCTTTCGCCTCCGGCGCCGCTTCCAGGGCTGCCTTTTGAGCCGCCCGAATCTCCCTCGCCTTCGATGAGGCCGGCGAGCTCATGCCTCGGCTCGTCGATCTTCTCGTCGACTTCTTCGAAAGTCGGCTCTTCCATCTCGTCGAGGGGCTCGGCCTCGAATTCCTCCTCGCGCTCGTCCAGGAAAAGGAGCTCTTCCTGCTCGTCCACGGGTATGGCTTCGGGAATGGCCGTCGCGGCCAAGGGCATGAGGAAGTCGGCTTCTTCCGCGGCGGGCTTCTCCGCGTCGACGGGTCTTCCCTCGCGCTCGCGCTCCTCGGAGAGCGAGGCGCGCAGGATGCGCAGGTTCTTGTTCCAGGCCTCGCGCAGCTCCGATGAATAGTTGTTGACCGCGCCTTCGAGGACGTCCAGGCTCGCGAGCAGGGCGTTCGGGTCCTCCTCGCCGGCCGAGCCCCTGAGCGTGACCAGGCGCTCGGCGGCCCCGACCGATTTCTCCTTCTCGCCGAGGACGCGGTAGGCGGCCGAGAGCTCGAGCTGCACGTCCGGGTCGTCGGGGAAGTCGCGCTCGAGCTCGACGAGGGTCGCCTTCGCGCCCGCCCAGTCTCCCTTGCCCGCCCTGGCCTTGGCCAGCTCGAGCCGGGCCTTCTTGTCGCCCGGCCTCGCGCGGAGGTATTCGATGAGCTCCGATTCCGCGCGGGCGAAGTCGCCTCGGTCCGCGGCGAGCCTGGCCAGGTCCACCCTGAAGCCTACCTCCTTGGAGTCGAGACGGAGGATCTTCTCGTAAACCTTGCCGGCGCGCTCCGAGTCGCCGAGCCTCTCGAGCACGAAGGCGTAGGGCTTGAGGGCCTTGAGCTCGTCGGGCGTCCTGCGCAGGACTTCCTCGAGGGTGGTCCTGGAGTCGTCGTTCCTGCCCAGGTTGGAATAGAGGGTGGCCAGGCGGATGCGAAGGTCGACGTTGTCCGGCATCATCTCGACGAGGCGCGTGATTTCCTGCAGGGCCGCGTCCCATCGGCCCGACTTCTCGAGGAGCTGCTCGATGTTGAGGGCCGCCTTCACGAAGGAGGGATCGGCCTCGAGCGCCTGGCGGAACCAATGCACCGCGTCGTCGACCCTGTTCTCGTCGGCGTAGACGAGGCCGATGTCGTTGCGCGCCTCGGCGTTGAGGGGATCCACAGCGAGGACTTGCTGGAAGAGGTCGATCGCGCGTTTGTGATTGCCGGTATTGAGCAGGGACAGGCCGTACTTGTTCATCGCCTCGACCCAGCCCGGGCGCGCCTTCACCGCCTGCTCGTATTCCTTGAGCGCATCCTGGTGCTTCCCGAGGGAGTCATAGGCGAAGCCGAGGTTGTAATGGAAAGATGGATAGTTCGGATCGACCTGGAGACCCTTCCAGAAGATGCGGACGGCCTTCTCGGGATCCCCCATCGCGCGGTACACGGCCCCGAGGTTGTTGTAGGCCAGGACGTGCTCGGGGTCGAATTCTATGGCCTTCGAATAGGCCATTTCCGCCATCTTGAGGTTTCCCATCTGCCGGTGCGCGTTGCCGAGGCTGAAGAAGGCCTCGGCATTGGAGGGATCGGCGGACAGGGCCCGCTCCAGGGCGCCGATCGCGTCCTTCGGCTTCCCCAGACGCAGGTAGGCCGACCCGACGTTGAGGAGGGCCGCGACATGGGAGGGCTTGCGGCCGAGCACGCTCGAGAAGGCCGCGAGGGCGTCTGCCGGCCTGTCCGTCCGCAGGTAGACCGTTCCGAGCATGAGGCGCGCCTCCTCGGATTCGGGCATTTCGATCAGGCAGGCCCGCGCATATCGCTCCGCCGTCTCGAAGTCGCGGAGCCGAAGGGCGGATCGTACCCTCTCCAAGTGCGATAGCTGGCTCTTTTGCTGCGTACTGCTCATCTGGCTGTCCTGGAGGGCCTCGCCGCGGCTTCCGGCGAGAACTCGCCGGAGCGCGCCTCGGCCCGGTCTTTCGCCGCGACTCCGTCCCCGGCCTCCGCGCGCGGCAATCCGGCGTCGGGATCGGGCGCGGAATCGTAGGCGGCTACGACGAAGTAGAGGAGCCTCCCGTCGGGGATGCCCGTGACCCTGAGCGTGGTGGTGTCGCCCGCGTCTATCGGGCTCGGCCCTTGGTCGGCGCCCATCCCGAAGTATTCGCCGGGCCTGTCGCCGTAGTAGACCAGGTAGCCCGCGAGGTCGGCCGCGGGGACTTTGGTCCAATGCAGCTCGACGGCGCCGTCCTTGGGATAGGCGACGAGACGCGCGGGGGGCGGCGGCGGGGGATCGGCCTCGAATCGGAGGGTGATCGACGAAAGCGAGGGAGACGCGAGCCCCGATCCGTCGGGATAGAGCTCGGCCTTCACCTGGACGTACCTTCCCCTGACGCTATCGGGGAGGGCCTCTCCCGGCCTAAGGGGGATCCACGGGGGCGTATCGCCGCTCCAGCCGGCCCAGGAATCGGCGATGCGATAAGCGAACTCGACGCTCGCCATGCCCGGGGTCCTATATTCGGCGTCGACCGCGACGAGACGGCTGTGCCCATAGCCGAAATCGGCTACGGGCGAGACGACGGCGGCGGAATCGGGGCCGAAGGGCCTGAGCGAGGGCTCGTCGACGAAGCCGCGGGAAATCCTGAGCTCGTCGGCCAGCCCGGAATACTCGGGGCAGAATTCGAGGGGCGCGGCCGCGCCGATCGCCGGCTCGAACACCGTCCCTCCCTCCCGTCCCGTGGCGGTCGCGTAGGCGGTCGCTTCGGGACGACCGTCGACGAGGTACTCGACCAGGCCGGTGTCGCCGTCGAAGCGGACGAGGTGATGCGACCAGGCGCGCGGAATGAGGGGCGATCGCGCCCTGAGCTCCACTCGGGAGTCGGCGTCGGAGTCCTTCGCGGCCCCGGGGCGGGCGAAAAAGCCCGAAAAGGACCAAGAGAGCCGACCGCCCGAAATGACGCAGGATACCTGCTGTCCCAGGACGCCGGAGGGGAGCCTGCGGAGGGAGCGCCAGAGGAGTATGACTTCGCCGTTATCGGCGTTGGCCGGATAAAGCCAGAATTCGATGCTGAAGTCGCGGAATCGGGAATTCCCCCCGAAGAGCGACGAAGGCTTCGGACTCAGCGTCATGGCCGAATCGGGGCCTCGAAAATCGCCCGCTCCCTCCCCGAGGCGGGCCGTCGCCCTGTCTATGGAAAAGGCCGGCCCCGCGCTGGCGGCCCAATTGCCCGTCGCGTCGGAATCGGAGATATCGTCGAAATGGAGGAGGAGATCGACGGAGGGATCGGGCTTGTACTCCCGGTCGGCGACGAGGTAATCCATGCCGCCCTTGAAGCCCTTGCGAAGGACCGCGCCATCCGCCTGCCAATCGCCGACCGTTCGCGCCGTCGCATGGCCCGGAAGGAGCGTGATTCGCTCTTCCAATGCGCGCGCCGGGACGGTCGCGAGCAGGCAGAGGGAGAGGATGCATATTCCCTTATAGTTCATTCTGACGTACATTTATTATCGTACAGTATGGACGATACTAAAGCGGACGGGAAGCCCCGCGATACGAGACTTGCCCGCTTCAGGGCCCTCGCGAGACAGGCGCCCGAATCTCCGGGCGTCTATATCATGCGCTCGTCGGAAGGCGAGATAATCTACGTCGGCAAGGCCAAGGTGCTGCGGAACCGCCTTTCCTCCTATTTTTCCGGGCGCAAGGACATCAAGACTCGCCATCTCGTTTCCCGCATCGATTCCATAGAATGGATCCTCGCGGCGAGCGAGTACGAGGCCCTCCTCCTCGAGAATACGCTGATAAAGCGCCATACGCCCAAGTACAACATCAACCTCAAGGACGGGAAGAGCTACCCGAGCGTCCGCATCACCAACGAGGAATTCCCGCGCGTGTTCCGTACGCGGCGGATAATTCGCGACGGCAGCATGTACTTCGGGCCCTTCCCGAGCGCGGAAACGGTCGATGTCTATCTCGACCTCATAAAGAAGCTCTTCCCTCTCCGCCGCTGCGCCGTGATGCGCAGGCGCGAGAATCCCTGCATGTACTACCATATTGGACGCTGCTCCGGTCCCTGCGCCGGAAAGATATCGAAGGAGGCCTACGCCGAGTACGTCGACGAGGTGAAGAAGCTCCTCGCCGGCGAGACCGAGGCCCTCCTCGGCGATCTGCGGACCAAGATGGCCGCCGCCTCCCTCGCCCTGCGCTTCGAGGAGGCGGCCAAGCTCCGCGACTCCGCGGCGGCCATCGAGCTCTTCGCCGGCCGCTCGAGCGCCGTCGACTTCGATCCCGAAGCCCGCGACTACGTCGCCTGGGCGGCCGACGGCGATCTGGTCTGCTATGTAGTCTTCCAGATGCGCGACGGCAGGCTCACCGGACGCGACCTCTTCCGCGGCAAGCTCTATTCCACCGAGGGCGAGGCCTTGCAAGGTTTCCTCATGAGCTATTACGGCCCCGATCGCCTGCCGCCCGGGAAGGTCTTCGTCCAGAAGCCCGCGGTCCCGCCGGGCGAGGCCGACGCCTCGGCGGGCCTCGCCCTGGTCGCGGAATACTTCGCCCGCGAGCTCGGGGCGAAGGCCGTCTTCGCCCTTCCCGTCGAGGCTCTGCATGCGGCCGCGATGAACCTCGCGGCCCATAACGCGACCGAGGACCTCGCCAAGCGCAGGAGGGAAATAGGCGACATCCCCGCCCTCGAGGAGCTCAGGAAGGAGCTCGGCCTCGCCTCGCTTCCATGCCTGATAGAGGGCTTCGATATCGCGCAGCTCTCGGGCAAGCACACCGTCGCCTCCCTCATTTCCTTCAAGAACGGCGTGCCCGACAAGAAGAACTACCGCTACTTCAAGATCCGGAGCCTTGAGGGAACGATCGACGATTTCGGCGCCGTGCGCGAGGCCGTGGCCCGACGCTATACGCGCCTCGTAAACGAGGGCCTCGACCTGCCGGACCTGGTGCTGATCGACGGTGGGGCCGGCCAGGTGTCGGCCGCGAAGGAGATCCTCGAGGCCCTCGGCGTCGATTCCGACCTCGCGGGCCTCGCCAAGCGGAACGAGGAGATCTACCTGCCCGGGAGGACGGAGCCGATCGTCCTGCCCAAAGACTCTCCCGCCCTGCGCGTCCTCGTCGCGGTCCGCGACGAGACGCACCGCTTCGCGACCGGCCTCAACCAGAGACTCCGGGCCTCCGACCTGAAATTCGGCGTCCTTGAAGGGATCGAGGGAGTCGGGCCGGCGCGGGCGCGCAGGCTCATGCGGGAATTCGGATCCCTTGAGACGATCGCGGCCGCGGACGAGGAGGGGATCGCGAAGGCGGGGGGGATGGGAATCGAGGTCGCCAGGATGGTCAAGGAGCGGTCGGCGAAAGGCGCGGCGGACGCCGACAGATGAAGCTTCTCCTGGTCGAGGACAACGAGAAGCTGGCCCGCTCGCTCAAGAAGGGACTCGAGGCCGATGGATACGCCGTCGACGGGGAGGCCGACGGCAAGGCCGCCTTCGAGCTCGGGGTCGCCCGCGACGCCGCCTACGACCTGGCCATCCTCGATCTCATGCTGCCGAGGATGGACGGGATGGAGATATGCCGGCGCTGGCGCGGGCGGGGCGTCGATTTCCGCGTCCTCATGCTGACGGCGAGGGACTCGGTCGAGGACAGGGTGGCGGGACTCGACGCTGGAGCCGACGACTACCTCCCCAAGCCCTTTTCCTTCGACGAGCTGTCCGCCCGCATTCGCGCCCTCCTCAGGCGGCCGCGCGAGAGCCTTCCGGCCGAGTACGGGGCTGGAGGCATCGAAATCGATCCGGCGACACATCGCGCGACCGTGGCGGGCCGCGACGCGAGCCTCACCCTCAAGGAATTCCGCCTCCTCGAGCTTTTCGTACGGAACCCGGGTCGGGTCCTGACCCGCGAGAATATCGTGGCCAAGCTCTGGGATTTCGAATTCGACGGCTTCAGCAACGTCGTCGACGTCCACGTCAAGAATCTTCGCAAGAAGATCGAGTCGCTCCGAGGGGAGGCGGGAAAAGAGGATGAGGCTATCGAGACGGTTCGGGGCCTGGGCTACCGCTTCAAGGGCTGAGCCCTTCGCGCGGGCCCGGCTCAATCTGACGATTCTCTACATCGCTATCATCGCGGCCGTCGTCCTCCTCCTGAGCTCCTCGTTCTACGCCATCCACGATCGCCGGGTGCGCGATCTCGGCCTCCGCGAATCCGAGTCGGCAGAATCGGACTCGGGCTCCCCGAGCGCCTCGCGATTGGTCGAGGAATACCTCGAGATACTCCAGCGCTCGATCCTCGTCGCGGACGCGGTCACCATCGCGATAGCGGGCGCGCTCAGCTATTTCCTGGCCGGCCGAACGCTCAGGCCCATACGCGATTCCATGCGCTCGCAGCGGGAGTTCTACGCCAACGCGGCCCACGATCTCAGGACTCCCCTCGCCGTCATGAAGACGGAGGCGGAGGTCGCGCTCCGCGCCCCGAGGCAGGGCGCCGGCGAGGTTCGGGGGATCCTGCAGAGCTCCCTCGAGGAGATAGACCGGATGTCGGCGATGGTCGAGGAGATGCTCCTCCTCTCGACCTACGGTTCGGGCCGGAACGATGCCTCGGGCCTCGAAGGGTCCCGGCAGGAAGAGGCAGACCTCGCCGACCTCGCCGCGACGGCCGTCGAGCGCATGAGGTCGCGCGCCGAGGCCAAAGGCATCGGGCTCTCGGTATTCGCCGGGGAGCCCGCCCTCGCCCGCGTCGACGCTCGGGCCGTCGAGCGCGCCCTCGCGAACGTCTTGGAGAACGCCGTAAAGTACACGCCGAAAGGCGGCGGCGTTTCCGTATCGCTCGGCCAGGCCCGGACCCATATCGATCTCGTCGTGGCGGATACGGGAATCGGCATCCCGGCCGTCGATCTTCCTCGCGTCGCCGAAGCCTTCTTCCGCGCGGACGCGGCGAGGGCCGCCGACGGCGGAGGAGCCGGACTCGGCCTGGCCATCGTCAAGAAGATAATGACGGAGCACGGAGGATCCCTCGAGATCTCGAGCGCCGAGGGAAAGGGAAGCAGCGTCCGCCTCAGGTTCCCGCGCTGAGAATTCTTTCTCGCCTTCACCTCTTCTTCATCTTCGATCCCTACACTTTGCCTATCGAGATTTCTTAGGAGGATCGACATGAAAGGACTCAAAAAAGGTTTCCTGGCGACTTCGCTCACGGCCGGCATCGGGAGCGGCTTGGCGGGCCTTCTATCCGGGGCCGGAGCCGGGGCGCTTTTCGCCCAGCAGTTCGCGGCCTCGGGCTCGAACGCGGCCGTGGCCTCGTACTCGCTCAACTCGGGGCAATACCTCGGGACCCGCGAATACGCTTTCTACGGATACGTCAAGGTCCAGGCTACGGTGAGGAACGGCCGGCTGACGGACGTCACGGTCCTCGAGTTTCCCGACCACGCCGGCCGCTCGCGATACATCTCGAGCGTAGTCCTGCCGTATCTCGTACAGGAGGCGGTAAGCGCGCAAAGCGCCCGCGTCGACCTCGTCAGCGGGGCGACGCTCACCAGCGAGGCATTCGCCAAGTCGCTGGACGCGGCCTTGAGGAAGGCGGGAGCCTGAGGGCCATGGAACGCACCGAGATCATAATGGGCATGCCGATCACCGTATCGATCCCGCATGCCGGGAGCGACGCGGCGGCGCCCGCCTTCGACGCCGTCTTCTCCTATTTCAAGGCCATGGACGAGCGATTCAGCCCCTACAAGGCCTGGAGCGAAGTCGGCCGCATGAGCCGGGGAGAGCTGGACGCGAAGGACGCGAGCCCGCAGATGCTGGAGGTACTCCGCCTCTGCGAGGAGACCGCTCGGCAGACGGGCGGCTATTTCGATGCATGGTACCGCGGGGCCTTCGACCCTTCGGGGATCGTAAAGGGCTGGTGCGCGCGCGAGGCCTCTAGGATGCTTGACGAGCTCGGCTTTCGCGATCATTGCATCGACGCGGGCGGCGACATCGAGGCCAGGGGGAGCAACGCCGAGGGAGGGCCCTGGGAGATCGGCATCAGGAACCCCTTCGATCCGACTACCATCGTCAAGGTCCTTCGCTTGAGCGATCGAGGCATCGCGACGTCGGGTACCTATATCAGGGGCGACCACATCTACAACCCGAAGACGGGCCTTCCGGTAGTCGACGGACCGGCGAGCCTGACCGTCGTCGGTCCCGACGTCTGCGAGGCCGACAGGCTGTCGACTCCGGCCTTCGCCATGGGCGACGAGGGCATCGGCTTCCTCGCCGCTTCGCCGGGGATAGAGGCCTACGTCGTCGACCGCGATGGAACGGCCCTCTATACGCCCGGGCTCGCGAGGTACATGGCATGATCGCGTCATTCCTGAAAAAGGCCACGATGTATCGCCTCGCTCTCTACTACCTGGGGGGGCTCCTCGCCGTCGGAGAGGTCTATGCCCTCCTCGGCTGGATCGACGTGAATCCGCTCGCGCTGGCGGAGACGGCGGCGGGCCTGGCCGCGGCGACGATCGCCACCGATTTGGCTTTCGCGAAGATCTTCGGGCTTTGGACCGACAACGAATCGGCCCTCATAACGGCGCTGATACTCGCCCTGATAACCGGGCCGGCCTCGATCCGGGTCGAACCGGCGCGCTTCGCCGCGATCATGATGTCCGGCGTATTCGCGATCGCCGCGAAATACATCGTCGCCTTCAGGCGGCAGCATCTCTTCAATCCAGCAGCCGCAGGGGTATTCCTGATCTCTCTGGTCTTCAGGGAGTACGCATCGTGGTGGGTGGGGCAGCCGGTCCTCCTGCCGGCCGTGATTCTCGGCGGCGCCATTCTCGTCTGGAAGATCGGGCGATTCAAGCTCGTCGCCTTCTTCCTCGCGGCCTTCGCGGCTATGATCCTCGGAAGCGCCCTCGTCCAGGGGCTCGCGGTCGATCAGGCGATCCGGAATATCGGCTATGTCTTCTTCCATACCGAGGCTTTCTTCCTCGCCGCGGTAATGCTCACCGAGCCCAAGACCTCGCCGAAAAGCTTCCGGCTGCAGGCCATATACGCCCTCGTCGTCGCCTTTTTCATGATCCCGCAGCTTAGCGTCTTCACGGTGGACTCCTCGCCGGAGCTGGCCCTGATGATCGCCAATATCTTCGCCTTCTTCGTCTCGCCCAAGGGCCGCCATGTCCTGACTCTCAAGGAAAGGCGGGGCATAGGCGAGGGGCTGACGAGTTTCGCCTTCGCCTATCCCGGAGGATTCAGGCACGAGCCGGGACAGTACGCGGATTTCGCGCTGCCGATGCGCGCCCGAGACGGCCGCGGGACGAGGCGCGCCTTCAGCATCGCGTCCTCGCCGACCGAGGCGGAGCTCATCATTGCCGCCCGCTTCCCCGATCGGCCCAGCGATTACAAGGCCCGAATGGCCGCCATGCTTCCGGGCGACAAGATCGTCGCGACGGAAGTCTCGGGGGAGTTCGTGCTGCCGCGCGATCGGAGCGAAAAGCTCGCCTTCATCGCAGGGGGCATAGGAATCACCCCCGTCAGGAGCATGGTCAAGTACATGGTCGACAAAGGCGAGAGGCGGGACGCGATGCTGCTGTACTCGGCGCGTTCCGCGGGCGACATCGCCTTCCGCGACCTATTTACGGGCGCCGGGCATTCGATCGGCATGGAGACGGTATATACCCTGACCGGGTCGGACGGCGGACTCCGGGAATGGGAGGGAGAGAGGGGACGGATCGACGCGGCGATGCTGAGGCGCCGGGTCCCCGAGCCCCTGGGGCGGCTTTTCTTCGTAGCCGGCTCGCCTGCCTTCGTAGCCCAGGTCGCGAAGGAGCTGCGCTCGCTAGGAGTCCGCAGATCGAGGATACGGA
Organism: uncultured Treponemataceae bacterium; assembly: GCA_964396415.1. Classification (GTDB taxonomy): domain Bacteria; phylum Spirochaetota; class Spirochaetia; order Treponematales; family Rectinemataceae; genus UBA1306. The sequence continues at coordinate 7,791 of CAYNFM010000069.1, read as the reverse complement.
CCGACTCCTTCCAAGGCTATTGAGGGAACCGCCGGCCCGCGCGGGTCCGTCTATTCCAGGTACACTTCGGCCAGCTCGCCCTGCAGGGCCTCATAGTCGGGGCAAAGCTCGCCGAGGAGGCCGTAGAAGCGCGCGCCGTGCCTCCGGTACCTGAAATGGGCGAGCTCGTGCATGATCACGCACTCGATGACCTCGGGGCGGAAGCGAAGGAGCCTGGCGTTGAGGGTGATGACGCAGGCCTTCGAGTCGCAACTGCCCCAGCGCGAGCGCATCGTGCGCACGCGCAGCTCGGGGCGGGGGAAACGCCGCCGCGCGGCCCTCGCGAGGCAGGCGTCGAGCATGGCGGGGAATCGGGCCGTCGCCTCGCGCACGAAAAGGCGTTCGACCGCGACGCGCACCTCCTTGACGTCGGCGGGATCGCGGGCCGTCGCGATCACCTCGCCGCCCGACAGGCGCGCGCGGGCGCGCGATCCCGCCTCGAGCCTGAGCTCGAGCTCGTCGCCGAGGAAGGGCAGGCGGCTGCCGTCCTCCCAGGCCGGAGCCGCGGCCTTGATCCGCGCCATGCGGGCGAGGTGGCGCTCGACCCAGGGTCGGCGGCGCTCGAGGAAGTCGCGCAGGAAGGGCTCGGGGGTGTCGGAGGGGGCCTTCATCACGAGGGAGAGGTCGGGGTTGACTTGCAGCGACACCGTTCGCCTGGCCGAGCGGATGAGGAAGACCCGCAAGCCGCCGGATTCGAGGTTACCGGAACCCTTTCTTTCCCCGCTCGCCATTTCGGCCTCCCATTGAGAAGATGCCGGAAAGCGTGTAATCTGCCAAGTGCATAACCGCCGACGAGGAGCTGTCATGGATATCCGATCACTGGAGAAAATCGCCCTGAGCGCCAGGGTCCTGGCGATGGACGCCGTTCAGGAAGCCAATTCCGGCCATCCCGGCCTCCCTATGGGCTGCGCGGAGCTCGGCGCCTTCCTCTACGGCCAGGCCCTCAAGCACGACCCAGCCGACCCGTCGTGGATCGACCGCGACCGCTTCGTCCTGTCCGCCGGCCACGGCTCGATGTTCCTCTATGCTCATCTGCATCTGGCGGGCTACGGCATCGGCCTCGACGATATCAGGACCTTCCGGAAAGTGGGCAGCAAATGCGCGGGTCATCCGGAATTCGCTCTCGCGCCCGGGATCGAGACCACGACCGGTCCCCTGGGCCAGGGCCTCGCGACGGCGGTGGGCATGGCCATTGCCGAGAGCATGCTCGCGTCTCGCTTCAATTCCGCGAGGCGCGGGATAATCGACCACTATACCTACGTCCTCGCCGGCGACGGCTGCCTCGAGGAGGGCGTTTCGGCCGAGGCTTCCTCTCTCGCCGGGCACCTCAAGCTCGGCAAGCTCGTCGTCTTCTACGATTCCAACAAAGTCACCATAGACGGTTCCACCGACCTCGCCTTCACCGAGGACACGGGCAAGCGCTACGAAGCGTACGGCTGGCAGGTCCTGCGCGGAGACATGTACGATTTCGCCGGCCTCGAGCGCCTCGTCGCCGAGGCGAAGAAGGACTCCGAAAGGCCTAGCCTCGTCATATTGAAGAGCGTGATCGGCAAGGGCTCGCCGGGAAAGCAGGGCACGGCGGGCGCGCACGGCGCGGCTCTCGGCGAGGATGAGGTGGCCAAGACCAAGGCCGCGATCGGCGCGCCCGCGGGCCTGAAATTCTGGGTCGATCCCGCGGCCTACGCCTTCTACGAGAGGCGCCGTCCCGAGCTCGCCAAGGCGCACGACGCGTGGAAGGCGGAGTTCGCCGCCTGGAAGGCCGAGGAGCCCGCCCTCGCGGCCGAGCTGGAGGACTATCTCGCCGGGAAGGCGCGAAGGCCCCTCGACCTGCCCGTCTTCGGGAAGGGCGAGAAGGTCGCGACTCGCAACGCCTCGGGCAAGTGCCTCGTCGCCTTCTCCAAATCATGGACGAACATCGTCGGCGGCTCGGCCGACCTGACCGGTCCCAACGTTACGTCCCTCCCCGAGGGGGGCGTTTACGGACCGGCCGACAGAAGCGGCCGCTACATCCATTTCGGCATCCGCGAGTTCGGGATGGCAGCCATAGCCAACGGCCTCTCCCTCCACGGCGGCCTTCGGCCCTTCGTCGCGACCTTCCTCGTCTTCGCCGACTACCTCCGCCCGGCCCTCCGCCTCGCCGCCCTCATGAGGCAGCCGGTGATCTACATCCTCACGCACGATTCGATCTTCATCGGGGAGGACGGCCCCACGCACCAGCCCGTCGAGCATCTCGCGAGCCTCCGCGCGATACCCAACCTGCGGGTCTTGCGGCCGGCCGACGCCGAGGAGACGGCGGTGGCCTGGAGCCTGGCCATGGAAAGGACCGACGGGCCGACCGTCATCGCCCTCTCGAGGCAGAACCTGCCCGTCCTGGAGAAGGCCGACCCCGAGTGGGCTCTGTCGATGGCCTTGGGAGCCTATGTCGTCAAGAACACCGAGGCGGCGCCGGATACGGTGATCGTCGCCACGGGCTCGGAAGTCTCCATGGCCCTCGCGGCCGCGGAAAGGCTCGGCAGTCCCGCGGCCTGCGCGGGGACGCGCGTAGTGTCGATGCCGAGCCGCGAGCTCTTCCTTTCCCAGCCCAAGCCCATTCGCGACGCGATACTGCCGCCCGGCGCCCGCGTCGTCGTGGCCGAGGCCGGCGTCTCGATGGGATGGGAGCGCATCGCCCGGAGCGAGGATATCTTCTCGATCGAGAGATTCGGAGAATCGGGCCCGGGCGAAAAAGTCGCCGAGCATCTCGGCTTCACTACGGACGCTCTCGTAAAGCTGATCTCCAAGGGGGGCTGATTCCCAAGGTTGTGAAAAGGGCGATCGATCGCATATACTGGGGATGTGGAATCGGAATCGACCGCGCATCGGATCGACGACAGCTTTCTCAATCAGTTCAACTTCCTCCAGCAGAGCGGAGCTCTCGACGATCTCACCCTGCTCCGCAGGGAGAATCGACTTCTCGACGCCTTGATCAACGATACGGCTACGCTCTTCACGCTCACTTCCATAGAGAAGATGCTGGACTTCGTCATCTCCCGCATATTGGAGCAGTTCATCCCGACCCATCTGGCCATAGTGATCGAGCCGCCGCGCGGCGATACGCTGACTCAGTACTGCTATGTCAACCTCAAGCCCAGCCAGGAGCGCCTGCCTTCTTCCCTTTTCGCCCGAATAAAGGAATACTTCCTCTCCTCGCCCTATCCCGTCAGCTATGGGGACCTGACCGCCTGGGGCGGCGGCGACGGGGAGCTTCTCCGCTTCGATCCCGAGATCCTCTTCCCGATGTGCGGCATAGGGGGACCCTTCGGCTTCGCCCTGTTGGGGCGCAAGATCGTCGGTACGCCCTATACCGACCTCGAGAAGACATACATCGACAGATTCATGCGCTTCCTTTCGATCGGAATCCAGAACAGCCTCCATCACGAGAGCTCCATTACCGACGCCAAGACCGGCCTCTTCAATCATGCCTATTTTACCCACAGGCTGGAGCAGGAGATCGCCCATGTCATGCGGCATGGGGCGAAGGCGGGGCTCGTCATGCTCGACGTCGATCATTTCAAGAGCTTCAACGATACCTGGGGCCATCTGGCGGGCGACGCCGTGCTCAACTCGCTAGCGCTCACCTTGAGGCAGGCCGTCAGGTCGGAGGATGTCGCGTCGCGCTTCGGGGGAGAGGAATTCTGCGTGCTCGCGATAGAGAGCGATGGGGCCAAGCTCATGGAGATAGCCGAGAGAATCAGGATCTCCATAGAGGAGATGGAGGTCGTCTACGAGTCGCGCAAGCTCACGGTGACGGCGAGCCTCGGCTGCTGCCTCATCTCGCCTTCCCTGCGCCTGGACCCATCCCGCTATATCGAGATGGCCGACAAGGCCCTATACCTCTCCAAGTCGAACGGAAGGAACAGATCCACCCTCTACAGGCTCGGGCTCCTCGACAGGGCGGAAGCCTTGAGGAATCGCGCTTCCTAGCCGCGACGAGAGGCCGCAACTCCCGAGGCTCGAGCAGCTCGGTCGCGCCTAAGCCTTGAGACTCCTCGCGCGGCGAAAGTGGACGCCGGAACCGTCCTTCAGTATTTTCGGCTCAGGACCTTCGGAGGCTTTATGGCAGATTCGGTTTTCAAGCTCAGCGCCCGAGCGAACGACGGCAAGGATATCGACCTGAAGTCCTACGAGGGCAAAGTCCTCCTCATCGTCAATACCGCGAGCAAGTGCGGCTTCACTCCCCAATACGAGGGGCTCGAGGCGCTCTATAAAAAATACAAGGACAAGGGCTTGGTCGTCCTGGGCTTCCCCTGCGATCAGTTCGCCCATCAGGAGCCGGGCGACGCCGCCGAGATCGCCTCCTTCTGCCGGATCAACTTCGGCGTGACCTTCCCCCTCATGTCGAAAATCGAAGTCAACGGCGCGAATACCCATCCCGTCTTCGCCTTCGTCAAGTCGAGGGCGCCGGGAGTGGCCGGCGAGGCGATCAAGTGGAACTTCACCAAGTTCCTCGTCGGGAGGGACGGCACGACGGTGGCTCGCTTCGCCTCGGCTACCGAGCCGAAGGCGATCGAGAAAGATATCGAGATCGCCCTCTCGTCCTAGGCCGGGTTCCCTTCCGCGCGGCGCTTCACCTCGCGCCGGATTTTATGCGTATACCTCGATGATCCGAGCCGGTCCCGTCGTCCGGATTCCCGCTTTTTCGGGCGAATCCGTCGAGGCTGGACCTCAGGGCCTGGATCGTCTCGAGGTTTTCGCCGCCCAGCTTTCGCACCTGTTCCGAGTCCCTATGCATGCCGTCGAACCGCGTCGAGATCTCGGAGGTCTCGACCCTGACCTTCGAGGCTATCTCGGCGACCGCGTCCATTCCCCTGAAGGATTCGTCCATGCCCTCGCAGGATCGGTCAACGGCGCTTTCCGTGGTTCTCGTGAGCTCGGCCACGGCCTCGACCGCGGCCACGACGTCGCTCGAGCCCGCGGAAAGCTCCTGGATGCTCGCTAGCAGCTCCTCGATCATCAGGCTCACGCCCCTGATGTCCTCGCTTATCTTCTTGAACGAGGCCATTGCCTCGCCGCTCTTCGACACCGTGGATGCGATCGAGGACCGAACTTCCTTGAGCGTGTCGGCGATGACATGCGCGCTCTTCCCCGCTTCCACCGAAAGGGCGCGGATCTCGTTGGCCACGACGGCGAAGCCCCTTCCCGCCGCGCCGGCATGGGCCGCCTCTATGGAGGCATTCATGCCGAGGAGGTTCGTCCTGTCCGCGATGTCGCCGATGATCCCCCCGAGCTCGGCGACCTTCGCGGCCGAGCCCTGTATCTGCGCCATCGACTGGCCCATCGAGGCGAGGACTCGCTCTCCGGCCTTGGACGTCTCGACGAGGCCTCCGACCGCCTCTTTCTTGCTGGTCGCCTGACTCGCCAAGGAGCCCGCGGCGGCGGCCATCTCCTCGATCGCCGCCGAGGCCCTGGCCACCTGCTCCGAGTAGGCGGCGAGCGCGGTCTTGACCTCGCCCTGCCAATTCCCCGCCTTCCTGTTAGCCTCGCCGGAGAGGTTGAGGGCGCCGTCGAGCTCGTCCATGCCTTCGGCGATGCCCCGCACCCGCGCGCGAAGGGCGTCGATCGACTCGGTAGTCCTGGCGACGCTCGCGGAAAGGCTCTCGCCGATCCGTTGCGAGGATGAATGCGCCCTCCCCATCGCGGAGTTCAACTCGTCGTAGCTGCGTTCGGCCGATTTCGCCTCGCGCTCCACGACGCCGAGAAGGCTCGTGGTAAGGCTCACGATGTAGGCCGAGATTCCCGCGCCGATGATGGTCATGAGCGAGGACACGGACAGATTCTGGATGGCCAGGGTGGTGACCACGTACTTGTCGTTCGGAAAGGAATCGATCCAATAGATCGCCTCGATGGAGGCCAGGTTGAGGACCCCTATGACGATGGCCTGCACGGGCCGGTCCGCGACGAGGGCCGCCACGACGAGGAGGAAGCCGCCGAGCGTCCCCATGACGTAGGTATTGTAGACGTTAGCGGCGTATTCTCCGAATTTTATCGCGACGAACATGGCCGCGAATACGCCGTACAGAAAGACCGACGAAGCCGCGTGGTACCTTCCCGAGCGCAGCATAATGAGCACTGCCGCGCAGAAGAGGACGAGACCCGCGAAGACGAAAGCCGGCACGATCGAGCGGGTGATCGCCATGAGGATCGCGAAAGCGACGGAGACCAAGCCGAAAATGATATTGATGGTCGCCAGAATCCGGCTTTTCTTGTGTACCTGAAGCGATTCTTCGGCGTAGGCGACGGTGAAAAACGATACAGGGCGCAAAGGCATTATTAACTCTCCCTGCCCGGCCGGCTGTCGGGCTTAATTTAGTTCTATTCGTATAATAAAGCCTCGACGGCGAGTTTTCAAGGTCGATAGCCGATTCGCGCGCGGCTGGGGGCGACGAGGGCGACGCGCTCGACCGACAAGGGCAAAAAAGGGCTGGAAGCCTCGAGGCGCCCGGTATAGATTCTGCTCTATGGGAAATGGAGGAACGAAATGAGGCATGCCGATTCGCCCGACTATCTCGAGGCCGGTCCCTTCACCGCGGCCGGAGAGTACCGCCCGATGCTCTCGGCGATCGTCGCCGAGGCGGGCCCGGATCCCGCCGCCCTCGCGGCCCGAGTCCGCGCGCTGATCGTCCACGTGTTCTGGCGCTCCTCCTACGGACTTCCCGAGGAGCCCGCCCGCGCCGAGAAAGAGACGAATATCAGGGCCCTGGCCGATCGGCTCGCGAGGATATCAGCGGCCGAAGCCGGCCTCGGCAGGCCTGCCCATAGCGTCGGCCCCCTGCCCGCCGAGCGAAAGACGATCGGCAACTGCCGCGATCACAGCCTCCTCTTCGCCGCCCTCCTGCGCGAGGCCGGCATTCCCGCGCGCGCCCGCTGCGGCTTCGGCATGTATTTTCGGCCCGGACGGGGAGAGGATCATTGGGTGGTGGAGCGCCGGGACGAGGCCTCGGCGCGGTGGGCGATCTCGGATTCCCAGCTCGACGCCCTCATGCTCGACAGGCTCGGGATAGGCTACGATCCCATGGACCTGCCGGACGGCGCCTTCCTGTCGGGGGGCGAGGCGTGGCTCGCCTGCCGCTCGGGCGACGACCCGCTCAGGTTCGGCATCTTCAACATGAGCGGCTGGGACTTCGTGAAGGGCGACTTCGTCCGCGACCTCGCGGCCCTCGCGGGCCTCGAGCTCCTGCCGTGGGACCTCTGGGGCATCATGACGACGCCCTACCTCGAGCTCGGCCCCTCCGACCTCGAGGTCCTGGACGCCGCGGCCCGCGCGGCGCCGATGCGCGCGCCTATCTCGCTCGCCCAGGCCCGTGCCCTCTGCGGCGATCGGCGCTTCGCGCTGCCGCGACGCATATCGACCTACTTGGCGGGAGGAGCGCGCGAGGTCGACCTCGCTCCGATTCTCGGCCGGGATTGGCCGGCGCCCTAGCTAGCGCTCCAGCCTTCGATACACAATTCGATGCGGGCGATCCGCTTCGCTGCCGAGCTGGGAGCGGCGCCATTCGGCGAACTCGGTGAAGTTGCCGTCGTACCAGATAGCCTCGGAGTTACCCTCGAAGGCGAGGATGTGCGTGCATACCCGATCGAGGAACCACCTGTCATGGCTTACTACCAGGGCCGACCCCGCGAAGTCGTCGAGGGCTTCCTCGAGGGCGCGCATCGTGTTGACGTCGAGGTCGTTCGTCGGCTCGTCGAGGAGGAGGACGTTCGCGCAGTCCTGCA
>CAYNFM010000068.1:0-19298 GCA_964396415.1 uncultured Treponemataceae bacterium | reverse complement strand
TGAACAAGGTCGTCAAGGCCGAGAACGAGAAGATCGCCGCCATCGACTTCGCCACGGCCACAGAGACGATGGCCGACGGGCAGAAGCGGGCGGAAATCAAGAAGGCCGAGGGCATACGACAGGCCGAGATTCTCAAGGCCGAGGGCGAGGCCCAGGCCATCCAGCTCGTCAATGAGGCCGCCGATCGCTACTTCGTAGGCAATGCCCAGCTACTCCGGCGCCTGCAGACGGTCGAGGAATCGCTCCGGAATAACTCGAAGATCGTGCTGCCCGCGAACGGCGAGCTCGTGAACGTCATAGGCGACCTGGCGGGCCTCCTTCCCTTGAAGGGCAAGTAGAAGCCATGGACAGCCCATCTTCGTTCCGCTTCGGCCTGCTGCGATCGATACTCGGACCGAAGGTGGGGGGAGCGCGTGTGGTTCCCCTCGTGACGAAAATTGTCCTGCTCTTCTCAGTCTTCATCCTTGTCTCGAATATCGCCTCGAACTACGTCAATCTCGAGATGAATAAGGGAGAGCTGGTCGGCCTGACGGACCGCCTGCTCGTCAAGGATCTCTCCGAGCTCTACGGCTTCGCCGCGACGCAAGGCGAGATACTCGGCTTCAACGGCAATCTCGCCGAGGCAGTCAGCGCCATCCAGCGTAGCGCATCCAAGAATCTCACGATGGATCATTCGGTCGCCTTCGGCGTGCGGAGGGACGGCTCGCTCCTATTTTGGGCCTCGAAGCAGGCGGCGCCTCAGTCGGTCCTCGACAAGGAAGCCAGGGACAAGCTGGCCTCGGACGCGGAGGGCGAGGGCAAGCTCGACTTCAGTATCGGAGGTTCCAGGTATTTCGGGGTATTCAAGTACAACAACCAATGGAAGGCCTTCATCGTGCGCGCGGAGGAGACGAAAGAGTTCCAAGCGCAGACGAATTCGATATTCTTGAGAATCGTCGGGATGATCCTGGCCATGACCCTCGTCATCACCTTGGTCGGCGCACTGCTCGTGCGACGTATACTGCGCTACGTAGGAAGGATCACGCAGAGCATCATGGGGATGCAGAAAGACCAGAAGATGGCACTGATCGACTTCGCCGGGGCCCCGAACGACGAGATCTCCTACCTTGGGCTATCCCTCAATTCTCTCTCCTCGATAATCGATAACCTCATGCGGATATTCCGGCGCTTCGTCACGCGGGACATCGCGCAGCGCGCCTTCGACGAGAGGGAAATACGCCTCGAGGGATCGACGAAGGACCTCACACTGCTCTTCACCGATATCAAAGGCTTTACGCATATCACCGAAACCCTCGGCATGGACGTGATCGATGTCCTCAACCTCCACTACCAGCGGGCCATCGGGCAGATCCACGACGAGGACGGAATCGTCGGGTCGATCATCGGCGATGCTCTGCTCGCGGTCTTCGGCACACTGAGCGGCTCTTCGGAAAAATCACTGCAGGCCCTCAGGGCCGGCTTCCTCGTGCAGCAGGTGGCGGCCGATCTGCGCGAGAGCATGGGAGCCCTGCGAGAGGAGATCATCGGGAGAAGGGGCGCCCTCACGGAGGAGGACGAGGCGGTCTATCAGGCCGTCCTCCTCGAGGTCGGCGTGGGCATCGACGGCGGAGACGTCTACTACGGCAACATCGGTTCCTACGAGCGCATGACCACCACTGTAATCGGCGACAACGTCAATTCAGCGAGCAGACTCGAAAGCCTCACGCGCATCTACAAAGTGCCCATCATCTGTTCGGAGCTCGTCAAGGACGAGGCCGAGCTCAGCAGCTCGGACTATCGGTTCTTGGAGCTCGACACGGTCCTGGTAAAGGGTAAGACGCGAGGCAAGAGGATATTTTGGCCACTCAAGAAGTCCGACATAGGGCCTAAGCTTGCGGAGGAGCTCGATGCCTTCTCCTCCGGACTCGCCTCCTATTATACGGGCGCCTGGGCCCAGGCCGGTTCGGCCTGGCGGGACTTGACGCTTCCCTTTATCGCCGTCTTCAGGGATCGCATCGCTGGCCGAGAGGCGCCTTCGGATTGGAGCGGGACATGGGCGATGACGGCGAAATAAAGCGGCTCATACGAAAAGAGTCCGAATCCTTCCTGAAGCATGCCCTGTTCCAGGCCAAGGGAGGGGAGGACAGCTATGATTTCGAGGCCGAGTTCGCGAAGACGCGCAGGAATAAGTCTTTCCTCGTGCTCGGCGTCACCGCGATAACTATCCTGTGTTTGGGGGCGGTTGCCCTCGCGGTGACGAGCTCCGTCGAGAAGAGAACTGCAGCGACGCCGGTGAGCGTATCGGCCTTCCAGGACCTCAACCTCAAGGATATCCTCGATTCATCGAAGCAGGACGAGGCGGCTCTGGACCGGGCCAAGACGGGGCTTACCCATCTGGGGACCGATCTCGATTCAGGGCTCTCGTTCGCCGACAGCGATTTTCGAGCCTCTAAACTGTCCATCAGCACGCTTGGCCTGTCGCACGACGAGGAGACCTCCCGGATCGCCCAGGTCGCCGCGGCCCGGGACGCATCCAAGGCCCAGCTCCAGGCCGGCTACGCCTCCGCGGCTGCAGCGAGCCGCTCGGAGATCGCGAAAATCCAGAATCGCATCGACCGGTACGACAGTCGATCCCTGGCAAGGGCGAAGTCGGAGCAGGCCGTCCTCGATAACGAACGAGTGGCGGCCGAACTCGAAAAGGACCAACAGGCCAAGCTCTACGAGTCGCGTATCGGGGTCATCGAAGCTGCTGGCAGGCGCGACTTCGAGGCCCTGGGCCGACAGAAGAATGAGCTCGCCGCGGCCCTTACCACCCGCTTCAATCCGACCTTCTCGGACCTTCGCGCCACCTCTCTCCTCTCCCCTCGCGGCGAAGTCCACGAGCCGCAGCTCGCGCCCTTCGACCCCTACCTGGATCAGGCTGGCATCCTCGATCCGATTGCCGAGTCGAGACTCGACGATTCGCTGTCGAACCTGGAATTCTTGTCCGGGAAACTGCGGGCCGTGCCGTATCTCAATTCGGTGCCCTTCGCCCTGTCGCGCATCGAGGCCGAAGCGATGGCCTCCATCGGCTCCTATCGCGCCGCCCTCCACACCGCGGCCTTAGGTCTGGCGGCGAGAGACGCGGCCATCGCCTCGCTCAAGGCCACGCTAGCGGATGCCAAGGGCCGCTTCGAGCGATATCGCTCAGCCCTGGCGACCGCTGCGAGCGAGAGCGTGGACAGCGGTTACGTCATCGACGTCAGCGATCCCGCTAGAATCCTCGTGTTCCTGGAACCCGGCTCCGGAGTCCGGGAAGGCGATAAAGGCTACCTAGTCCGCCAGGGCGAGCTCGTCGTCGCCGTATCCTTTACCTTCGAGGGCGAGGATGCCTATGCCCTCGTCACGGGGGTCGAGGGAGCTAAGCGTCCACGAGCCTTCGATTCGATCCTGCTCGTGGCGCCGAGGAAGGTCGCCCAAGCAGGCGTGGACCCCTCCGGCCCATCGGGCGTCGTTCTCGCGGACGAATTGGGAACGAGCCTCTCCCTCGAGGCCGAGGTCGAGCCCGTCCCCGAGCGTGTCGCCGCCCTACGCGCCATCGTCGAGCAGCTGAGATCTTGGAAGAGCCTATCGATCGAAAGCCTACGAGCGGTCAACTCCGCCGAGATGCTCCAGGTCATCGTCATACCGGGCGACTTCACGGTGGAAGGCGTTTCGCTAGCCCAGGCGGTGCCCGAAGGTATCCGGCTCGAGTATCGCAGCTCGACGGAATACGATTTCAAGATCCTGTCGAAGGGAAAAGTCGTGCGCTTGCGCGGGATCTATTCGGGCGAGGCCGAGATGGACGCCGCGGCCCTGGCCGCCTACGAGAACCCGGCCTCGGTGGCCTCGCCCGACAACCCCCTGTACGTCCGATCGCGCCTCGACGAGGCGGCAGCGAGCGAGTCACGGCGTCTCGAGGAGCGGCCAGCGATCCTCGCCGCGCTGAACGGGTCCAAGCCCATCGACGCGAAGGCCGTCGCGAAGCTCGACGAAATCGTCGCGGCCAACCCGAAGCTGACGAAGCCAGAGGCCGCGAAGGCGCTGAAGGCGTCCGGATTCCCTCTGACGAGCCTCGAGATATCCGCGATCTTCCTCGTCGATTTCGGTCGTCCCTGATCCATCCGTGCGCTATCGAACAGAAGCCGCCGCGCCCTACTCGTTATATTTTGTTTGAGTGGACAGGAGGGAAAAATGCAGACACGACGACTTCTCCTTAAATTTAGTCTCATAGCGCTCGCGGCCGCGGCGGCATTGGGATGCCAGACAAAACCGGCGGTCAAGGTCGCGCTCGCCGCCGAGGCGAGCACGATCCAGGCCGAATCGAGAGGGCTCGCCCCGAATGGCGACGAGTACTTCAGCACTATCAGTCTCGCCATCCTCTTCGGCAAGCCCGAGGCGGTGAAGTCCTGGACCGTCGAGATCGCGTCGCAGAAAAAAGGCGTGCGCGTATTCTCGGGCTCGGGCTCGGACTTGCCTGAGTCCCTCGTGTGGGATGGGAAGGACGATTCCGGAGCGATAGCCGCCGAGGGCAGCTACACCGCCGCCCTCGAGGTCGATTACGGAAAGGGCCTCGGCCTCGGCGCTTCGGTCTCCAAAGCCTTCATCCTCGACATCACGCCTCCCACGGGCTCGTTCAGCCCGAATCCCGCTCAATTCGGCTATGCTCTCCATGGAGTCAAGGCTCCGATCTCGGTCGTCGTTTCGGCACAGCCCGTCTTGGCCGCGATCGCCTCCTGGACGATCGGCATATTCGATTCCAATGGGGTCCAGGTCAAGAGCCTCGCCGGCAATTGGCCGGCGATGTCCAAAGCCGCATGGGACGGTAAGACCGACCAAGGCGGCACAATCTCGGGGGGCGAGGATTATCCGGCGCTGCTCACGGTCCGCGACGAGTTCGGGAACGAGGGGAAATTCCAGGGGGCCTTCTCTATCGCAGCCATGCCTGGCGCCCAGCCGAGCGCGATCGCGTCGCGTCGCGGAGGGTTCTCGCCCGCGAGTTCGAGCGTCAAGAACACCCTCGACCTCCTCACCACCTATGGCTCCAGGGAAAGCGTCGTGGGATGGAAGGTGTCGGTGATGAGCGCGAAGCTGGGCTTGGTCCGGAGCTTTTCGGGCACCGGGACCATCCTGCCCGAGTACACAAGCTGGGACGGCAAGGACGAGGCCGGCAATCTTGCGACCGACGGATCCTACTTTGCGACCCTCGCGGTGGATTACGGCGGGGCATTTCGGGCCGCGTCGGTGAAGAGCGCGGGCTTCTCGCTCGTCACGAACGCGCCCATCGGTTCTGTCGCGGTCGATCCGCCCAATGTCGCCCTGGCCGAGCTCGGCCCCAAGAAGCCCGTCAACTTCATCATCGAGGCCGAGTCGCCCTTCTCGCGGATCGCCTCGTGGTCCCTGAGCGTGCTCGATCCGAGCGGCGCTCCCCTCGCGCAGTTTCGCGGCGCCTGGCCCAACAACAAGGTCTCGTGGGACGGCAGGACAGAAGGAGGCGCCTCCTTGATCCCTGGCTCGAGCTACAAGGTCGTGGCCGCGGTTCAGGACGAATACGGAAATGTCGGCAAGCTCGAGGGAAGGCTCGTCGCCGATAGTTTGCCTTCGCCTTCCGAGCCGAGCGCGATTACGGCCTTATCGCGCGGCTTCGCCCCTACGGGGGACAGATCCCTCGTGACGATAGGCTTCAAGTTGGATGTCGGCGACTCTTCCTCGGTCAGCGCCTGGCGAATCGACCTGGCTGGCTCCGATGGCATCGTCCAAAAGTCCATGGCGGGCACGGGTGCGAGGATACCGAGCATCTTGACCTGGGACGGCAAGAAAGAGGACGGGAAGCTCGCTCCCGAGGGGAACTACACGGCCCGCCTCAACGTCGCCTATGGCCTGGCCTACGCGCCGGCGCTCGCCTCCAGCGCTGCGTTCGTCCTAGACATCGCGCCGCCCATGGTCGCCATAAATCTATCGACGGAGCTCTTCTCGCCAGGCGGGGAGGGGGGCAGCCCTACGGTGACGATATCGCTCGAGGCTACATCGCCCCTCGCGAAAATGGCCGGCTGGTCGATCTCCATCCTCGATCCGGTCGATATCTCCTTCGCCAGCTTCAAGGGCGAGTGGGGCTCTCGATCCGTCGACTGGGACGGGAAGGGCATGAGTGGCGACATGGTGGAATCGGCCTCCGATTACACGATCGTGGCTCGGGTCCGCGACGAGTACGGTAACGTCGGGGAGCTCAAGCGGACGCTCCCGATCGACATCCTGGTCATCAAGACGCAGGACGGCTATCGAATAAGGCTCTCGAGCATCGTGTTCAAGGGCTTCACCGCCGATTACAAGGACGTGCCGCCAGATCGCGCGGCCAGGAACCTGGCGATCCTCGATCTCCTCGCCACGAAGCTCGCGCTCTTCCCGGACTACGAAATCAAGCTTCAGGGCTACGCCGTCATGATCAACTGGGACAATAAGGCCGAGGGCGATCTGGAGCAGCAGGCGATCCTCATCCCGCTCTCCAAGGAAAGGGCCGAGGCGATCAAGGCCGCGATGTCCGATCGGGGCATAAAGGTCGCGAGGGTGTCGACCGACGGTCTGGGGGCGGAGAATCCCGTCGTCCCGAACAGCGACTACCAAGATCGCTGGAAGAACCGAAGGGTCGAATTCTATATCGCCAAATAGATGGAATACAAGGATTACTACAAGGCTCTCGGCGTGGAGAAGGGCGCCACAAAAGAGGAACTCAAGAAGCAGTACCGCAAGCTGGCCCGGAAGTACCACCCCGACGTCAATACGACCGACAAGGACGCGGGCCTCAAATTCGGCGAGATCAGCGAAGCCTACGACGTGCTCTCGGACGACGAGAAGCGGCGAAAATACGACGAGTTCGGAGTGGATTGGGAGCAGCACCAGAAGGCGGGGCAGGCCGAGGACTTCGACTGGTCCAAGTACGCGGCCTCGAGCGGTCGGGAAGCTGAGGGCGCCCAGGATTGGGAAGGCCTGTTCGGGAAGGACTCGGGCGGCTCGGAGTTCTTCAGGACCATCTTCGGCGGGGCCTATGGCCAGGCTTTCGGGAGCGGCGCAGGCGCACGATTCGCGCGCAAGGGTCGGGACTTGAGCGCCGAGCTCCCGATCAGCCTGGAGGAGGCCTATTTCGGCGGCGCCAAGGTCCTCGACCTCGGGAAGAGAAGTATCCGTCTCAAGCTCAAGCCGGGCATCTGGGACGGGCAGACCATCCAGATAGCGGGCAAGGGCGCCGACGGAGTCGGCGGCGCTGACAGCGGCGACCTTTATATAACCTTCAGCATCCAGCCCCACCCCGAGTACCGGCTCGAGGGCAGGGACCTTCATAAGGAGCTGCCTCTGAGCATCTACTCCGCCCTGCTCGGCGCCGCCTGCGAGGTGGAGACTATCTCCGGCAAATTCGAGCTCAAAATTCCGCCAGAGACGAAGAGCGGAACGGTCTTCAGGCTCAAGGGGAAGGGCTTTCCCGTCTATGGCGAGTCGGGGAATCGCGGAGACCTCTTCCTCAAGGTCTCGCTGCGCCTGCCCGAAAAGCCGACGGCCAGGGAAAAGAAGCTGTTTCGCGAGCTGGCGGCGCTCAGGAACGAGCGAGTGAAAGGGGAAGAGGAATGAGCATGAGGACTGCCATGACCCTGAGCCAGGTCTGCGCCTACCTCGGCGCGGATTTGGAGCTCGTCAGGGAATTCGCGGATTTCGGGCTCTACCCGACGGTGCTCATGGATGACGAGCTCGGGGTCGATACGAGGGACCTGGAGAGGCTGGGAAAGGTCGTCAGCCTCCATCGGGCCTTGGGAATCAATAAAGAAGGCATCGAGGCGGTCCTCGGCCTGCGAGCGAGGGTCTCCGAACTCGAGGCGGAAGTCGAGGGCCTGCGCTCCGAGAACATGAAGTTGAAGCGCCGTCTGGAGAGCGAAAGCCCCGAGTCCCTCGAGCTCCTCGGACTTCTCGTCAGGATCGATTCCCTCGAATGACTCGCCTGATCCTGGCGGACGCGAACGCGGCCCGGATCGCGTTCGGCTCCTTCCCGATCTCCGCGAGGCATTTTTGGGCGAAGGCCGCCTCGAAGGCGTCCAGGCGCTTCTCGGTCATGTAGGCCCTGCCCAGCTCGATGAAGCTTCTATACCAGACCCTGCGTCATCCCCGAGCCCTGCCCATCACGACGTCCTTCGGCGGTGTGCGCCGAGGAGGTGCCCGACGAAGGCGGACAAAAAGGCGGGAACGCAGACGACGACCAATTCATGGGCCGAGTTGGGGACGGGGCTCACGAGGTTGGCTATCGCCACGAACACCAGGCCTATCGCCGCTCCGACGATGCCGGAGAGGATCGACCGAAACCACGAGGGATTGCCCATCACATGGCCTCCTGCATGAAAGATCCCGCTTCCTGGACCCGCCGATCTGTGCGTTGGCGCACGGAAGGGCGGGGAGGCGAGGGAGTAGATTTGGGCAAAAGCATCGCAAAGGAGGATGAATGCCGCGTTATGCGCCGCTCATTAGCACAAAGATTCTCTTCGTCGACGACGAGTTCGCCGAATCGTCGGCCCGAGGCCGGGCCTTGCGGGATCTCTCGCACGTGTTGACCGATAACGACACGACCGTCGTGCAGGCCTCGTCCTTCGATGACGGCCGCTCAGTCGTGCTTTCCGATCCCTCGCTGAGCTGCGTGCTGCTCCAATGGACCATGGGCGGTCCAACGGCCGGCCACGAGAGAGCTAAGTCCTTCGTCGGCCTGCTCAGATCGCGCGACGGCCGCATTCCCATCTTCATCATGGCCGAGCGTCAGGACGCCGTGACCCTGACGATGGACGTCATGCGCGAGGCCGACGAACTGGTGTGGCTGCTCGAGGACACGGCCTTCTTCATCGCGGGCCGCGTGATCGCGGCCATCCGGCGCTACCGCGAGGCCATTGTGCCGCCCCTGACCAAGGCGATGATCGCCTTCGCCCAGGTGTACGAGTATTCCTGGCACACGCCTGGACACGCCGGGGGAACGGCCTTCCTGAAATCGCCGGTCGGACGGATCTTCTACGACTACTTCGGCGAGAACCTCCTACGCTCGGACCTCTCTATCAGCGTTGGCGAGCTCGGCTCCCTGCTGGACCACTCCGGCCCGATCGGGGAGAGCGAGAGATTCGCGGCCCGGGTATTCGGGGCGCAGAGGTCCTACACGGTGACGAATGGGACTTCCACCTCCAATCGGATCATCATGATGGCCTCCGCGACTCGCGGAGACTACGCCCTCTGCGATCGCAACGCCCACAAGTCGATCGAACAGGCGCTGACCATGACGGGGGTCGTCCCGACCTACCTCCTGCCCACGCGTAACTACCTTGGCATAATCGGCCCCATACATCCCGAAGGCCTGAAGAGCGGGGCAATACGCGTCTCGATAGACGCCAATCCCCTCGCCGCCGACAAGGGCCGTCGGGCCGTGCACGCGATGATCACCAATTCCACCTATGACGGCCTCACCTACCTCGTGCCCCGCGTGATCGAACTGCTCGGCGAGAGCGTGGATCGAATCCACTTCGACGAGGCCTGGTACGGCTACGCGCGCTTCAATCCTCTCTACAAGGACCGCTTCGGGATGTACGGGGCCCCGAGCGATTATCCCAAAGATCAGCCCACGATCTTCGCCACGACCTCTACCCATAAGCTCCTCGCGGCATTGTCGCAGGCCTCTCTGATCAACGTTCGCGACGGGCGAAGTCCCGTGGAGCATGAGCGTTTCAACGAAGCGTTTATGATGCACGCCAGCACCTCGCCTCAATACGCCATCATCGTTTCCAACGAAGTCTCTGCGGCGATGATGGATGGTCCGGGAGGCTTGGCGCTCACTACCGAATCCATCTCCGAGGCCGTCGCCTTCCGCAAGGCCCTCTGCCTCGCGCATCGCGCCGCCATGAAGGAAGGGGATTGGATGTTCAGGACCTGGAACGCCGACATCGTCGTCGATCCCTCGACGGGCGAGAGGATGGACTTCGCGGACGCTCCTGACGAGCTGCTCATCTCCGATCCCGGCTGTTGGGTCTTGCATCCCGGCCAGGCCTGGCACGGCTTCAAGGATCTCGAGGACGGCTATTGCATGCTCGATCCGATAAAAGTCTCAATCGTTTCGCCGGGCGTGGCGGTGAACGGCAGCTTTGAAAAGACCGGGATACCGGCGGCGCTGGCGACGGCCTACCTCGATCAGCGGGGGATCGTCGTCGAGAAGACGACCGACTTCACCATCCTGGTCCTCTTCTCGCTCGGCGTCACGAAAGGAAAGTACGGCACCCTGATCAACGCCCTTCTCCGTTTCAAAGACGATTATGCCGCGAACATGCCCCTTAGCGAGGTCCTGACGGCGATCGTCGCTGCTGCGCCCGAACGCTATGCCGGCATGGGGCTGCGCGACTTGGCCGACGAAATGTTCTCCCAGGTGAAGGAATCAGGTCAGTTGAGCCTGCAGGACGCGGCCTTCTCAACTCTGCCCGCGCCGGTCCTCACCCCCGCCGATACGTATTCGAGATTGGTCCACGGCGAAGTGGAGCAGGTCGCCATCGATGATATGGCCGACCGAGTCGCTGCCACGGGCATCGTGCCCTATCCCCCCGGCATACCCATGCTGATGCCCGGCGAGAGCGTGGGCGCGAAGGACGGCCCCTACCTCGGCTACCTTCGGGCTCTACAGGCCTGGGACGCTCGATTCCCCGGATTCGCCCACGACACTCACGGCGTCGAGAAAGTGAACGGAAAATACCACGTCTATTGCCTACGCAAGGACCCCAAAGGAGTGCTGCCGCTATGACTAAGTCGATCACAAAGGGCAAACCCAAGATGCTCGGCATTTTCGTATTGGCGATGATCAACGTCGCCGCCGTATTGAGCTTGCGCAATCTTCCGCCGATGGCCGTGTACGGCTGGTCCTCTATCGGCTGGTACCTTATCGGCACGATCACCTTCCTGATCCCCTTGAGCCTGGCGGGCGCCGAACTCGCCACCGGCTGGCCCAAGGGAGGAGGCGTGTATTCCTGGGTAAAGGAAGCCTTCGGCGCCAAGTCGGGCTTCATCGCCGTGTTCTGCGAGTGGTCGAACGACCTCGTGTGGTTCCCGACCATCTTGGCCTTTCTGGCCTCGACCCTGGCCTTCGCGATCAGTCCTGCCCTGTCGAGCAATGGCCTGTACATGTTCATCGTGATGATGATCGTGTTCTGGGGCACCACGCTCGTGGCCCTGCTAGGGTCGAAATTTTCCAGCCGATTCGGGTCGGTCAGCGTCGTAGTCGGCACGATCGTCCCCGGAGTGCTGTTCGTCGTGCTCGGCATCGCCTTCGTGCTGTCGGGCGCGGTGATCCAGCTGCCACATTTCACCTTCGGCGCCATCGTGCCGACGGTCAATTGGAGTGTCCTGCCCTTCCTCTCGACGATAGTGCTTATGTTCGCGGGCATGGAGATGGCGGGCTTCCACGCCCTGGAAGTGCGCAACCCACAGAAGGATTACCCGAAAGCCATGCTACTGTCCGCGCTGATCACCTTCATGATCACGGTGGTCGGGACCCTGGCCATCGCCATCGTCGTACCGGCCTCCAAGCTCCAGCTCTCCGAGGGCCTGATGCAGGCCCTCCAGGGCTTCCTGGCCGCCGACCATTTGACCTGGCTCCTCGCGCCCCTCGCCATTCTCGTGGTCATAGGAGGCATACCGCTGCTGGCTGCCTGGCTCATCGGCCCCGCGATGGGACTGGGCGTCGTCGCCACCGAGGGTAACATGCCGCCGATGTTCTCGCGCCACAACAAGAAGGGCGCCCCGAGGGCCGTGCTCCTCCTGCAGGCTGGAATCGGAACCCTCATCTCGCTGCTCTACGTCTTCATCCCGGGAGTAAACACCGCCTACTGGATCATGTCGGCCATGACCGTGACCCTGTTGTGCATCGCCTATCTGTTTATCTTCGCAGCGCTGATCAAACTGCGTTACTCACAGCCCAACGTACCGCGCGCCTTCAAGATACCAGGCGGGAAGGTCGGCGTTTGGGCCGTCGGCGGCTTGGGCTTCGCCGCCACCGCCTTCACCTTCGTCATCAGCCTCCTCCCGATCGGCTCGATAACTATTCCCGGATGGATCTATTTCGCGATCATGATCGTGGGCACCGCGCTACTGGCTCTGCCGCCCCTGGTCTTTCTGAAACTGAAGAAGCCCGCGTGGAAGACGGACGCGGCGAATGAAGCGGTAAAAGAAGCTAGGGATGGACTACGATAAGCTTTTTGGCTTCCTGCTCTGCCGGACCTTTCCGGTGCAGCCGAACCTCTCCTCGTCGCGTTTGCAGCTGATCGTCGACGAGCTCGGGCGGCTGGGCTATTCGACTACGGTGAGCGCGGGGACGGCCGATGCACGCTCGGCTATCAGGAGCGATGCCAGCTTCGGCTGCGTGATCGTCGAGTGGTCGGTCGACGAGCCGGAGAGCGCGGTCCAGACTTTCATCCGCTTCATCAGGGAGCGAGGACTGGACATGCCCGTGTTCATCCTGGTGGAGCAACATGCGTTCAAGGAAGTTCCCGTCGCCGTGCTCGGCATAGTGACGGGCTATGTCTTCATCGACGAGGACACGCCCGAATTCGTCGCGCGCAACCTGGCCAGCCATTTGCGCAATTACGCGCAATCCCTGAAGACTCCCTTCTTTGGCGCGCTGGTCGACTACGCCGAACAGGCGAACCAGATGTGGACCTGCCCCGGGCACAACGGCGGGGTCTTCTACCAAAAGAGCCCGATAGGCCGCGCCTTCGTGGAGCACTTGGGCGAGGCGGTCTTCCGGAACGACATCGACAATTCTGTGGTGGAGCTGGGCGACCTGCTGATCCACGAGGGCCCGGCCCTTGAGGCCGAGAAAGCCGCCGCCCGGATCTTCGGGGCGGACCGCACCTATTTCGTACTGAACGGCACCTCCACTTCGGATAAAATAGCCCTAAGCGCCCTCGTCGCGCCTGGCGACCTGGTGCTCTTCGACCGAAACAACCATAAAGCCACCCTTCAAGGGGCCTTCGTGTTCGGCGGGGGCATTCCGATCTACCTTGAGACCGATCGCAACGCCCAGGGCTTAATCGGGCCGATCGACTTCGAGGCCCTCGACGAAAAGCGCATCCGACAGGCCATTCGGATGAGCCCCCTGGTCAAGGACCCGAAGGCATGGGAGCGCGCGCGGCCGTTTCGAGTGGCGGTCATCGAGCAGTGCACCTACGACGGCACTATCTACGACGTAGGCATGTTGCTGGAGAAGCTAGGTCACCTGTGCGAATACCTCATGTTCGACGAGGCCTGGGGTGGCTTCATGAAGTTCCACCCCCTCTACGAGGGGCATTTCGCTATGGGGCTGAAGGGCCTCGGGCCAGAGGATCCGGGGATCATGGCCACGCAATCCACGCATAAGCAGCTGGCAGGCTTCTCGCAGGCTTCGCAGATCCACGTGAAGGACGCCCATCTCGCGGGGCAGCGCAGGCGGGTCGGACATCGCCGCTTCAACGAGATGTTCATGCTGAACTCTTCGACCTCGCCCTTTTATCCGCTCTTCGCCTCCCTCGACGTAGGCGCTCAGATGATGAAGGGCCGCTCGGGGCAGGTCCTCTGGGAAGATACAATCCGGCTCGGCATCGAAATGCGCAAGAAGATCCGAACCCTGGGCCGCGAGTACGCGGAAACCGAGATCGATCCCGAGCGGCGATGGTTCTTCGACCCCTTCGTGCCCGACTGCGTCCAGGTTGAGGGTCGGTCCGTACATTGGGAGGACATACCGACCGATGAGCTGGCTAGTGATGTGCGCTATTGGGAACTCGTGCCCGGCGAACAATGGCACGGATTCAAGCATTTGGCAAAAGGATACGCGATGACCGACCCTAACAAGCTGACCCTGCTGACGCCCGGCTTCGATCGCGCTACGGGCGACTACTTGGCGCACGGGGTCTCAGCCGCCGTCCTCGCTGAGTACCTCCGCGAGCATCGCATAGTCCCTGAGAAGAACGATCTGAACAGTATTCTCTTCCTGCTGACCCCTGGGCTCGAGTCGAGCAAGGCCGGGACCCTGCTCTCGGCTCTCCTCCAGTTCAAGCGCCTGCACGACGCGAACGCCGCGCTCGACGAGGTCGTCCCGGTTTTCGTCTCGGCACACCGCGAGCGCTACTCCGGCCTGGGCCTGCAGGACTTGTGCGCCCAGATGCACGCCTTCTATCGCGAGCGCGGGGCCAGCGCCCTGCAGCGCGAACAGTTTCGCGCGGAGCACTTCCCCGAGGTGGCGATGACCCCCCAGGCAGCAATGAACGAGCTCGTGCGCAATAACGTGGAGTTGTTACCGATAGAAAAGATCGACGGCAGGATCGCGGCGACCCTGGCCCTGGTCTACCCGCCTGGCATCGGGGTCGTGGTTCCCGGCGAGCGCTACGACGAGCGCTCGCGCCCTATGCTTAATTATTTCAGGATGTTCGAGGAGGGATGGAATCGCTTCCCCGGCTTTGAAAACGAGATTCAAGGCATCTATTGCCAAAAGGATAACGACGGGTCGATAGGCTTGTACACCTACGTCGTCAAGGAATAGGGTCGATTCCGCGTGTGCACTTCCGAACAGACCACGGAAAGACTAGCGCTTACCGTCACCTTAAGGCCTCTATGATCCTTGAGGCCGTGAAGGAGGAGCGTCAAATGAGAACAACGGGAGTACGAATACAGGCGATGGTCATGATACGGTGCGCGGTGACGAGACCGTCTATGGACCTGTCCTCCAGGAAGCGAAGAGGGTCGGAATCCCCGTCATCATGATCGACCGCGATGTAGTGAAAGATGATAAGGTTCTTCTCATGCCTTTTATGGGCTCTGATTTCGTCATGGAAGGCGAGAAGGCAGGCACCTGGCTCGCCAACTTTTTAAAGAACATGAAAATGGACGATGGCACGAAGACCATCGACCTTCATCAAACTGGAAGATCACCCAATCGCAGTCGGCGAACTACAGCTTCGATAAGGGAATAAGTTGCGGCAACTTTCTTGAAGAACGATAAAAATTTCCAGGTAGTTGTCGCCCGCAACGATCAGATAGCCCTCGGCGCGGCCCAGGCTATCAAAGACGCTGCCCTGCGACCCGGCAAGGATATCATCGTTATCGGCATGGACGGCATCGAGGAGGTCTTCGAGGCCTTGGTCACTGGCGATATGAATTGCTCAGTCGAATGCAACCCACTGATTGGGCCACAGGCAGTACGGGCCCTTGCCGACCTCGCTCCGGAAAGAAACTTCCTCCAGTGAGAAGGGCGAACGATGGCGTGTTCGACCAGACCGACGCGGCCGTGGCCCTGCCGGACTGGCAGTATTGATCGCAAAGAGAGGGATGCGAGGAAGACTCGAACTGGGGATGATCGTAAACTATTCTATCGGCTTTTGCTGGCTAGCGTGGTGGCCACGATGGTTGCGCTCACTGTTTCGCTTTCTTCCTGCCTGGGCTTTGGCTCGTTGTGGTACGGACAAGATTGGAGTGGCTACTATCCGTCGTATGGAGGTGGTTCATATTGGGGCGACCAATAGCCTAATCGTGGATATAGGCATGTCATCCGAATACCGACCAACCGTCAATATCGACCCTCCGGGTCAGTTTGGCAAAACAGGCAAGCCCTGTCAAGGGAAAGTGCCACGAATTGAAAAAACTGCTGCCGCAGATCGGCCAATGACCATGTACAGAAACTGAGCAAGAGCATGAAAATATTCTCTTGGAACTCCCGGTTACTGCCGGGTGCATGACTCTTGTTTTCTGCGCCACCTTCGGTAACGCCCATTCAGCCGACATTCATGCGCTGCAGGATCTGAATGCCGCCGGTTGTTTGATCGAACATCGTTCAGGAGATTGGGCTCGTACGGCCGACGAGTTCGAGGCCCAATGCCGCGACCACGGCGACGAACCGGGCGATCGGCGATTGAGCCGCGCGATGCCCACACGCTGAGCGGGAGAAGCGAGCGCGTTGCCTCGTGACTACGAGGAAAACCTCAATCTGCAGTCACGTCGGGAAGCAACCGCTTGAACTCCTTCCTGACTACCGCGTAGCACTCGCATACCCGAGCCTCAAGGCCCGGACGATCCACAATGGTTATCATACCTCGGCTATAATGGATGAGCCCGGCCTGCTGCAACTTCCCTGCCGCCTCGGTCACGCCCTCGCGCCTTACGCCAAGCATGTCGGCTATCAGTTCTTGCGTCATGTGAAGCTCGTCCCCGGACAAGCGGTCGTGGCTGAGCAAGAGCCACCGGCACAGCTGTTGATCCACGGAATGGTGGCGGTTGCAGACGGCGGTCTGGGCCATCTGCGAGAAGAGGGCCAAGGTGTAGCGCATCAGGAGATGCTGAAAGGCTCCGGAGCGGCTGAACTCCTGCTTGAGCGTCTGCCCGTCGAGCCGATAGGCCTTGCCCGCGCTCTGGACGACGGCCCGGTTGGGCATGCTTTCGCCGCCCATGAAGAGGGCGATGCCGACCACACCATCGTTGCCCACTACCGAGATCTCGGCGGAAGCCCCGTTCTCCAGGACATAGAGCAGGGAAACGATCGATGTTATAGGGAAATACACGTTGGAAAACACCCGCCCGGATTCGTATACGGCTTTTCCGAGGGCAAGGTCGACGAGCTCAAGGCGGGGCGATATCCTCCTGAGATCGGTCTCGGGCAAGGCCGCGAGTAGATGGTTTTCTCGGGGGTCTGGTTCATCAAACCCGCCTGGCTTTCCTTCCACGATCGATGTCTCCGTCGATAATGGTTTAAATCGACAAAGAGTAACCCTGTCTTTCCGTCCGGGTCAAGATGGGAGCAGCTCGATGGTGATGACCGCGCCCAAGCTGCTGTTCGCCACGGAGACCTTCGCTTCCATCTGCTCCGCGAGGGTGCGGATGATGATCATCCCCAGCGGTTCCCCCCAATTATGGAGATTCGCCTCGGCCAGGCCGCCGCCCGTATCGCAATAGCTCAGCGCGAGCGCGCCATTTACGTCGGCCTCCCAGGAAATGTCCAGGCGCGAGCGCTGAGCCTGCGCCCGCGCGCGTTCAAGCGCATGGGAGACGATCTCGCCCGTGATTATCCCGAGGGGAGCGATAGCGCTCATCTGAAGGTATATTCTTTGGCCCGAGAGTGAGATGCTCAAGGCCCGAGAATCGGGATCGTAAACGCTGTGAAAGTCGCTCGCGAGATCGTGCATGAAGGAATAGAGCTCGAACTTACCAGCATCCTGTCGGTTCAAGAATTGCCCGTTCGTTATAGATAGGGCGTGGAGGCGACGCTCCGTGTCCATCAGGGCCTTGCGCGCGCCCGGCTCGGTTGAGGCGGTGAACTCAAGCCTCACGATGCTGGTCATCAATTGCAGATTGTTGCTGACCCGATGGCGGAGCTCTTTCAGGAGAGCGGCCTTTTCCGATCTGACCTCGTCCAGGGCTTCCGTCATTTCCCTAACGTACATCGCGCTGACTATTTTTTTGTCGATCTCATCCATGAAGCTATTGGAGGATGATACGACGTTGGCCGCAATTAGTACTTTAAGCCAAAGGGATGGGCCTTTAGGCTATTTCAGTGGGATATGGCGGTCAACGAGCAGGGCGATGAGCTCGATCCGCGATGCGATGCCGAATTTTCGGAACATCGAGGAAAAATGGTTTTTGACGGTCGATTCCGAAAGCCCGAGCTTGAAGGCTATCTCCTTCGAGGTCAGCCCTATCGCGGCGTATCTGGCCAACTGCGCCTGTCGTTCTGTAAGGCCCAGGCCCATTAAGGATTCTTTGCCGATGGGGATCTGGTGCTTCGTCAGTTGGGTGAGCTCGATAGCGAGCTCGGTCGTCCGCGCCGCTAGCCGGGCGAGCATGTCCTCCCTGATATGGGCCTCGGTGATGTCCCGGAAGATGGCGATGCGCAGCTCGGCGTCTCCCTTCGGACCGTAGATGCATAGGGTCGTCAGCTTGCAGGAGATGGTCTGCCCATCGATGCTCACGAGTAGGATCTCCTCCTCGTGGACCCCGGATCGCGATTCCAGTTTCGGCCATCGCTCCCCGATCGCAGCGAAGTTTTCCTCGCTGGGATAGAGCTTCCGCAAGGTAGAACCAACGAGATCGTTGCGGCTCCAGCCGAAGAGGGCGGTCGCCGCGAGATTGCAATCGCGAACGATCCGTGTCTCGGGGTCGATGAGAAATACCGGGTCGACGCTGCCGTGGAGCACGCGGATGACCAAGTTGTTGCTCGCGAGCGAGCTCACGTAGGAGACCGTGGGGATCGCCTCCGCTGCGTCCCCGATGACGAGAAGACGGCCTTCCCCGCTCTCGGCGCCATCGATCCCAACCAGCGCGACGCTGGTCGGGACGTGCAGGCCCTCGACTGAATGGAGTACCATCTCCAGGCGTCTGCGTTCGCCCGCCTTCAGACTTGTCGCGGCATCCAGGAGCCTCTGCCTGTCCCTCCTGTTGGTGGCCATCTCGAAGAGGCCGTCTCGCTCGAAGGCCGACTTGGCCTGGCCGAAGAGCCGAAGCGCGGCGGGATTGGCGTATTCGATCGCGCCGCGAACATCGCAGATGAGAACGAAGGAAGCGCAGTCCTCGAGGAGGGCCTTCAGTATAAAGGAGGAGTCGGGCCTTTCCGCTGGGCCGATCATGACCCGATCCTTGGCCTCGCAGATCGGATGATCGACGATTTCTGATTATTCATAACCCTCCTGCGCCGCTGCGTAAAGGTTAACAAAAACACGATGCAGGCTCTGTGCGGAAGGCAACACATCGCGGCGGTGAAAGTGATCCAGCCTTCGATGTCGCGAGGCTCGGCGGCGGCTCTTATCCCCCAAACTCGGGGTCTGCGGAGAATTCGAAACAAATCGTACGATAAGCAGTTTGTCCGGCCCATTATTTTGTTGTGGTAAATATAGTTATTTAAGAGTGAGGATCGTAATGAAACGCAAAATTGCGGATTATTTTCGCCTTTACTAAATTGTTACACTGTCGGGACTTAAGTTCCTTAGCGTACGATAAAATCCGTTTTCTACGCTGCCCCCAACAGGACTGCCCCCAGGCCGCCAGGGGGCGCCGCTCGTGGTTTTCGGAGGTGTTTCTGCAAGGAGGGCTTATCGGACGCGCTAGCGGCCCAGGGATGGGGCAACCAGGGTAAAGTTTAGTGGTATCTGGCCCCGTATCTGATCCAAGCAAACACCTGTCGCTTCGCACACTGATTTCACAATCCCTCGCGCACTCTTCTGACTCTCACACTCCACGAAGGCGCTTTGCCTTTTTAAGTGACGATTAGGCTGTTTTTTGAAATGCAGGGAGAG
>CAYNFM010000067.1:8909-19321 GCA_964396415.1 uncultured Treponemataceae bacterium | reverse complement strand
AACGAGCAGACCGTGACGCCGATCACGACGAAGCTGCAGGACGAGGCGAAGGCCGAGGGGATTCCGATCCTGCCGGTCACCGAGACGATGCCCTCGGCCCTGAACTACCAGCATTGGATGCTGAGCCAGCTCGCGGCCCTGGACCGGGCCCTCGGAAAGTAGCGACGGCGTCGGAGGCTGGAATGCAAGAGGAAACCGGCTGCGTCGCCGTCCTCGAAAAGGCGAGCGTGCGCCTGGGAGGGCGGCTGATACAGGAATCGATGACCTTCACGGTCGAGGAAGGCGAGTTCCTCGCCGTCCTCGGCCCGAACGGGGCGGGGAAGACGACGCTGCTCAGGCTCCTCCTCGGCCTGATCGAGCCGAGCTCGGGAAGCGTTTCCGTCTTCGGCGCCCCTCCCCGAAGGGGGAACAGTCGGATCGGCTACGTTCCGCAATTCAGGGACGTGGACGCGGGGATCTCCATCCGCGCGCGGGACATAGTCCGCCTCGGACTGGATGGGCATCGCTGGGGACCGGGGCTGCCCAGCAGGAAGCGGGAGGCCGCGATCGACGAGGTCCTGGAGGAGGTCGGCGCCCTCGATTTGGCCGAGGCCTCGCTCGGGGAGCTTTCCGGCGGGGAGCGGCAGCGCGTGCTCGTGGCCCAGGCCTTGCTTACGAACCCCCGCCTCCTCCTCCTCGACGAGCCCCTGGCCAGTCTCGACCTCGCTCGCGAGGCCGAGATCGTCGGCCTCGTCGCCAGGCTGCGGCGGACCAGGAAGACGGCCGTCCTCCTGGTCACGCACGACGTCAACCCCATGCTCTCCGAGATCGACGGGGTGCTCTTCATGGCCAACGGACGATGCGCCAAGGGACCGATCGCCGAAGTCGTCACGAGCGCGGCCCTGAGCGGGCTTTACGGCTCTCCCGTCGAGGTCGTCGAGGCCTTGGGAAAACTCTTCGTCGTCGGGGCGCCCATCTAGGCGCGGAGGAGGAAGGTGCTGGACCTGCTGCGCTATCCCTTCATGCGGAACGCCCTGATTACGGGCTCCATCGTCGCCGTGCTGGCGGGAGCGATCGGCTACTTCATCGTCGCCCGGAGCCTGACCTTCGCTGCCCACGCCATTCCTAATATCGGCTTCGCGGGCGCCGCCGGCGCGGTGCTTACGGGCATCCTGCCGGTCTACGGCTTCTTCGCCTTCGCCCTCGCCGCCGCCGTCGGCATCGGCCTCGTCGGCAAGAGGGCCCGCGAGCGCGATATCGTCGTCGCCGTCCTCATGACCTTCGCGCTCGGCCTCGGCTTCCTCTTCCTCTCGCTCTACGCGGGCTACGCGCAAAGGGTGTACGGCATTCTCTTCGGCTCGATACTCGGCATAAGCGTCGGGAACGTCGTGGTCACCGGAGTCGCGGCGGCGGTCGCCATGGGCCTCCTCCTGGCGATCTATCGGCCCCTCCTCTTCTGCACGGTCGACCCGCAGGCGGCGGCGGCGCGCGGCTTGCCCGTCGCGACGATCTCCGCGCTCTTCCTCTCCGTGGCGGCGCTCGCGATATCCCTCTCCGCCCAGGTGATGGGAGCGCTTCTCGTGTTCACCCTCATGGTAGGACCCGCAGCCACCGCGAACAGGCTGACCAGGAGACCGGGCCGGGCGATATTGACGGCGGCCCTGCTCGGGCTGGCCTATGTATGGCTCGGAATCGGCGCGGCGGCGATCAGCGGACGGCTCCCCGTGAGCTTCATGGTCTCGGCTATCGCCTTCGCGGTCTACCTGCCGGTCAGGATCTGGGCGCGCCCTCGCCGCAGGCCGGGCTCGGCCTCGATGTCGCCCAGGGGAGCGGGCGCTCCCGACGCTCCGGCGGAGGAGGAAGGATGCTCGGCCTCATAGCCTCCGATATCTTCTGGAACGCCGCGGCCGCGGGAACCGTCGCCGCCCTGGCGGCCTCGCTCGTCGGCTATTTCGTCGTGCTCAGGGCCCATGCCTTCGCGGGCGAAGCGCTGACGGACATCTGCTTCGCGGGCTCGGCGGGCTCGGCCCTCGCGGGGTTCAACCCCCTCATCGGCATGCTCGCCTTCTCCCTTTCCGCGGCCTTAGGCCTCGGCGCCCTCTCGAGCCGCGCGCGGGGCCGCGACGTCGAGACGGGCATGGCTCTCTCGATGGCCACGGGACTCGGCGTCCTCTTCGTCAGCCTCTACGCCCACCACAGCGCCTCGCATGCGACCGCGGGCATGAACCTCCTCTTCGGCTCGATCCTCAGCGTCAGGCCGGCCGAGATCCGCCTCATGCTCGCCTGCGCCTTCCTGGCCCTGGCCGCCCTCGGGGCGATATCGCGGCCCCTGCTCTTCGCGACCCTGGACCCGGTAAGCGCGCGGGCCAGGGGCCTGCCGGTGACCCTGCTCTCGATCTCGTTCATGCTCATCCTCGCGGTCGCCGTCGCGATGTGCGTCCTGACGATCGGCGCCCTCCTGGCCCTGTCCCTGCTTGTGGCCCCGCCCGCCGCTGCGCTCCGCGTCGCGAGGCGGCCCGCGAGCGCGATGGCCCTATCCGCTGTCCTGGGTCTCATCGTAGTCTGGGGCGGTCTCCTGGCTTCGTTCATAGGCCCATGGCGGCACCCGCCCATCGGCTTCTCCGTCTCGACCTCGGCCTCCATGGCGTATTTCATCGCCTACGCGCTCGGGAAGAGGCGACGGAAGCGCGGAGGAGGAGAGGGAAGGCATCCGAGCAGGGAAACCGAGAGCGAGGGAAAGGCAGAGTAATGGATAAGGCGGAAAGGGTGATGGCGGCGTTCCGGGAATTCAGCGAGCGGAGCACCCAGCCGCGGCACGTCATAGCCGAGAAGCTCGTCGCCCTAGGCGAGACGGGCGAGGCCTTTTCCGTCGAGACCCTTTTGGAGGAGCTCAGGCGATCCGATTCGGGCATCGGCCGAGCGACCGTTTATAGGACTATCGAGAAGCTAGCGCAGCTCAAGGTCCTGGACCGCATCGATTTCGCAGACGGCTCTCGCGGCTATCGTCTCTGCGGGACCAAGGGGCATCATCACCACCTGACCTGCCGAGCGTGCCATCGAGTCGTCGAGTTCGAGCTTTGCCTCCCGCAGGCCAAGATCGACGCGATAGGGCGGCGCGAGGGCTTTACGATAGAGGATCATGAAATATCTCTTTACGGTCTCTGCGATGCCTGCAGGGGGGACAAAGTCCTTAAGGGCAAAGTCCCTAAGGACAAAGTCCTTAAGGGCCTATGACTACCTTGGTGCCGAACCCGATGTTCTCGTAAATCCACTTCGCGTCGGGCAGGCTCAGGCGGACGCAGCCGTGGGAAGCCTTGCTCCCGAGCTTGCGCGCCTCCTCCGCGATGATGTTCCCCTTCTTATCGATGGGGACGGAATGGAAGAGATACTCGCCGTGATGGAGCCAGGAGACCCAATAGCGCCCTCCCTCCTTGGCCTTGGGGCTGTAGAACGAAAGGCCCCGTTCGCGCTGGACGTAGAAGGTCCCCTCGGGGGTCTTGTCGTCGGGCGGGTCGTCCAGGCCGGAAGAGGCGACCATCGTATAGATGCTCCGCTCGCCCTTCATGATGTCGACCTTCTGGCGACTCAGCGACACATTGATCCACAGGCGCTCGCCCTGCCTCAGCGCGGGGTAGGGACCGCCCGTGGGCTTGAGCCAGTCGACGCTCCCCGCGCGGGCCTGGCCCGAGTCGGCGCGCATGGGCAATGCCGTGGTCGCGAGGAAGAGGACCGTCCCGCAAAGGGCGATCCTGAGTCTCCCGGTCATGGCTGCGGTCTTCATCGTTCGTTCACCCTCATGCATAACTATATCGGCAGGTTTGCCGAAGGCCTAGCATAGCCTCGCGCTGCTAGCACAAGCAGGTTCTACCACAATATACTGCTTCGGAACAATCGTCGCTCCGAAGTCCTAAAGCCATGAGCAGAGCCATGTCGCTGCGCGCGAGGGCGGTCGCCCTTTCCTCCCTGCTCGCCCTCGCGGGCTCGTCGTGGGCCCAGTCCCCCTACCCGGCGATACGCTCCCTCCGATCGGAGGACCTGATCTACGATCAGCTCGTCGACTCTATCGAGCGCTTCCATCGGAGCGAGAAGGGGAACGAGTCCCCGCCCGAGCTTTCCTTCTATTCCTATACCGCTTCCGACGACATCGACATATTCTCGCTCGCGGCCGCCTTCTCCCTGCCCTACGATACCATCGCCACGCTGAACCGCCTGCCCAACGCCGATTCCATAGCGAGAGGCGCGACCGTCCTCATCCCCTCCCAGCCCGGAATCTTCGTAAGCCAATCGCCGGGAAACGATCTCGAGTACCTCGTGAAATCGCTGTGGACGGAGACCCTGGAGCCGCACGCGCCGGTTCGGGCCTTCGTCGATGGGCGCTACGTCGATTTCATCTTCTACCCCGGCCAGGAATTCCATCCCTCGGAACGGACCTTCTTCCTGGTCGCGGGCTTTCGCTTTCCCCTGCCCAAGGGCGTGATCACATCGGGCTTCGGGATGCGGCTCGACCCCTTTACGGGCCGATCCGTCAAGTTCCATACGGGCATCGACATCGGCGCGCCCTACGGGACCGACGTCTACGCGGCCCGCTCGGGCAAGGTCGAATCGACGGGCTACAGCGACGTGTACGGCAACTTCGTCATCGTCGTCCACGACGCGACATGGGAGACCCTCTACGGCCACCTGTCCAGGATCCTCGTGAGGAAGGGACAGAAGGTCGAAACGGGCGGCACCATAGGGCTCGTCGGCTCGACCGGAATGTCGACGGGCCCACACCTCCACTTCGAGACTCGGCGTCGCGGCGTCGCCACCGATCCGTCGCCTCTAATGATGAGCCGACAGTAGGTCGTCGAAATGCTCGGCGGCCCGCGCCGGCTCAGGACGGGGGGCGGAAGAAGCTGACGGCCAGGGCGACGTTCAAGGCCGAGACGACGAGTCCGCAGAGAAGGAGCACGGCGGTCGTCGAGCGGCGATTCGTGAACTCCCCCATCACCTTGCGGGACGAGGTGAGGACTATCTGCGTGAAGATCGTGAAGGGGAGCTGGATACTGAGGGCCATCTGGGAGATCACGAGCGCCCAGAAGGGATCGGGGACGACGATGGCGATGACGGACGCCCCCGCGAGCGTGATCACGACTCCCCGGCGCGTGTGGCGATCCTCGATGTCGTAGCATTCGCCGTAGATTCCGGTGTAGATAGCCCCGCCCGCCATGCCGGCGGTGATGCTCGAGGAGACGCCGGAAAAAAGGAGGGCGACGGCGAAGACTATCCCCGAGGCCTTGCCGAGGAGGGGTCCGAGCAGGCGCTTCGCGTCGTCGAGGGCGTCGACCTTGAGCCCCGCCGCGTGGAAGGTCGCGGCCGCCAGCACGATGATGGCGCAATTGATCGCCCAGCCGACGATCATGGACAAGGTGGTGTCGAGAAACTCGAAGCGGAGCTGCCTATGGATCGTACAGCCGTCCTCCAGGTTCCACTGCCTGCTCTGGATTATCTCGGAATGGAGGAAGAGGTTGTGCGGCATCACGACCGAGCCGAGGAGGCTCATGACGATGACGATGGAGAGGCGGGGCATCGAGGGGACGAAGGTGCCTTGCGCGGCGGCGGCCCAATCCACCTTCACCAGGGCGAGCTCGAAGACGAAGGAAAGACCGATCAAGGATACGAATCCTATTATCCATTTCTCGAGCTTGCGGTAGGAATTCGAGAACAGCATGAATAGGGTGAAGGCGCAGGCCAGGACTACGGCGATCTTGACGGGGAGACCCGTTATTATGTTCACCGCGATCGCCGTCCCCAGGACTTCGGCGAGCGCGGTCGAGACTGCGGCGGCGACGGCCGAGCCGAGGATGGGCACGCTGGCCTTCCGCGGCAGGAAGATCGTCGCCGCCTCCGAGAGGCAGTAGCCGGTCGCGATGCCCAGATGCGCCGCGTTGTGCTGGAGCACCATCAGCATGATCGTGCCGAGCGTTACGACCCAGATCAGGGAATAGCCGAAGAGCGAGCCCCCGGCCAGGTTGGAAGCCCAATTGCCGGGATCGATGAAGCCGATGGTGACGAGGAAGCCCGGTCCGATGTACTTCAGTATCTCGCGAGCGCCGAGGCGCGGGGAATCGCCGGTGACGACGGGGCGAGCCCTCGTCCGATCCCGAATTCCTTCTTCCTGTTGCATAATTGTTAGCGCAATCTAACATACGATATATAAAGAGTCAATGACTCGGGCTCGCCGGATCCGGCGCGACGTATTGACAGCCGAGGCTCTCGGCAATAGCCTAAGCCCCCTATGAGCAGCGCAGCCCGAGTCTTGGACCTACATGGAAAGCGGATCATCCTCATCGGCACGGCCCACGTCTCGGCCGGCAGCGTCGAGGAGGTCCGCGCGGCGATTCGGGAAGAGAAGCCCGATCGGGTGTGCGTCGAGATCGACGCGGGGCGCTACGCGACGATGACCGAGAATCGGAGCTGGGAAAAGCTCGATATCGTAAAGGTCCTCAAGGACGGCAAGGGATTTCTCCTCCTCGCCAACCTCGTGCTCTCCTCCTTCCAGAGGCGCATGGGCAAGAGCCTCGGCATCAAGCCCGGGGACGAGATGAAGGCCGCGGTCGAGGCGGCCATCGAGGAAGGCATCCCCTTCTCCTTCTGCGATCGCGAGGTCCAGGTCACCCTCAGGCGGGCCTGGTCGCGCTCGAGCCTATGGAACAAATCCAAGCTCATGGCCTCCCTCCTCGCGTCGACCATGAGCAACGAGGCGCTCAGCGCCGACGAGATCGAGGAGCTCAAGAGCAAGAGCGTGCTCGACGAGATGATGGGCCAGCTCGCGTCCTTCCTGCCGTCGGTCAAGGAAGTCCTAATAGACGAGCGCGACCGCTATCTCGCGACCAAGATATTCCAGGCCCCGGGATCGAAGGTTGTCGCCGTCGTGGGCGCCGGGCATTGCGACGGCATCGCCGGGTGGCTCGAGAGGCTCGATTCGGCTCTGGCCTCCGTCGACCTCTCGGACATAGACTCCGTTCCGCGCCGCCGCCGACTGGGGACCCTCGTCGGCTTGATAGTACCGGTCGCGATGCTCGGCCTCATCGTCCTCGGCTTCCTCAAGTCGGGGGCTACCGCGAGCCTGGGACTCCTCGCCAAATGGCTGATCATCCACGGAATCGGGGCGGCCTTAGGGACCCTCATCGCCTTCGGCAACCCCCTCGCCGTCATCGCCGCCTTCGTCGGCTCGCCGGTGGTCGTCCTGAAGCCCTTCCTCAGCATCGGGCTCATCGCCGCGCTGGTGGAGGCCTGGGCGAGCAAGCCTCAGGTCCGCGACTTCGAGAACCTCTCCGAGGATATCCTCTCGATACGCGGCTTCTATAGGAACAAGATCACGAGGGTGCTCCTCGTCTTCTTCTTCGCGAGCCTCGGCGGCGCCATCGGCAATTTCGTATCCCTGCCCATCATCGGCTCGATCGTCCTCTGACGCTCCGGCGCGCGGGCGAGACGCCCTCCTCGATCCGGGAATCCGTCTCCTGAGGGCTCACATCAGGCTCACGGGATCGACGTCGGCCTCGAGCCGCACCGAGGCCGGCGGCTTGAAATCGGCCAGGGCGGATCCCATCGCCCTGTGCAGCTCGCCGAGCTCGGAGGCCCGCGCTATGACCTGCCAGCGCGCCGCGCCCGCCACCATGCCCAACGGGCATTCGGCGGGACCGAGGAGCTCGGCACCCGCGGGCAGGCGGATCCGCGCGAGCTCGGCGAAACCCCTGGCCGCCGCGGCCGCCCTCCCCTTCTCCTTGGACCTGAACACGACGCGCACGAGGCGGGCGAAGGGCGGGAAGCCCAGCTCGCGCCGCGCGTCGAGCTCGAGCCTGTAGAAGGCTTCGGCGTCGCAGGCCGCGGCCAAGCGCATCACGGGGCTGTCGGGACGATAGGTTTGGAGGATGACGCGGCCGTCGGGAGTGAAGCGCCCCGCCCTGCCCGCCACCTGCACCACGAGCGCGAAGGTGCGCTCGGCCGCCCTGAAGTCGGGCAGGTTGAGGCTCGTGTCGGCCAGGACGACGCCGACCGTCTTCACTCGGGGAAAGTTGAGTCCTTTGGCCACCATCTGCGTGCCGAGGAGTATGTCGACGCGGCCTTCGCGAAAGTCGTCGAGGGCAGACTCGAGTTCGCCGACCTTCGAGGTCGAGTCCGCGTCCAGCCGCCGCAGGCGCATGTCCGGGAAGAGGCGAGCCGCCTCTTCCTCGACGCGCTCGGTGCCGAAGCCCGACCATCCTACGTCGAGGGAGCCGCACTCGGGGCAGGCGGAGGGAGGAGCGGCGCGGTAGCCGCAGTAGTGGCAGACGAGGGCGTCGCGGTCCTTGTGGAAGGTCAGCGCCACCGAGCAGTTTGGGCAGCGCAGCTCGCCGCCGCAGCTCCCGCAGCGGAAGAAATAGGAAAAGCCCCGCCGGTTGAGGAAGAGTATCGACTGCCTGCCCTCGGCATGGGAGGCGCGCACCGACTCGGCCAGCTTGCGGGAGATAGGCCCGCCCTCCAGCCGCATGTCGACGATCTCGACCTCGGGAGGGGCGCCGCCCGCGAGGCGCTTGGTCAGGGGAAGGCGCCCCACCGAGCCCGATGCCATCAGGCTCCAGGCCTCGACCGAGGGGGTCGCGCTGCCCATCACCACGCGCGCGCCTTCGACGGCGCCGCGCCGCATCGCCACCTGCCTCGCGTGGTAGCGCGGCGAGGATCCCGACTTGTAGGTCGCCTCGTGCTCCTCGTCGATCACGATGAGGCCGAGCCTGCGCAAGGGCGCGAATACCGCGCTGCGCGCCCCGACCGCCACCGTCGCCTCCCCTCGGAGGATGCGCCTCCACTCCGCGAGCCTCTTCGACGAAGTCAGCCGCGAGTGGAGGATTGCGCACCTCTCTCCGAAGCGGCGCCGCGCCGCCGCGACGACCTGGCCCGTGAGCGCGATCTCGGGCACGAGGTAGATTACGCTCCTGCCTTCGGCCAAGGTCGCCTCTGCGGCCTGGAGGAAGACCTCGGTCTTGCCCGTTCCGGTGAGCCCGTAAAGGTACTGTAGGCCCGACTTATCGCGCGTTATGCGCTCTAAAGCCGAGGCCTGCTCCCCCGAGAGGGCAAGGGGGGAGTCCTCGATCTCGAACTCCTCCACCTCGATGGCCGCCGCCGAGCGCGGCTCCCGACGCGCGGAGGGAAGCATGGCCGCCAGGGCCTCCCCTTGAGAGCAGAAATACATGCCCGCGAGCCAGCGCGCGAGCTCGATCGTGCCCTCGTCGAAGAGGGGCTCCTCGTCCAAGGTCTTCGATACGCGCTTGATCTGCGCGGGCGGCAGGGAGCAGGCCTCGGACTCGCCGACGACGAAGCCCGTCGCCTCGCGGCGACCGAAGGGGACCGAGACCCGCCGGCCCAGACAGGCGCTTCGGCTCTCGTCGTTGCGATAGGAGAGCGCCCCGAGCCTGGGTACGGGGAAGAGGACCTCGACGAATTCGGCCATGCGCCTCAGCCTAGGGTCGCGGCGAGACCCGCTCGCGGAAGAGCTTGAGATCCTCCCAGGCGGGACGCTTGTAGGACTCGTCGCGAAGGAGGGCGCTCGGATGGTAGGTCACGAGGACGGGCGTCCCCTCGAAATCCCGCCAGGTCCCGCGCAGTCTTCCCACCCCCTGGGCCGAACCGAGAAGCGCGCCGGCGGCTATGCGGCCGGCGCAGAGTATGGCCCTGGGTCTCAAGAGGGCTATCTGTCTGCGAAGGTAGCCGAGGCAGGCCGCCTGCTCGTCCGCCGCCGGATCGCGATTGTTCGGCGGCCTGCACTTCACGACATTGGCGATAAAGCAGTTGGTCCCGCGGGAAAGGCCGATCGAGGCGAGCATCTTGTCGAGGAGCTTCCCGGCAGGCCCCACGAAGGGCAGGCCCTGGGCGTCTTCCTCGGCTCCCGGACCCTCCCCCACGACCATCGCGAGAGGAGAGGCGGGCCCCTGCCCGGGCACGGCGCGCCTCCGCTTCTCGCAGAGGCGGCAGGCTCGGCAATTCTCGACCTCCCGCGCGATGGCCTCCAGGCTATCCGCGACCGGCGGTCCGGGCGCGGGAGCCGCTCGGGCGGCCTCCCCCCTCGCCGACAGGGCCTCGAAGTCGGGCGGCTCGCGCCTGCGTCGCACGCCGCCCTGCAGCCAGTCCTCGATGACGCCGAGGCTCTCCCATATCTCGCGGCTTTCCTCAGCATTCATTCGTTCTTTCCTCAAGCTCTCGGTGGATCATGGCAGGAGCCTGACGTCGGCTCGTCCATTCCGATATCGCGCTCGGGACGAGGCACGAGGCCGTCCTCCTGCGATGCCGTCCAATAATACCGTACCGTTTCCCATTGCGCTATCAGGACGAGTCGGGGGGCTTAAGCCTGCGGCCATTCCATTCTGAAGGGAGAACGCTCCACGTCGCTCCCGATCATTTCAGGGAGCGACGCTGTC
>CAYNFM010000067.1:0-8809 GCA_964396415.1 uncultured Treponemataceae bacterium | reverse complement strand
GCGAATAGATTTTCGCGAGCGGAGGGCAAATCCACTCAACCCGACTTTGAGAAAGTCATCCGGTTATCCGCCGGATGGCTGTCTCATTCTCGCTCGAAGACCGGGATCCACTCAAGGGGAGCCTCGCACTTGACGATACGGCCCCCTTCCATCGAGGCTCCGCCGTGAATGCTCTTCCATCTGCCTTTGGGCAGGTAGACGCTCCTGGACCGCGCGCCGGCGTCGAGGATGGGCGCGACCAAAAGCGAATCGCAGAAGAGGAATTGGTCCTCGCTCTTCCAGGCCTCGGCATCATCGGGATAATCGAAGAAAAGGGGTCGCATCGGCGGGAGGCCCTTTTCGTGGGCGGTTCGCATAGCGGCGGCGATCCGCGGCCTGAGCTCCTCGCGCAGCTCGAGATGCCGTACGCAGATCCGGTATATTTCCTCGCCGTAACTCCACACCTCGTTCGCGGCTCCCGACCGGCAGGAGGCTCCGCCGCTCGCGCCGACTTGGGCTTGCCTGGGCTCGCGGTCGCCGTGGAGACGCATTACCGGGCAGAAAGTCCCGTACTCGAACCAGCGCGCGAACAGCTCGCGAAAGGCGGGATCGTTCGGGTCGCCGCCATGGAAGCCGCCTATGTCGGTCGTCCACCAAGGTATGCCCGCGACGCCCATGTTCAGACCGGCAGTCAACTGGCAGCGCAGACTCTTCCAGCTCGAATGGATATCCCCCGACCAGACAAGGGCACCGTAGCGCTGGCTGCCCGCCCAGGCGCATCGGATCAAGTTGATTATCCCCTCTTGCCCCTCGGCCGCCATGCCGTCGTAGAAGGCCTTGGCGTACATGAGAGGATAAATGTTGCCGACTGCGAGATTGGAGCCGAGATGGTAGCGGTAGTTGTCGAAATCGTAGGCCGTGTACTCCGGCTCGGCCTCGTCGAGCCAGAACACGCGTATGCCCTTATCGTAGTAGTTCTTCTTAACCTTCCCCCAGACGTACTCGCGGGCCTCGGGCTTCGTCGCGTCGAAGTGGAGGGAGTTGCCCTGGAAGTCCATCGATACGCGTATGCCGCGCTCCATTCGGATGAGGTGGCCGAGATCCTTCATCTCGGCGAAATTCTCGCTACGGTAATCGACCGTCGGCCAGACCGAGACCATGAGCTCGATGCCCATGCCCGCGAGCTCCGCAATCATCGCCTCGGGATCGGGCCAGTAGGTCGGATCGAAACGCCAATCGCCCTGGGTGGGCCAATGGAAGAAATCGATCACGATCACTGAAATCGGCAAGCCTCGGCGCTTGTACTCGCGCGCGACTGCGAGCAATTCCTCCTGGGTCTGGTAGCGAAGCTTGCACTGCCAGAATCCCATGGCGAAGTCGGGCATCATCGGCGCCCTGCCGGTTGCGCCGGTGTAGCGCTCCATGATCTCGGCCGGCCTGTCGGCGGAGACCACCCAGTAGTCGAGGGCCTTGCTCGAGGACGCGCGCCAGGTCGTGCCGTTCTTGGCGAAGGTAGCCCGTCCTATCGAGGGATTGTTCCACAGGAAACCATAGCCGAGGCTCGATAGGTAGAAGGGCACGCTCGCCTGCGAGTTGCGCTGCGCGAGCTCGAGCTCGGTCCCTTTTAGGTTCAGGTAGCGCTGCTGGTATTGCCCCATGCCGTAGATCCGCTCGTCGTCGTCGATCGACTCGAACCGGGCCGCGATCTCGTAATCGCCGCCTATTATCGGCCTGAACTCACGCGCTTCGAGCTCGAGAGCGGAACAGTCCTCCGACAGGACATCCTTGCGATTGCGCAACGACTCCTCGACTATTTGCCTGCCCTGCGTGCCGAAAAAAGCGAGCTTCCCCGACCGCGCTATCTCGGCCTTTATCGAGCCGTTCCGGATCGAGGCGCGTCCGTCGGCTATCTCGATCCGGGCCGCCCCTAGAGGAGCGCCCGCGCGAGGCAGGAGGGCCCAGTCCTCCTCCGGCATGGCGGCTGCCTTGGTGGCCCGCACGCGCAGCGCATCCGGTCCCCACGCCTCGATCCACAAGAGCTCGTGATCCTCTTCGCGCACGAGCCTGTCCCCGATCCTACGAAATATCGCCATGTTCCGTCGCTCCTTGGCCTTCGCCTATCCCTTAACGGCGCCGCTCGTCAGACCGCTGATGATGTATTTTTGCATGAAAACGAAAATGATGACCACCGGAATTATCGTTACGACGGCGAAAGCCATCAGGTAGCTCCATTTCGTGCCGTACTGTCCCATGAAGTTGAATATGCCCGCGGTTATCGGGCGCATCGTCTGATCCTGGAGAAAGGTCATTCCGTATGCGAGGTCTCCCCAGCCGTACAGGAAGGAGAAAACCATGCATACGATCACCCCCGGGGAAGCGATCGGAAGGAAAACGAGGAGGAACGCCGAGAACCTATTGCACCCGTCCATACGCGAAGCGTCCTCGAGCTCCTTGGGTATGGAGGAAAAATACCCTATGAGTATCAATACCGCGAAGGGTATGCCTATCGTAGCGTCGGAGAGTATCGCCGAAAACTGGTTATTGAGGAGATGGACGTTCTTGAAGAGGATGAACATCGGAGTCAGAAGGACGGAGACGGGCAGCATCTGCGTCACCAGGAAGCTCAATATGAAAAACCGCTTCCCTTTAAAACGGAATCGAGCGATGCCATAGGATGCGGGTAAAGCCAGGACAAGCGATATCAGCATGGCGCAGGACGATATGACGAAGCTGTTCTTGAAGGATCGGAACATGTTGAAGTCGCCATGCTTCAGCTGCGCGGAGTATGAGGTGGAATTCAGCACGTGGGGGATCAGCGTCGGCGGGACCTTGAAGATCTCTATCTCGTTCTTGAGCGAGGTGACGACCATCCAATAAAGCGGGAACATCAGGAAGGCGAACGCGAGCAGCGCGGCGATGCAATAACCGGTATTTTTCAGGTTTTCGGAAGCCTTTTTGTCGGGCATTAATTGGTCTCCTTATCGTCGTATACGAATTTCAAGTAAAGGATGCTTACGACGAAAAGGATAAGAAAGAGGATATTGGCCGTCGCGGCGCCCTGGCTGTATTTGAATAGCGAGAACGACAGCTTGTACGAGTAGGTGGACAGGAGCTGCGTGGAGTTCACCGGACCGCCGTTCGTCATGACGAAGACCAGGTCGAAGACCTTGAACGTGTAGATGAATCCCAGGATCAGGACCGATCCGATCACGGGTTTGAGCATGGGCAGGGTGATCTTGAAAAAGGATTGTCCCGAGCTCGCTCCGTCGATTGAAGCCGCCTCCTTGAGCTCGCAGGGGATCGTGGTCAAGCCGGTAGAGATGAGGATCATGTTGAAGGGTATTCCGATCCAGGTATTCGCGATGATGAGGGAGAGCATCGCCAGACGGGGCTGGAGGAGCCATTCGATCGGCTTCCCGATCAATCCGCAGACTTGCAGGAACTGGTTGACGATGCCCACGTTCGAACTGAACATGAACTTGAACATCAGCGCGGTGACGGTCATCGGGATCATCCAGGGTACCATCAGCATGCCGCGGATCGGCTTGGCGAAGGTAAAATCCCTGTTGAAAAATAGCGCTAGCGCGAACCCGATGACGAACTGAAGGACGATGCAGCAAACGGTGAAGATAAAGGTATTGACTATGGATGGCTGCAACACTCCGTCGCCGAAGAGCAGCCGATAATTCCGAAATCCGACAAAGGCCTTCAGGGGCCTGTTCAGAGTCATCACGGTGACGTCCTGAAAGCTGAGGATGAAGTTGCTTATGATCGGATATCCGACAAGGAGCAGCATGTATACCACTGCCGGCAGGACGAACAGGTATCCGATGTTGCCATACTTGAAGAAACGCCTGATGCGATTCATTGCTAACCCTGCGCGCCGAAAAGCCCGCCGCCGGCAGGAATCGAGCGGCGCCGCGGCCGTCGCTCGATTCCTGCCGTATGAAGAAGCTTGCTTTCGCTTCGCTTATTGCTTGAGGATGGCGTCTATGGTCTTCTGAGCCTTCTCGGCTGCCGCCTCGGGGGTGGCTATGCCCGTTATGCTCTCGTTCATCGCGAGGGACAGGGCGTCGGAAACCTCGGGCCAGCGCGGGTACGGACCGCGGGGCTGGGCGGAGGCCATCTGCGCGGCGAAGACCTTCATGACGGGGTCGTCGCTGAATTGGGTAGCGGCCACGTCCTTGCGCGACGCGATGTAGCCGAAATCGTTGATGTAGGTCTTCATCTCGGCCGGGCTCGCGACGAATTTGAGGAAGGCGAGAGCCTCGTCCACCTTGTCGCCCTTGACGACGCCGAAGTTTTCGCCGCCGAGGTCGGAGGCGGCTTTCTTCCCGATCGGGAGCTGCACGACGTTCCACTTCAGGTTCGGCGCCTGCTGACGCATGGTCGGGACCTGCCAGGGGCCGTTGACCATCATCGCCAGGTTTCCGGAGATGAATTGGTTCATCGTATCGCCCTGGGTCCAATTGATGACTTCCTTGGGCATCGCTCCGCTCTTCACGAGGTCGCGCACCAGGGATAGAGCCCTGATTCCGTTGGCGTTGTCGATCTGGAACGACGTATTCCCGGCGCCCCAGAGCCAGCACAGGAATCCGAAGGTGCCTTCCTCGTTTTGGACCGAGGAGATCCCGAAGCCGCGCACATTGCCCTTCGTCGTCTTGAGGGCGACGCTCTTGAGCTCGTCCCAGGTCTTGGGCGGCTTGACGCCCGCGGCCTTCAGCATATCCTCGTTGTAGTATAGGCAAAGGTCGTTGCTTCCGAAGGGAATGCCGTACAGCCTTCCGTTCAGCTTGCAGGAATTAAGCGGCCCGTCGAAGTACTGCTTGAGGTCGGGCCAGGAGGCGAGCTTGTCGGTGATGTCGGCGAAGATCCCCATCGCCGAGTAGGAGGCATGGTCGGGATTGTCGATGATCACGATATCGGGAAGCTCCGATGCGGCGGCGCCGATGGAAAGTTGCTTCTTGAAGTCCGCGAACGGGATGTACTTGGTAACGACCTCGATCTTGTCCTGAGATCCGTTGAAATCCTTGCAGACCCTGGCCAGCGTCTCCTGGTGCTTCGGCGTCTCCCAGTAATTCCAGATCGTCACTGTCGTCTTCGTTTGAGCGAATGCGCCGCTCGCGAGCACCGCGCAGACCGCGAGCATCACGGTCGCCATCGCAACCCGCTTCTTCATAAACTGCCTCCTTGAATTGAGGTGATGGGAAAACCGACAGGCGGCTGCCCATGCATCCGAGCGCCATGTTGATGCGTAAAACCCAAGGACGCAACGTAAAATATCTTAATAAAGGTGGATAACTTTATCATCGACTCGGCCGTTTCACCTATTTGCCCTTCGGTACTCCGATGGGCTTTGGCCGGTGACCTCCTTGAAGACCCGGCAGAAGTACTTCGAGTCCCGGTAGCCAACCTGCTCCCCGACCGAATGGAGCATCAGGTCCGTGCCCAGGAGCAGCTCCTTCGCCTTCCGGACGCGAAAAGCCCGCATGAAGACGCTGAAGGTCATCCCGCTCTCGCGATGGAACTGGGCGCTCAGGTACTCCGTGGTCACGCCGACCTTTTGCGCCACCTCTCCGAGAGAGATTCCCTGCGAGTAGAATTGGCGGACGACGTTCTCCGCGCGATGGACAAGGGAGACGCTGCCGGGGGAGGATTCCGCATCCCGAGGGATGAGCTCCAGCAAGGTCATAGCGGCCCCTTCGAGCTCGCCCCAGGTAACCGCGAACGTGATGCGCTCCAGGATTTCCTGCTGAGCGAGGGCCGCGTAGCTCTCGTACGCGATTTCGCGGGCCGTGCCGAGCACGCTCCAGTAGAAGCGAACGAGCGAGTTCTTGATGTCCTTCGGCGAATAAACCCTACCGTTGCGCAAGTACCCCAGGAACTCGATTATCCCGGATTCATACCTTGCGTGATCCAGCGAGCAGAGAGCCGAGCGGACCGCGCTCTCGATCTGAATCGGGTAGGAAAACAGCGCGACGGGAGTCCTCTCGACATCGGGCCAGACGATCATCGCCCCGCTTCCGAGGACAATACCCCAATCGAGGCAGGCGTCGACCCGCTGCGACGCGTCCCGGAGGCCGTCGAGGCCGCGGAAGCATCCCCATGCCACGCAGGGCTCGCCTTGTCCCGATGCTTTGATCCGCGCCGCGAATCGGCCTTCGAACCAAGCGCGCGTCGATTCGGCATCGTCGATGTTGAAGGCGACGAGGATCAGTCTGCCATTGCGGGGCGACTCGAGGATCCGATGCCCGAAGTCGGACCTTTCGGCCAGCAAAGCCTGGGCGCACTTCATGATCCTTTGCCGACCGCTCCCATACCACGCCCCCAGGTAGATCGCCGCGAGGGCGAAGTAGCCCCTCGTATCGACGTTACAATTCCGCTCGAGGAAGACGCGAAGCTCCTCGTCGACGGCCACGCCGCCCAGAGCGATCGAATACAGCGCGCCTTCCAGGGAAAGCCCCTCCTCCCGCCGCTTGGGCAGCTCCTCGGCCGCAAGCTCGCTCTCTATCTTCTTCAGGGATCGGGTCAGGTCGCCGACGTTGACCGGCTTGAGCAGGTATTCACCCACGCCGAGACTGATCGCCTCGCAGGCATACGAGAATTCGGAAAAGGCGCTCAAGATGAGGGCCTTCACCTTCACCGAGCTTTCTTCCAGTCGCCGCAGCATCTCGAGGCCATCCAGATCGGGCATGCGAACGTCCGTTATCACCAAGTCGGGACGCCTCTCGTCTATGATCCGTAGGCCCTCCAGGCCATTTTCAGCCTCACCCACTATCTCGTATCCCGCGTCTACCTTCCGAATCAGCCTGGCCAACCCTTCGCGGATGCGCGGCTCATCCTCGACTATTACTATCCGCATCGCATTTCTCCAAAGGGATCATGAGTCCGGATATTCTATGAGAACCCGCGTTCCCGATCCAAGGGCGCTCTCGACGGCGACTTCCGCTTCCGAGCCATAGTACATCCTTATCCGGGCGATGGCGTTTCGCATCCCGATATGGCCCTTCGCGCTCGAGTCGGTAAGCCCTCCTCCCTCGATACTGCGCAGGGTATCCTCATCGATTCCTCTTCCGTTGTCGGAAATCGTAATCCTGATTCGCGCTCCTTCCTTCCGTATCGAAACGCTCAATTCATGCTTCTTTTCGACTCCCCTGAAGCCGTGAACGATCGAATTC
Organism: uncultured Treponemataceae bacterium; assembly: GCA_964396415.1. GTDB lineage: Bacteria > Spirochaetota > Spirochaetia > Treponematales > Rectinemataceae > UBA1306. The sequence continues at coordinate 1,652 of CAYNFM010000067.1, read as the reverse complement.
TCGACGAAAGGCTGGAAAAGCAGCTTGTGCGCAGGACAGTCCAGGGCCGACGGATCGACGTTCAAGGTAAAGTCGAATACGTCCTTCAGCCTGATCCGCTGAAGGGAGACGTAATGTCTAAGCCACTCGACCTCCTGGCGGATCGCGACAATGCCGTTGCTATCGTCGATGCCGTACCGCAGGATCACAGCCAAGGCGCTGATCGCGTCGCTGATCTCGAATTCGTCCCGATCGATCGCCATCCAATTGATCGTATCCAGCGTGTTGTAGAGGAAATGCGGGTTGACCTGCGCCTCCAGCGCCGCGATCTCCGCGTTCCTCTGCTTCGTCGAGGCCTCCTGCGCGACGCGAATCAGCTCTCCTATCTTTTCGATCATGGCATTGAAATTCGCGGCGATCTCCTCGATCTCCAGCGGCATCGCCTGGTCGCTTTCGATCCTCGCGGATAGCTCGCCGGCCGCCGCCGCGCTCATGGCGGCCACCACCGTACCGATGGATCGGGTGAGCCGCCCCGTGGTGAAGAAAATGATCGCAGACAGGATGACGACCGATAGCAGGATCACGAGGATCGAGATCCTCTGCTGGGCCGTAATCTCCTGATACATGACGCCCTGGTTACGCGCCGCGAATACGCTCCATCCGGATTTAGCCTCATTCAATTCGTATATCGACCTCTTTCTAGCGCCGGGATCTCCGGCGCCCCATATCATCTTCCTGATCGCCTCGCGCCGTCCGGCGGGATCGGCGGGAAGGTCGAGCTTCTTCCCGACGAAGGATTTATCCGGGTAGGACACGATGGTGCCATCGGCCGCGATGATGAAGGTCGAGTCTTCCGTCGTGCCCCCCGAGCCCTTATCCAACCTCTCGTCGCAGATCTCGCCGAGCATCCGTTCGTCGATCGAGAGGATGATCACGCCGCTCTTCCTCCAAATGTCCTTGTAATCGACGAAGCGGTGTCCCAGGTGAAAGAGGTAGTGCCTCTTCGCCGTGTAGAAGGAGGCGAGCTGCGAGGGGAACACGCGCGTCTCGTTCACGGAGACCACCGACTTGTAGAGCGCGGCCGGCTGTCCCCCGGCTACGTCCAGCCAGGAAGTCATCGTGTTGTAGCCCGTCAAGAGATCATCGAAAACCATCCTCCCGCCGCTGGCGAGGACGGTTATCGATTCAATGTAGGGCATGGTGTACGCGTAGGCATGTAGCGCCTTGCGGAGTTGACCCGAGTAGAATTCGACATTCTCCCCGGCATTCAGCTTATCGATCAATTCTATGAGATGGTCGTCGGTATACATTTGGAACAAAAGATCCTCGTAGAAATCCAGATTCGTACGGATGATCTTGCGGGTCTGCACGAGATTCGTGTTCTCCAGGGCGTCTATTTCCTTCTGCAATTTCCCGGCGATGTTATAATACGAGATTACTTGCAGCATGATTACCGGCACGATCGACAGGATGCAGAAAGAAACGATCAATCGATACCTAAAGCTTCGTTTTACCGAGGAGAATCGTGCCGGAGAAGGTGTTCTCATTTCCGCTCGCATTATGACACTAGTCTAGGTATTTTGCCCTACCTTTGCCGCGCCGAGTGGCCTTCCCTGACGACACGGTGCGGCGATAGCCGCTCGGCTGCGACAGGATGTCGTGGCTTCCCCTCG
>CAYNFM010000066.1:17278-20136 GCA_964396415.1 uncultured Treponemataceae bacterium | reverse complement strand
CTAGCGGGCGGCGCCGGGCGCCGGGCGATAGCGGCGGCATTCCTGTTCGGCTTCGCCTTGCCCGTCGCGCTCGAGGGCGGGGCGCAGGAAGGTGTGGCGCAGGAGGGCGCGGCCAAGGCGGGCATATCCGCGCTGGAGCCCGCCTTCAGGCTCGCCGCGGGAGGACTCCCCATCGCGGGACCCGTGTTGGACGCCCGCTCGTCGCCCGCGGCCGTCTGGCTCCTCTCCGAGGATCTATCGCTCTACGCCCTCACCGACGAAGGCGGCCTCGTCGCGAGGATCGGCCTTCCCGAAAGGCCGCTTCCCGTCATCGCGCTCGATCCCTTCGGCCGCGTCATCGTGCTCGGGGAGGGCGGAGCGAAGCTGTCGGCATTTACGCGGATGGGAGAAAAGGCCTGGGAGGCTCCCATCGAAGCCGCGGAGGGCCCGGCCTCCCTATCTCCTCCCGCATTCGGATCGGACGGCAGGGCCTTCGCCCTATCCGGCGAGGACCTGGTCTGCCTCAATCCCCGGGGCATGCGGCTATGGAAGCTCCCTCTGCCTTCGGCCGCGTCCGGCCCGCCGTCGATCGACGGCTTGGGCAGGCCCTGCGTCGCCCTCGAGGACGGCAGCCTCCTCGTCGCCACGCCCTACGGCGAGGTCGCCGCCAGGTCGGCGCTCGGAGGCGCCTCTACGCTGCTCTTTCCGATTGCCTCTCCGCCCGGAGAGGGCGGGAAGCCCCTTCTCGCCGCATGCCTACCCGACGGCAGTCTCCTTCTCGTCGGGGCCGACGGCGGCACGAAAATCCTTTATCGCTCCGGGGCAGTCATACTCTCCCTCGCCTTGGGCGGGTCCGTCCTTTTCGGATTGGACGCTTCCGGCGAGGCCTTCGCGATGACGCTCGGCGGCAAGGTCGCATGGACCGTCGCCACGGGCTGCTCGAAGGGTCGGCTCTCCCTCTTCTCCGATCGTCTCGTGGCGGTCGGGCGGGGCAGGGCGGTTTCGCTTTCCCTGAAGGGCGAGGTCTATCGCGAACTCGGCATACCCGGAGCCTCGGGGACGGCCGCGGTCTCGCCCGCCGGCCTCGTCTATTCCTCGGGCTCCGACTGGATCCTCGCCGCCTATCGCTTCGAACGGCGCTTGGGGCGACCCCGCCTCCCGATCTCGCCTCCCTATCCGGCCCTACCCGATGTCGCCTCGAGGACCCTCCTTTTCGATCCCTTCGCCGCCGATCCCGATGACCAGATGAGGCGCCTCGCGGATATTGAAAAATCCCTGCGATCGGGTACTATTGGGAGGGACGAGCCCGAGTCCGCGGCATATTGCGCGGCCGTCGCCACCGGGGCCTTGGATCGGGATCTTTCGCAAGAGGAGCGTTACCGCGGGGGCAATCCCCTGCCGAGGTCCAGAGCCTGCTACCTGTTAGGGGAAATCGGCTCGCCGGCCTATCGGGGACCGCTCTTCCGCGTCATCGAATCGGATGTCGACCCGGCGGTGCGCGCATCGGCCTGTGAGGCCCTCGCCCTGATCGGCGTGGATCCGGACGGCGCTTCGATGTCGGCGTTCCTGTCAGCGGCGGCGCGGCCGGCGGACGAGAGGACGGCCTTCGTCATCGCCGCCGCCATCGAGGCCATGGCCCTCCGCTCGGGATCGGCTCCGAGCGAGGACGGCATCGGCGCTCTCGTCAAGCTGATGGCCATGCCCTACGGGCAGGCCATACGTAATCGCGCCTTCGCCGCTCTCGAGCGGATCTCCGGCGCATCTCGATAAGGGGGAGACACTATGAAGCTTCGCCTTTCGTCCTTCGCGGCCATCGCCGCCGCGGCGATCGTCTATTCCCTCGCTCCGGCGCCGCTCGTCGCCCAGGCTTCCGGCGCGAGCGCCGACCAAGGCTCGGGTTCCCTTTCCCCCGACCGGAGCGAAATCGAGAGCGTCGGAACCGCGAGGGTCGTCTTCGTCGACTACGAAGGCCCCGAGCCCCGCATCGACAGCCGAGCGGATATCGAAGGAGTGGGAGGCGCCCTCGGTCGGGCTCTTCCCGCCGGCGGCGCCGCCCTGCGCGTAGGCGACCCGGCGCGCTACCAGGTGATTCGAGTGGTAGATTCCTCTATAAAGGAGGGCCTGGACGCGGATATCCTGATCCTGGGACCGGGCGCCCAGGTCGACAGCATCCGCAATCTCCGGTGGATCATCTCGGGCTATCTCGCCGCCGCCTGGGGCTATGCCGCCAAGGACGCCTACACCCTCGCCACCTTCATCACGATCTACGACGCCGTGCACCGCGGCGACATGAAGTATTTCGCCTCCAAATACAAGGCGGCGGTCCTGAAGGAGCTCGCGCCCGAGACGGCCGGCCTCGCGCTCTCGTATTCGGAGTGGCCCGGCAAGAGCCGCATAGTCGTCCCCTTGAGCGCCGGCGCGACGGCGGGCAAGCTGGGGGCGGTGGACACGGGCGCCGTCTCCGACAAGGCAGTCACCGAGAGTCTCAAGGCCCAGCCCGACAAGGGCATTCCCGCCAGACAGGCCCTCGTGGATGTCAAGGAACGCGAGGCGGCTCAGAAGCAGGCCGAGCTCGACAAGCAAAAGGCTGACCTCGCTGCCGCGGAGAAGGAGCTCGCCGATGAAAAGGCTAAGGCCGAGGCCGACCGCGCCGCCCTCGAGGCGGCGAAAGCGGCGGCCTCTCCGCCGTCGAGCGCGACTGCTCCAGGCGCCGCTCCGGGCCCCGCCGCTCCGGCGCCCGTCGCCACTGCGTCGACGGCCGCGCCTGCGCCGACGGCCGCGCCTGCGCCGGGCGGGTCGGCCGCGGGCTCCGCTCCCACGGCCGAGCTCAGCACGAAGGAGGCCGCAGTCAAGGCCGAGGAGGCCCAGGTGGCCGCCGG
>CAYNFM010000066.1:3004-17178 GCA_964396415.1 uncultured Treponemataceae bacterium | reverse complement strand
GACACGGAGTAGCACGGAGAACACGGAGGAGATGGTATAGGAAATAGGATGGCGAAAAGAAGAAATAGGAGTGCAGAGAGTGTATAGCGTATGAAAGAGCTTTTCTTCTTTTTCTTCGTCTCCCTTTTTTCTCTCTTCTCTATCAATCCCTATTTCTTCTCCGTGCCCTCCGTGTGGGCTCCGTGTCTAACGCTTCGCTAGGCCTTCGGCTCCGTGGTGAGTCTCTCTTGCTATGTCCCAAATACTTGGAGGATGCATGAGTTCAAGGAACGGCCCTTTCAAGGGGCGTACGGTCGCGGTCGTCAACGATCTCTCCCTCGACGAGCAGCGCTATCTCTACCGCAAGGCGGGCGAGCTCAAGCGGGCGGTCCAGTCCGGAGGCGAGGCGCGCGAATTCAGGCTGAACGACAACGACTACTCGGTCTACCTCATCTTCATGGAGGACTCGACGCGCACGCGCGAATCCTTCCACAACGCGGCCAAGTTCCTCGGGGCGCGCACGAACCTCTTCGACACGGCCACCTCATCCTTCAACAAGAACGAGTCGATGTCCGACGCGATCAAGATGCTCTACGGCTATTCTGACGAGTCCTGCTACGTCATCCGCTCCAAGCTCGAGGGCGTGTGCCGCTGGCTCGAGGACGCCCTGGGCCGCTACGCCGACTCCACGGGAAGGGCGAGGCCCGCCTTCATCAACGCCGGCGACGGCAAGCACGAGCACCCTACCCAGGAATTCCTCGACGAGTACTCCTTCCTCGAGCAGATGGGGGGCCGCGACGAGCGGATCCACATCGCCCTCACCGGGGACCTCTACCACGGCCGGACAATCCACTCCAAGGCCAACGGCCTGCGGCTCTTCCGCGAGGTCGAGGTCGACCTCGTCGCGCCCGAGATCCTCGGCATGCCCGCGCATTACGTCCAGAGGATGCGCGACAACGGCTTCCTCGTCAAACAGTACGAGTCCCTCGACGAGTACCTCGCCTCGGGAAAGGTCGCGCCGATCTGGTACTTCACGCGGCTCCAGCTCGAGCGCATGGGCGACGAGGTCCTCGAGAAGGCGCCGGCCCTCCGCGCCTCGGTGACCTTCCGCAAGGACATGATCGGCCTGTTGCCCGAGCTCTGCCGCTTCTACCACCCCCTGCCGCGCGACCGCACGGCCCCGACCAACCCCACATTCCTCGACGAGACGCCCCTGAACGGTTGGGACTCCCAGTCCGCCAACGGCTACTGGACGAGGATCGCCCTCATCGGGATGGTCTCGGGCCTCCTTGGCGCCGACTTCGAGGGCGAGGCCAAGGCGGCCGAGTCCTTCGACGACGAGTTCGTCCACGAGGTATCCGTCGCCCAGCACCCGAAGCCCGAGTACAAGGTCGGCATCAAGCCCGTCGAGGACGGCCTCGTCATAGACCACATCTCATCCGGCGCGCCGATCGAGGACATCTGGAGCCACCTCGACTCGATCAGGCGCATGCTCAAGCTGAACGTGCGCGGCGGGCACGGCGTCTTCCACAACAACCGGGGCACCTACAAGGGCATCATCTCGCTGCCGGACGTGATGAGCTTCGGCGGCCGCGAGCTCAAGAAGCTCGGCGCCATCGCACCCGGCTGCACCCTCAACCTCGTGCACGAGCACCGCGTGGTCAAGAAGTACCGCCTCTCGATGCCTCCGCGCATCTACGGCTTCGACGAGATCTCTTGCAAGAACGAGCTCTGCATCTCGGCGCCCGCGAACCTCGAGGGCGCCACCACCGAGTTCCTCCGCAAGAGCGAGGTCGGCTCGCCCGACGGTCCTTTCGTGGGCGAAAGGGCCAAGTTCGTCTGCCGCTATTGCGAGCGGGAGCACGCATTCCGGGACATATGGGACTTGTGAGCGCTTACGCATGAGCAGGTATATCGCTTTCGTCCGCGGCATCAACGTCGGCGGGGTCGTCCTCAAGATGGAGGACCTCAAGCGGATCCTCGAGTACATCGGCTATTCGAACGTGAGGACCTATATCCAGAGCGGCAACGCCGTCTTCGACAGCAAAGAGGCCAACAAGAGGAAGATGGAAGCCGAGATCGCCGGGGAGATCAAGGGCAAGATCGATCGCGACGTGGTCGTGATAGTGAAGACCGTCGAGGAGCTGAGGCGGATCGTCGACTCGCATCCGCTCGCGGAGCTCGGGCCCGAGAAGAACCTCTACGTGACTCTTTTGTCGCATGATCCCGCCAAACCCGACATCGAGGTCCTTATGGAGACGATGAACGACGTCGACAGGCACGAGGTCGGGAACCGGGCCGTCTATTCCTACTACGGCGAGGGCTACGGCAACTCGAAAAGATCGAACAACTTCATCGAGAAGATATTGAAGGTCTCGGCGACCACCAGGAATTGGTCTACGATGAACAAGCTGCTTCAGATCGCGTCGGAGGGAGAATCGGAGCCTCCGCGCATGCTGGGCTGATCATCGCCCACCGTTTCCGGCAAGATACTCTTCGAGCTCCCGCCTCCGCGTCGCGAGCATCGCGTCGAAGCCCTCGCGCGAGGTGACCTTGGAGGCGAAGCCCGACATTCCCTTGGCCACGGTAAAGCGCATGGACCAAACGACCCGCGTCGATCCGCCGGGAGCGTCCTCCAGGCGTATCGCGAGCCGCACGACGCCGCTCTTGCCGACGACGAAGAGATACTCGATAAGGCGCGGCGGCTCGTAGGTGATGCAGGTCCAGACCGCCCTCATGCCGAGGATCTCGCGGGTATGGAAGATCGCGTCCTTCTCGGCGACTCCCGAATCCGAATAGACCATCTCGCAGCGCCAATCGGGGATCCACTCGTATTCCCTCACCGGGCAGAGGAGGGGGAATACCATCTCCGGGCCGGCCTTGAGCTCGAAGCTCGTCTCCCTATCGATCCTCTCGGCTCTTTTCCAACGCGGTTTACGTTCCATCTCACGGTCTCCTTATCTAGAGCGATGGTACGAAGCTAAACCGTGAAGCCATAGACGGGTCAAATTGATTCCTTCAGCTTTCCCAGGAATTCCTCGATCTCCGATTCCTCGAAGCCGAGCAATCCGAGGAGGCGGCGATGCTCGGCCGGCGAGGCCGACTCGAAGGCCTCGTGGATGCCGCGATAATTCTCCTCCGTTATTCCGGCCTCTCGGGCGAGCTCCTCGAGCCCGCGGACCGAGGCCGGACCGACCCTCATGTCGCTCTTGGCCTCGAGAAAGTCGAGGATGCCCCGCTGCTGAGCCCTGAGCTCCGCGATCTTGTCGTTGATCCGGAATATGCGCGCCAGGAGGGCGCCGACCGGGCCTTTCTCGGGCAGGTCGAGCAGTTGGCCGATCCTTTCGAGCTCGAGACCCAGGGCGCGGAAGGCGACTATCCGCTCGAGCCTGGCCCTGTCGGCCTCGGAGTACAGCCGATAGCCCGAGCCCGAGCGCGAGGAGGGACGCAGCAGCCCGATCGAGTCGTAGTAGAGGAGGGTCGAGCGAGAGAGCCCGCAAATCTCGCCGAGGCGGCCGACGGTGTAGGGCGGTTCGCGCTCGGCCTTAATTCTTGGCGCCCAGCTCGAGTATCAGCTCGACTTCGCCCCGGCTTATCTTGACCGCGCGCGCGATCTCGTCGACGTTCCAACCTTGGCGGGCGAGCTTGCGGACCGTTTCCTGCGCGCTGGAGGGAGGCGCCCCGCGCTCGCGCTTGCCGCCATCCTCATCTTTGAGCAGGGAGGATAGGAGCTTGAGCTGGTCCTGGGCCCTGCGGTCGATCTCCTCCAGCCGGGTCTCGGCGCGGGCGAGCCACTCGCGCGCCTTCTGCACCTCCGCTATGCGCTTCTCGGCGTCGGCGATCACGCCGTCGAGCTCGGACAGCCTCGTCACGGCCTCGCTTACCTTTTCCCTGCCCGCGGCCAGCTCGTCGACGCCGCGCTTCAGCTCGGCGACGCGCTCGGGGATCCTGCGAAGCTCCGCGCCGATCGCCGCGACCGCCTTCTCGACGGCCTGCACCGATTGGAAGTTCTTGTCGACGGCCTCGGCGGTGACGTCGAGGAGGGACGATTTCTTGTCCAGGCGGTCGACCTTGCCTTCCGCCTCCTTGGTGAGCTCGAGGAGCTTGCGGATCGTGGCTTGGGCCTCGGCGAGGGCGTCGGCCTGGCCGGTGACCTCCTCGAGCCTGCGGTCCACCGTCTCGGATACGGCCGCGAGCCTCGTGAAATCGGCCTCGATGGCGTCGATGCGCTTCTTCTCGGCGAGGAAGCGCGTGACTTTCTGGTTGACCTCGTCCTCGAGGCGCTTGACGCGCCCGAGCTGGACCTCGATCTCGGCCACCTCCGCCCGTCGGCCCTCGAGGCGGGAAAGGTCGGCCTGCATCGACTCGATGCTTCCGCCGAGACTCTCCTTGAGCTCGTCCGCGCGATCGAAGAGCTTGGTCTGGGCGAGGAAGGCCTTCTGCTGCCGGTCGATCTCCGCGACCGCCTGGGCCACGCGGGAGGCCTCCGCCTCCACCTTCCCGAAGGTCTGGACCCGCGTCGCCTCGAGCTTCATGCCGAGGTCTTGCATCGCGTCCCTGTACTCGCGCAGCTTGAGCTCGCCCTCGGCCTGGGCATCGCGACGCTTCTTCTCGAGCTCGGCGGAGAGCCCCTCGAAGCCGCGGGAAAAATCGTCCATCGCCTGGGCGATGCGCGAGGAGAGGTCGGATCGGAGCTCGACGGTGCGGTCGGCGAGGCCGGAGAGCTCGCGCGATATGCGGTCGCGCTCGGCCTGGGAGGATGCCGCGTAGGAATCGCGCTGCGCTTCGTACTCGGCGCGGGTCCTCTCGACGAGGGCGCCCGTGGCGGCGGCGAAGGAGTCGAGCTCGGCGCGCGTCGCGGCCTCGATCCGGGCGACGGACTCGACGAAGCGCTCGGAGAAGCCCCGGGAGGACTCGGCGACCGACTCGCGGGCGGACCGTACGCGCTCCTCCTCGGCGGCGAGGACGGTCGCGAGCGCCTCGACGCGAGTCGACAAATCCCGCTCCGCGGCCTTGAGCTTGCCGGCCGTCTCGAGGGAGAAGCGGGATATCTCGCCCTCGACGTAAGCCTGGGCGGTCGCGCGCGTCTCCGAGGCGTCCTTGAGGACGGATTCCTTGAGGGCGGCGAGGGACTCGACGGCCATCCCGCTCTGCGCGACGATGCCGTCCTGCACCGCCTGCGCCCGCTCGCGCAGCTTGTCCAGCTGCTCCTGCATCCTCGACTGGCTGTCGGCCAGCCGGGCGCGAGTCTCCTCCATCTGGGCCTTTTCGGCCGCCGCCCTCTCCGCCGCCGTTTTCCCCGCGAGGTCCGAAAGCGTCTTGTCCAGGTCGGAGCGCCAGGCCTCGAGGCGGAGCTCGACGCTCTCTCCGCGGGCCTTGAGGTCGACGAAGAACTCGTCCTCGAATATCTTGAGCCGCTCGGAGACGTTGTCGTAGGCCCGGGCCTTCAGGCCCTCCAGCTCGTCCTCCAGGGATTTCATCCCGGCGCGGAGAGAGGAGACTTCGCGCTCGAAGCCTTCCTCGAAGCGCTTCCGGCGATCCTCGAGCTCCCGGCCGAAGGCCTCGAAGTCGTTCTCGACGCGCCGCTCCGCCTGCCCCATCGAAGCCCTGAAGGCCTGATCCAGCGCCCCGATCTCGGCGCCGGCGGCCTCGAGCCGCTCGAAGCGGCCCTCGACCTCGGAGGAGTACTCGGCCATTCGGCGGCCGAACTCCTCGAAGACCTTGGCCTGGAGGGCCGCGCCCTCGGCGGCGAGCCGCGCCTCGACTATGTCGCGGTCGTTCTTGATCTTGGCGACTATCGCCTCGCGGTCGGCCTGTGTCCGGGCGGCTATGGCCGCCAACTCGCCCGCGTTGCGCTCGGCGAGCTCGGCGACGGATTTCTCGGTCGCCGAGACCGAGGCGGCGGAGGCGGCCACGCGCGTCTCGGCCGCCTCGATCGCTGCGCCGAGGACGGCGGCGGTCTTGGCCAGGTCGGCGCGGAGCGATGTCTCGGTTCCCGCGAGGCGGTCGCGAAGGGCCGCCGCCGCGGCGTCGAGCTCCGCGCGAAGCGCCGCGCCCGTCGAGCCGAGGCTCGCGTCGAGCCTCGCCGCCGCTTCTTCCGCCTCTCCCCGCGCCTTGGCGAGGAGATCCGAAGCCTCGGCCTTCCAGTCGGCCCTGAACGCGGCGACGAGGTCCCGAGTCTCGGAGAGATGGGCATGGACCTTGTCGGCGTTCTCCTGGAGCCTCTCGCGGAGCGGGGCCGACAAGGCCTCCGCGTCGGCGCGCCTTGCCGCCAGAAGGGTCCCGGCCTCGACCTTCCACTCGGCCTTGAAGCCCTCGACCAGGCCTTTCGCCTCCGAGACTTCGGCACGGAGGGAGGCGCTCGTAGCGTCGAGGCTCTCCTGGAGCGAGGCGACCGTCCGGCCGAGCTTGGCGTCGACGGCGGAGGTCGTCTCGTCGAGCCTCGCGCGCAGCTTCGTCGAGCTTTCCCGGAGACTGGCCTCGAGGGCCGCGCTCCCGGACTCGAGGTTTTCGCGCAGCGCCTCGCCCTCGCCGTCGAGAGTCTTGCGAAGCGCGTCGCTCGTGGAGTCGAGACTGTCGCGAAGGGCCGCGCCGGCGGAATCGAGGCTGTCGCGGAGCTCGGCGGCCGAGTCCTCGGCCATCGCCCTTCCCTTGGCCAGGAGCTCCTCGGCCTCGGTCTTCCATTCGGCCTTGAAGCCCTTTACGAGCGCCTGGGTCTCGGTAGCCTTTTCCTTCGCGAGGGCGCCGAGCTGGGCGAACCTTTCCTCTATGAGCTCCCTGAGGCGCGAGGCCTTGGCCTCGGTCCCTTCCTTGAGCTTGGAGAAGGCGACGTCCTCGAGCTTCTCCGCCCCGATCCTGGCCTTCTCCATGCCGCGCTCGAGCTCCCGCTCGATCGCGGCCTTGCCCGACTCGACCCGTTCCGCGCTCGCCTGGGCGTCGGCCTTCGCCCGATCGGCCGTTTGGCCCAATTCGAGGACGCGCGCGCCTACGTCGGCCAGGATCTCGGCCTTGAAGAGGCGGAGGGCCGAGGCCGAGTCCTTCGCGAAGCCCTCCTTCAATCCGGGGAGCTCGCGCTGAACGAGCTGCAGGTCTTTCCGGGCCTCATCGACGCGCTTGGCGACCGATTCGACGAAATCCGACTCGTCGTGAATGCGCAAAAGGTTCTCGTCGACGCGCGAAGTCATGTCCTTGAGCCGGGCGAGGACGTTGTCGTATTCGGCGAGGCGCTTCTCGATGCCGCCTATCGCCTCGGCCTTCTGAGCCAAGCCGTCCTGGACCGCCTGGATCCTGTCGAGGGCCACCTTGGCGGCTTTCTGCTGGACGTCGAGCTCGATGCCGAAGCGCCGGAGGTCCTCGGCGCGCTTGTCCACGTAGGCGGAGACCTCGTCGCGCTGCCTGTCGGCGAATTTCTTCACCTTCTCGAGCGAGCGGTTGTCTCGATCGAGCTGGCGGTATACGAGGATGACAACCAGGACCAGGCCGAACGTGACGATGTTTCCCACCGTAAAAAGCATGCGGGAAAGTATAGCCCATTTCCCGGCACTGAGGAAGTGCGATATCCTCTAGCCCCATGCACGCGCGCCGCGCAACCTGTGTTTTCGCCGCCTTCCTCCTCGCGACGTCCCCGCTCCGGGCTCAGACGGCCCCGACGGGCGCGACGGGCGCGACCACCGCCCGCGCTCGGATCGTCGCGCCCGAGCGGCTCCGTCAGGGAGATCCTCTTCTCGCCTGGATCGTCGTAGAAGCGGCCGTAGCGGCAGCCCCGGCTGCCGGCCTCGAGGCGAGGCTCGTCGACGCGAGCGGCAAGGCCGTTCTCGTCGCCCCATGCTTCGCCGCCTCGGCTCTGCTGGACGGAGAGGCGGGGGCTCCTCTCTCCGCCGGGAATGCGGCCCAGGTCACGGTCCGGCCCGAATCAGCCCTGGCGGGCGTCCTCATGGCGATATCGCCCGATCTGCCGCCAGGCGCCTACAGGCTTCTCGCGGCAGGCTCCTCGGCGACCGTCGTCGTCGAGCCGCGGAGCTTCCCCTACGAGACGATCGCGCTGAACGAGGCCAACTCGAGGCTCAGGACCCTGCCGAGCGAGCGCAAGGTCGAGGAGGCGCGGAAGCTGTACGCCATCCTCGACACCGTGGACGACTCGGCCCTGTTCGCCGAGCCCTCGAGCTTCCTCTTCCCGGTCGAGGGCGGATGGAAGAGCGCGGGCTTCGGCGACCGTCGGCGCTACCTCTACGCGGACGGCAGCTCCGAGAGGAGCGTGCACGAGGGCGTCGATTGGGCGGTCGTCGCGGGCACGGCCGTGCGCGCCTGCGCCAGGGGCAAGGTCGTGCTGGCCGCCTATCGCGAAGTCACCGGGAACACCGTCGTCATCGAGCATCTGCCGGGCCTCTATTCGCTATATTTCCATCTCTCGTCGATCGAGGTCGCGGAGGGAGCCGTCGTCGGGCGCGGCGCGGTCATAGCGCTCTCGGGCTCCACCGGCATGGCGACGGGGCCCCATCTCCATTGGGAGCTCAGGGCGATGGGCGACGCCGTGGACCCGACCTATTGGCTCGGGCCCCCGCTACTAGACAAGGCCGTCGTTGCGGCTATAATGAACGGCCTGATCGAAGGGAGGTGATTCTTATCAAGCAGATCATCGTGGACGACAGCGAGCCGCTCGAGAAGGCCATAAAGCGCTTCAAGCGCATGGTCGAGAAAGAGGGCATCATCCGCGAGTGGAAGAAGCGAGAGTATTTCGAGAAACCTTCCACGATCAAGAACCGCAAGCAGAAGGCCTTGGCGCGCAAACTCCTCAAGAAGGCCCGCAAGCCCCGCGATTCCAAGGGCGGCTACTGAGCGCCGAATCCCTGGATGGACGCAGAGACCGCGCGGATCGCCGCGCGGTTTTTTCTTGGTGAAAGGATCGCCCCGATGAAAGCGACGCTGCCGTCTTCGCTCGCCCTGTGCGCCGTCCTCTTCCTCTGCCTTCCCCTCGCGTCCTGCGCGGAGAAGAAGGCGATAACCGACAGCCCCAACCCCAAGCTGCCGATTTCCCGCATCCGGGTCGGAAGCGCCCAGGTCCTCGCGGAGGTCGCCAGGACCGAGGTCGAGCGCGAGCGGGGCCTCATGTTCAGGAAAAGCCTGGACGACGGCGAGGGCATGCTCTTCGTTTTCGACAAGGACGAGCAGCTCGCCTTTTGGATGAAGAATACCGTTATTCCCCTTTCGCTGGCCTACATCGCCTCCGACGGCACGATCAGGCAGATCGTCGACCTGGAGCCGCTATCGCTCGCGACCGTCCAGGCCGAGCGCTCCGTGCGTTACGCGCTCGAGGTGCCGAGGGGCTGGTTCGATCGGGCGGGAGTCCGCGTCGGCGACAAGGCGGATTTGACCGGCCTCGATTGACCAAGGGGTCCCGGCTTCTATAAATTGTATATATAGGAGAGAGGCTATGCTCGAAATAGTGACATACGGCAACGAGATACTCGGAAGGAAGGCCGAGCCCATCAAGAACATAGACGACGAGATACTCTCTCTCTCCTCGGATATGCTCGCCGCCATGGCAGGGAAGGGGATCGGCCTCGCGGCCCCGCAGGTCGCCAGACCGCTTCGCGTGTTCGTGACCCAGGTCGAGGGCGACAAGCCTCGCGTCTTCATCAATCCCGAGATCGTCCTCACCTCGCCGGAAGTGGTCTCGATGGAGGAAGGCTGCCTCTCCCTTCCCAGGCTCTACCTCGACGTCGTCCGGCCCGAGCATGTCCGCGTCCAGGCCTGGAACGAGAAGGGCCGGCCCTTCACGGTCGAGTCCGACGGGCTCTTGGCGAGGGTCATTCTCCACGAGTACGATCACCTGGAAGGCATCCTTTTCATCGACCGCCTCAAGGCCGGAAAGCGCGACAGGGCCATCGCGCAGTACAATCGCCTCATGAAAGCTTAGGAGCGTCTCGGGCCGGAGAGCGCGGTCGATCGCCGGGCAGGGAGGAAATACGTGCGCGTGCTCTTCGCGGGATCGCCTGACATCGCCGTGCCCTCCCTCATCCGCCTCTCCTTCGAGCACGAGATAGTCGGCGTCCTCACGAACCCGGAGAGCGCCCAGGGCAGGGGCCTCGCCCTCGTGCGCACGCCCGTCGCCGACGCGGCGGAGGCTATCCTCGGAGGGCCCGTTCCCATCCTCGCTCCGACTCGGCTCGGGGCCGAGGCGCGCGAGGCGGTCGCCGCGCTCAGGCCCGACGTCCTCGTCGCCTACGCCTACGGACGCATTTTCGGGCCCAAGTTCCTGGCGCTCTTCCCGAAGGGGGGCGTGAACGTGCATCCCAGCCTCCTTCCCCGCCATCGCGGCCCCGCTCCCATCCCCAGCGCCATCCTGGCCCGCGATTCGGAGACGGCCATCACCATACAGCGCATCTCGCTCGAGATGGATTCCGGCGATATCCTCGGGCAGCTTCCCCTGCGGCTTTCGGGCAGGGAGACGGCCGAGGACATCGCCGAGGTAGCGGCCATCATGGGCGCCGACCTCCTCTCCCGAGTCCTCGAGGAGATAGCGGAGGGCAGGGAAGCCGCGAGGCCCCAGGAGGGCCGGCCCAGCTACTGCTCGATGCTGAAGAAGGAGGACGGCCTCATCGATTGGGGGAAGCCGCTGCTCGACATCGACGCGAAGATACGCGCCTTCTATCCCTGGCCCGTCGCCTTCACCTATTTTCGGGGCATGCGGCTCAACGTGCTCGAGGCCTTTCCCTTTCCCAACGTAACCTTCGCAGCCGGTCCGAGCAGTCTCGACTTCGAGGAGTCCATACCCGGGACCATGCTCGGCCTAGACAAGAGCCGCGGCATAATGGTACAAACTGTGGACGGCCTCTTAGCCCTCAGGCGCCTCCAGGTTCAACAAAAAAAGGCCCTACCTTATAGGGAATTCGCGAACGGGATCAGAAACCTCGCCGGCACCGTTCTCGGAGGCCCGTCGCTCGCGATGGGCGCTGTTCCCTAAAGCCAGTCGCGCCAAGGAAACGGACCGCAATGAAGCTCAACTTCAAGATGCCGAAACTTCCAAAGCTGCCCAAGCTATCCGAAATCCGTCTTCCGACCCTTCCGGTGGATCTCCGCAAGATGGAGTCCTTCGACAAAGAGCATTACCGGCTCATCGCCTACGCCCTCGGGGCGATCATAGCCCTCATGATCGTCGCGGGCTTCTCCGCCTTCTTCCTCTCGCTCCGCGGCGCCGAGCAGACGATGGTGCCCGACGTGCGGGGCATGGACCTGGCGCAGGCCTTGGTCAAGATGCAGGAAAAGGAGCTCTACCCCCGAATCTCGCTGCGCTTTACCGACAATCCCCTGGAAAGGGGCAAGATCGTGGAGCAGAGCCCCTCCGCCGGCGCGATCGTCAAGGCGGGTCGCCGCATTCAGCTTACCGTCAGCCGCGGCTCGGTCGTCGACAAGGTCGAGAATTTCGTCGGCCAGGACATCAACGAGGCGAAGATACACCTTCAGACTCTCTACGCCGGCGCGAGGCCCCTGCTCTCGGTAAAGGATCCTCCCGTCTATATCTTCGACAAGGCTCCCGCGGGCACCATTCTCGAGCAGAAGCCGCTTCCCGACACCGAGATCGGCGGCCCGACCCAGCTCGAGCTGATCGTCAGCCGCGGGCCGGAGAAGCCCCAGGTCAGGGTGCCCGATCTCGGCGGGCTGTCCATCGACGAAGCCCTCCTCCAGGTCGAGAAGACGGATCTCGTCGTAAACTTCTCCATGCGGACGGCGGGCAAGAGCGAGCGCCCCGGGACCGTCGTCGCCCAGACGCCGACGGCGGGCTCCATGATACCGCCCAACGCGCGCGTCTCCGTGACTCTCTCCGCCCCGGCCGAATCCAAGAGCGTCGTGGCGGGGATATACTCGCGCGACCTGCCCGAATACCCCTATCCCCTCAAGGTCTCGCTCGAGAGCATGAGCCCCTCGGGCGACCGCACGCAGCTCCTCACGGTCAACCATCCCGGCGGTTCCTTCACCGCGCCCTACGCCCTGCCCGCCGGGGACTTCCTGGTGCTGAGCGTGCTCGACCACGAAGTGCCTCCTCGCGTGGAGGTGCAGGCGTCCTCCGGGGCGCAGTCCCCCTGATGGGCCGAAGGACCTCACCCGGGGGCCCGCGGCCCCCGCGCCCTCGCGGCGACGACGCGGCGAGTCCCGAATCGTCCCGCGCGGAGCGCTTTCGGGGGAAGCCGGGGACCGGGAAAACGGAGCGGCGCGGCCAGGGCGAGCGGCGCGGGAGACTCGGCCGCGACCGGCGCGCCAGGCGGCGCGGCCCGGACCTGCCCCTCCTCGTCGAGGCCGTGTTCTTCTATCTCTACGACGTCGGCAGGGCCATAGACCTCAAGAAGGTCGCGGCCCTCGTTCCGGCGCACCCCGACCTCGGCATAGCCAAGCGCCGGGATACGCCCGCCTCCCTCACCCTGCCGACTCCCCTCATCCTCCAGCTCGGCATCCCCGAATTCTCCGAAAGGGAGGGCTTCGAGAACCTGTCCTCGCAGGCGAAGATCTACGAGGAAGGCGTCGTGACGATCGTCGTCCGCGTGAAGACCCGGCTTCCCATGAGCCGGCTCCACGGCCTCGTAGACAGGGGAGTGGTCTCGCAGGGGCGCGAGCTGACGATCGCCCAGTACGCCGAGGAGGGCTTCCGCATGCTCTTCGAGGCCCTGGCCTCGGCGGTATCGGAGCCTCGCAGGCCCGGCGACATGGACCGCGAGTCCTATCTGGCCTTCTGCCTCCTCGAGTGCGGAGAGGATCCTGTCAACTTCATCGATCGCAATCGGGAGTACTGCGCCTCCCTCCTCATCGGCGAGGAGCCGGGCTCGAACCTCCACGAGAGCCAGATCGCCGCGACTCTAAGCAGGCCCTTCTCCTACAGGCTGGGCGACCTGGCCGTCTTCGAGCTCGACCGCTGCATCATCATCGATCCTCGCGGCGACTACGAGGATCTCCTCCTCATCGCGGAGCACGCGAACTACCAGCTCCTCGAGCTGCGCGTCCTCGACAAGCTCCTCGACACCTGGCTCGACGAGGCCGAGGACGACATCCGCAGCCTCAGCTCGGGCGGGCGCCGCCTGACGCGCCTCCGCCGGCCGGTGATGGTGAAGGTCGCCCACATCCAGGCCCTCCGATTCGACGCCCTCTTCATCCTCGAGAACCTCGAGAACTCGTCCAAGATCATCGGCGACTACTACCTCGGCCAGATCTACGCCCGGCTCTGCGAGATCTTCAACACCGAGGGCTGGAAATGGTCGGTCGAGCGGCGGCTGGACGCCCTCCAGGACGTCTACGACATGGTCAAGTCGGACGCGGGCGAGAGCCGCATGATGACCCTCGAGGTCATCTTCATCGTCGTCTGCATAATCTTCCCGATCATCCAGATAATTCAGGTGATGATCGGGAAGTAGGCTTTTCGGCGTCGCGCGCGACCGTCCCCACGAATTCCAGGTAGTTTACCGCCCGGATCCGCTCGGAGAGGGACTCGGATGCTCCTCGATACACGAGAAGCCCTTCCGCCTCGAGAGCTCGCGACGCGGAATCGCCATCATGGTCGGCGAGGACGCGGCGGAGATTCGCGCACATCGCGGGCTTCCTCGATTCGTTCCTCTTGACCTCGATGAATGTCACGCGCTTTCCTTCGATGTCCTCGAGGATGAAATCGATCTCGAGGCCGCCGTTGGCTCGCATCCAATGCAGCCTCTTCCCCGACCCGGCATGGGCGATGGATTTGAGCGTCTCGGAGGCGATCCAGTTCTCGAACAGCGGGCCCGCGAGAGGACCCTTGTCGAGCGCTTCCCAGGTCCGCAATCCCGTGAGGTGCGACGCGAGTCCGGTGTCCCAGAAGTAGAGCTTCGGGCGCTTGATGATCCTCTTCCCGTAATTGCGATGCCAGGCCGGAACGAGGAAAAGGATAAAGCTCGCCTCGAGCACGGAAATCCAGGATTGAACGGTTTTTTCGCTCACTCCGAGATCGCGGGCCACTACGCTCATATTGAGCTCTTGGGCGGTCCTGGCAGCCAGGAGCCCGACGCATCGAGCGAAGTCGCGCAGGTTCCCGATTTCCCGAATCGACCTCGCATCGCGTTCCACATAGGTCTCGACGTATGCCGAAAACCAATCCGCGGCACCGCGTCCGTCTCGGAGGACGAGCTCGGGGTAGCCTCCGAGCAGCATGGCGTCCTGCGGCGTACCGTAATCGCGCC
>CAYNFM010000066.1:1293-2904 GCA_964396415.1 uncultured Treponemataceae bacterium | reverse complement strand
AGCTCGGGGTAGCCTCCGAGCAGCATGGCGTCCTGCGGCGTACCGTAATCGCGCCGCCGCGAATCCGCGATATGAAAGCGCGCGGGTCGTCGTTGAAATCCTCGCGGATAAGGGGATCGTCGAAATTTACATAGCTGCGGCCCGCTTGAAAAGCCGTCTTGAGAAGGGTTGACTTGCCGGATTGTCGCGGGCCCGTCAATGCCACGGCGGGAAATATCGCGAGGAGCTGTTTAAGCCTTCCTTCCGCGCTGCGAGGCAGGATATCCATTGCCCTATATTATCCTGGCAATTCCGTATCTACAATACGAAATTGCCAGCCTACTCCGTCGTCACGCTCTTCGCGAGGTTGCGCGGCCTGTCCACGTCGCGTCCTAAGAGCAGGGCGAGCTCGCGGCCGAGGATCTGGAAGGGCAGCACGGCGAGGATCGGCGCGATAGCCGTGCCGATTCCGTCGGGGCCGCAGCTCGGCAAGAGGATGCGCTCGGCGAAGCGCGCTCCCGGGTCCTCGACATCGGTCACGAGGACGATTAATCCTCCGCGGGCCCGGACCTCGGAAGCGGCGACGAGGGTCCGCCCGTAGGAGTCGCCGGTGAAGGCGAGGACATAGACGGGCGTGCCCTCCGCCACCAGGGCGAGCGGGCCGTGCTTGAGCGATCCCGCGGCCAGGCCCTCGGCGTGGACGTAGGAGAGCTCCTTGAGCTTGAGGGCGCCCTCGAGGGCGGCGGGGTAGAGCGGTCCCCTGCCCACGACGAAGGCGCTCGGCTCTTCGCGCACGCGCTGGGCGATCCTGGCTAGGTCCGGTACGAGCCTCAGCGCCTCGGCGATTTTCCCGGGGAAGGCCTCGAGGGCTTCGACGATCTGCCTGCCCCTCGACAGGGAGAGGGAGCGCATCCTTCCCAGGAGAAGGGCGAGGAGAGCGAGGACGAGGGCCTGATTGACGAAGGCCTTGGTCGTCGCGACCGACACTTCGGCTCCGGCGTGGACGTAGACCCCGCCGCCGCAGAGCCGCGCGAGGGTCGAGCCGACGGCATTGATGACGCCGACCACCCGGCCCCCCTTCGTGAGGATCTCCCGAGCCGCCCCTATGGTATCCGCGGTCTCGCCCGACTGGCTCACCGCGATGTAGAGCGCGCGGGCATCGACGATCGGGTTGGAGGAGCGCAGCTCGGAGGCGTCGAGGGCCGTCGCGGGCATCCTCGCCCAATCCTCGACGAGGCGGGCCCCGATCATGGCGGCGTGGAGGCCCGAGCCCATCCCGAAGAAGACGACGCGCTCGAGGCCCAGGAGCTCGCGAGGCGCCATGCCCAGCCCTCCGAGCTTGGCCGTCCCGAGGTCCTCGAGGAGGCGGCCTCCATTGCCCAGGGCGCGGGCAGCCGCCTCCGGCTCCTCGAGTATCTCCTTGAGGAGCCAGTCGGGGCTCTCGCCGAGCTCGCCGGGGTGAGCCGCCGCATCCAGGG
The DNA here is from genome assembly GCA_964396415.1 of uncultured Treponemataceae bacterium. GTDB lineage: Bacteria > Spirochaetota > Spirochaetia > Treponematales > Rectinemataceae > UBA1306. Next base: position 1,447 of record CAYNFM010000066.1, on the reverse strand, counting down.
GACGGGCCTCGCTCTCGACTCGGGCGCCCCGGAAGTCGCGCGTTTCCCAGGCGCCCGGGCGAAGCACGGCGATCTCGCCGTCGCGCAGGAATACGGCCTCGCGCGCCGTCCCGCCGAAGGCCGCCGGATCGGAGGCGAGGAAGCACTCGCCCTC
>CAYNFM010000066.1:0-1193 GCA_964396415.1 uncultured Treponemataceae bacterium | reverse complement strand
TTGAGGTCGGTCGGTCTCCCGTGCGTCGCCCAACGCGTATGCCCGATCCCGGCCGTCTCGCGAGAAGATGCGGGCAGGACGGCCTCGAGCTCGGCGAGCTTGCCCGCCTTCTTGTAGGTACGAAGCCTGCCCTTGGTCCCGAGCGAGATTCCCGAAGAATCGTAGCCTCGGTATTCGAGGAGCTTCAGCCCCCGGAGAAGGACGGGCATGGCGCTCTTCGGCCCCGTGTATCCGATGATTCCGCACATTCGGTACTCCTATTGTCAGCCGTAAATGATCCTTCGGATCCATTATCCATATATGATCCGGCGCACCTGGCGAAGGGAAAGGGGAGGGCAGCGGAAGCGGCCCGCCGACGCTTCCGTCGCGAGACGCCGATAGATGGCCGCGTTGCGCAGTCCCTCGCGCTGGAGCTAGCCGTGGCGACGGCGTACGAATTCCTCGGCCGTCTCCTCGGTGAAGGCCCAGAGATCGTCGAGGAGGAGGGAGAGCTCGTCTTCGTCGAGGCCGTACCGTTCTTCGAGATAATGTCGACGTTCGAGCGTCAGGCTGATGGTTGGCACTCGTATATACCTTTCGGAGGGGAGAATAACGACTAGTCTGTCAATTAACAATAATATTGCCCGAAAAAGGGCAAGAAATACCCAATAGTGGGCAGAATTGTCGTGAGTGCCTGTCCAGGGTTACCAGGTCGTAGCGTGAAATCCTGGCGCTCTTGAAAATCGAGCTGCCTACACGTCCACCTGGCTACAAAAGGTCAGGGATTTCAAGAGGTTTTGCAGGCGGGAACCTATGGTAAAGTTCTATTTTACTTCTGATAAAAGAGGCTATGATCACTGGTTTTTTGGCCATGCCAAGCCAGATATTTGCTATACCTGGCTAGATATTAAGGTTATCTAGCTACGTATTATTCGCATCTAGCCAGATATGGATCATATGTAGCTGGATACGGATGATATGTAGCGAGGTAATTCTCAAAAAATAGAGATAATGAAACCCGGGGACAGTGAAACCGTCTGCCTTGCATTGGATATAAGCCTTTTCCAAGCCCTCATACTGTTACTACGGCGAACATAGGATCCAATAATTGAAAGCATACGATGTAAAATTTACCAGTCTTTTACCAAGCTTCTGGGATCAGTTCTCTAAGAGCGTGGCTTAAGCTTCTGATTCGCAGGCGGAGCGCGCAACAG
>CAYNFM010000065.1:2136-20602 GCA_964396415.1 uncultured Treponemataceae bacterium | reverse complement strand
AGAGGTCCTGGCTGCCGGTCACGAACCAAAACTCGTACTTCTTCAGGTCGATCATGCGCGCATCTCCTTCTCGACGAATGCCCCGAGGGCCTGGTATTTCTTGTAGATCCGATCGTAGGCGGCGCGACGCGCCGGATCCGGCTTGTAGACTCGCTCGATGGGAGCGCGCATCGCGGCCTGGGCCGCGAGGACGTCGGGATAGAGCCCCGCCGCCGTGGCGGCGAACATGGCGCCGCCCAACGCGACTGATTGGTCGTTCGCGGACACCGAAATGTCCATGCCGAGGACATCGGACGTTATCTGCATGACGAGGGGGCTCTTGCGCGCGACTCCGCCTATGGCCGCGACCCGCTCGACCCTCAGGCCCTCCGACCGCAGGCGCTCGACGATGGCGCGCGAGCCGAAGGCCGCCGATTCGACGAGGGCGCGGTAGACGGCCGGCGCGTCGATCCCGAGACTGATGCCGGCTATCGCGCCGGTCAGGGTCTGATCCGCGTCGGGCGTACGCCTGCCGTTGTGCCAATCGAGGGCCACGAGGCCGGATGCGCTGGGGTCTATCTTCGCGGCTTCCGCCTCGAGGGCCGGGAGGAGCTTGTCCTCGATCGCGACGCCGCCGGAGGGGCCCTCCTGGACGAGCCCGGCGCGGTACGGCCAGGCCAATACCTTGCGGAACCAGGCGAAGACGTCGCCGAAGGCCGACTGTCCCGCTTCGTAGCCGATCATGCCGCGTACGACCGAGCCGTCGACCTGCCCGCAGATTCCCCGCACGAGCTTCTCGCCGGACGCGCCGGCGATCGGCGAAGGCCCTATCATGACGTCGCAGGTGCTCGTGCCCATGATCTTCAGCAGAGTGCCCGGAGCGACGTCGCCGCCCACCGCGCCGATGTGCGCGTCGAAGGCGCCGACCGATACGACGACCTCGGTCGACAGGCCGAGGCGCTTCGCCCAGTCGGGACAAAGCTTTCCGAACACCGTCTCCGCGGTATAGGTCTCCGTGCCGAGTGAGGCGGCGAGCTCCGAAAGACGGGGATTGAGCCTGTCGAGGAAGGCGCCGGAAGGATAGCCGCCCCAGGACGCGTGCCACATGGCCTTATGCCCCGCCGCGCAACGGCTGCGCTTGTAGGAGCCCAGGTCCTTCGTCCCCGTGAGGAGGGCAGGCATCCAATCGCAATGCTCTACGATCGTGCGCGCCCGAGCGGCCGCCTTCGATCCGTTCTCGACGAGTTTCAATGCCTTCGCCCAGAACCACTCCGAGGAGTAGATGCCGCCCTCGTACTTCGTAAAGTCCTCGCCGCCCCAGCTCCTGGCGAGCCCGTTGATCCGCTCGGCCTGGGCTACCGCGGTATGGTCCTTCCACAATACGAACATCGCGTCGGGCTCCGACGCGAACTCGGGCCTCAGCGCGAGGGGCGCGCCCGTCTCGTCGGCGAGGCATGGCGTCGAACCCGTCGTATCGATCGTGATCCCGCGAACTTTGGCCGCTACCTCGGCCCCGGACTCGGCGAGGGCGCGCTTGGCGGCTTCCTCGATCCCCTCGACGTAGTCGAGGGGATGCTGGCGGAAGCGATTGGCCCCCGGGTCGCAGAACTCTCCCTTGGCCCAGCGCTTGTAGGCGCTCACCGCCGTGCCCGCGCTCGAGCCGTCGGCGGCGTCCACGACCAGGGCGCGTACCGAGTCGGTGCCGAAATCGATGCCCAGGACGTAGTCCTGTCCCTTCCTCGCGCTCATTGCGCCTCCTGTTGGCTCGGCCCGAAGACCGCGCTCATGATCGCCGCCTGGGTAAGTCCCGCCCGCGGCAAAATGGCCTTTACGCCGCCCTCGTGCATGACGAGGACGCGATCGGCGAGCGCCAGGATCTCCGGCAATTCCGAGGAGACCAGGATGATCGAGACGCCGGAATCCGCGAGCTCGGCTACGATGCGATGCACCTCGCTCTTCGCATGGACATCTATGCCCCGCGTGGGCTCGTCGAGGATGAGGATGCGAGGCTTGGCCGCGAGCCACTTGGCGATGACGACCTTCTGCTGATTCCCTCCGGAAAGATTCCGGACGACCTGCTCCGCGCTCGAGACCCTGATGTCGAGGGATCGGATCGAGTCCTCGGCGATGGCCGTCTCCTTCTTGCGATCGAGGATGAGGAGCAACTTTCTCAAGAGCCTATGAACGGCGAGCGTGACGTTTTCCCGCATCGTCATCCCGAGGATGAGGGCCTGCACCTTGCGGTCCTCGGGGAGATAGGCGATCCCCTTGGCTACGGCGGCCTTCGGGCTGGTCAAGGTCACTTCCCGGCCGTCGAGCAGGACCCGACCGGCGGTCTTGCGCGCGGCTCCGATGAGGAGCCGGGCGGTCTCGGTCCTGCCTGCCCCGATGAGCCCGGCGAAGCCGAGTATCTCGCCCCTACGCAGATCGAAGGAGACATCGTGGATGAAGGGAGGACCGGAGAGGCCCTCGACGCTGAAGACCACCTCCCTGGAGGCTTTCAGCTTGCGGGCCGAGAAGAAGTCCTTCATCTCCCTTCCCACCATGAGGGCGATGAGTTGATCGGTGGTGGCCAGCTTCGGGTCGAGCGTCCCCGCGTTCTCGCCGTCGCGGAGGACGACGATCCTGTCGGTGACGCGGAAGACCTCCTCGAGCTTGTGCGAGATGAAGATCACGGCTATGCCCTTATCCTTGAGCTCGGCCATGACTTGGAAGAGCTTTTCCGTCTCGCGCGTCGAAAGGGAGGAAGTGGGCTCGTCCATGATGAGGAGCCTGACCTCGCTGAGCAGGGCTTTGGCTATCTCGATCATCTGCTGGATGGCCGTCGAGAGGCGGCCGACGGGGATCTTGAGGTCCAGATTGATGTCGAGGCGCTCGAAGATGACTCGGGCGCGTTCCCGCATGGCGCCGAAATCGAGAAGCCCCGTCCGCGTCTTGACCTCTCGCCCCAGGAACAGATTCTCGAGGGCGCTCAGGTTGGGACAATTGTTGAGCTCCTGGAATATGATCGAGATGCCGTGTTCCTGGGCTTCGCGTATCGTCTCGAAATGCAAGGGGCGGCCATCCCACAAGAGCTCTCCGCCGTCGGGACGGTAGACGCCCGTCAGGATTTTCATGAGGGTGGACTTGCCCGCTCCATTCTCGCCGAGGAGGCCGACGACCTCGCCACGCTTCACCGCGAAATCGACCGCCCGCAGGGCCTGAACGCCGGGGAAGTTCTTGGAGATGCCGCGCATCTCCAAGAGGGTCGGAAGCTCCTCCCGAGCCGACGCGTTCCCGACGGGCTTGAGCTCGGCCATGGCGCTACGCCTGCCTCGAGGACTTGACCCGGTCCAGCACCGCGGCGAGGACGATGATGACGCCGATTATCGCGGTCTGGTAGTAGGGAGAGACCATCATGAGGACGAGCCCGTTGCGGATGACGCCCATTATGGCCGCGCCGATGAGCACGCCGAGCACTGAGCCTACGCCTCCCATGAGGGAAGTGCCGCCGATCACGGCCGCGGCGATGGCGTCGAGCTCCCAACCCGTTCCAGTGTCCGCTTGGGCCGAGTTGAAGCGGGCGACCAATATGACCCCCACCAGCGCGGCGCAGAGCGAGGAAATCATATAGAGGCGGAACTTGATCCCGTTGACGTTTATGCCCGACAGGAAGGTCGCCTGCTCGTTGCCGCCGATCGCATAGGTCCTACGGCCGAAGGCCGTCTTGGTCAGGAAGAACCATGCCACTACCGCCGCGATAATCATGATCCACAGCGGGATCGGGAGGGACAGGAAGTCGTTCTGGCCGATCGGCAGGAAGGACTTGGGTATCTGCGTGATAGGCCAGCCTTCGGTGAGAATGAGGATCAGGCCGCGCGCGAAACTCAACATGGCCAGCGTTACGATGAAGGGCGCGATTCGTACGTAGGCTATCAGCGCGCCGTTGATGGCCCCGATCGCCAGCCCGACCAGGAGGCCGAAAAGCGTGGCGAGGATGGGGTCGAAGCCGAACTTCATGGCCCCCGCCGCGGCGACGCCCGCCAGGCCCATTACCGAGCCCACGGAGAGATCGATGCCGCCCGTAAGTATGACGAAGAGTTCGCCTATGGCCACGATCGCGACGAAGGAGATTTGGCGAGATATGAGGTAGAGGTTCTCGCCGCTCATGAAATTCGGCGCGAAGATGGTAATGCCCGCCATGATGAGCAAAAGGGCGAGGAGGATAGCGGACTCCCGACCTCGCATCAGCGAGCGCGCGATACGGGTGGGCAGGTTGCTGGTTTCCATTTCACGTTCCTTGCGGAAGATCGGCGCCGGGCATCGATTCCGCGGCGCCGTTTCGATCCTCTGATGCCATCGAGCGCGGCGGGAAGCGACCGCTCCCCGCCGGCCCCTTACTGGGCGAAAGCCTTCTTCATGTCGTCCATATAGGTATCGACGTTGCTCTTGTCGACGATGAGGACGCCGGTGTCGATAACCTTGTCGATCGGCTTCTTGGCGATGGCGTCTAGAAGCTTCTCGACCGAGAGCCAGCCCATGTTGTAGGTCTTCTGCACGAGGCAGAAGGAGACCGTGCCGTCCCTGATCCCCTCGAGAGTGTCCTTGAGATCATCGAAGCCGGCGAGAATGATCTTTCCGGCCTTCTTCTGCTGCTTGAGGACTTGAGCGGCCGCGGGGGCTACCTCGGCGGACACGCCGAAGATCGCCTTGAGCTTGGGATAGGTCTGGAGAATCGCCTCGGTCTTGTTGACCGTCTGGGCGAAATCGCCGCCCTCGTCTACGACGTCGAGTATCTTGATGTTGGGAGCGGCCGTAGCCATGGCATCCTTGAAGCCCTGGGTCCGGAGGTTGAGGTTGGTGGCGCCCAAGCCTCCCTGGATGATTATCAGGCTTCCCTCGTTATTCATGAGCTCGGCCATCTTCTTGGCCGCCGTCGCGCCCGCGGTCTGATTGTCGGTGCCGATGTAGGTCAAGGCCTCGGAGGATGGGGCGGGAGCGTCGAAGGTGATGACCTTGATGCCCGCCTTCATCGCGTCGTGAATGACCGGCACGAGGCCGGCGTCGTCGTTGGCCGAGATGGTGATGCCATCGACCTTCTGGGCGATGAGATCCTCTATGACCTTCGCCTGGAGAGTCACGTCGAATTTCTGCGGATCGACCTCGAGGGTCTTGACGCCGTACTTGAGCCCTGCGGCCTGGAAGCCCGCGAAGCAGGGTACATAGTAGGGATGAACGCCCTTCGGAACCATGACGAAGGTCTTCACCTTCGGCTTCGCGGGGGCGCATGCGCTGAAGCCCGCCGCGACGATAGCCGCGGCTACAAGAACGACCAGTGCCTTTCTCATACTCTTCCTCCTAATGGGATATTGGATGGACGCCACCGCCGATTCGGGAGGGACGCCTCATTCCATCGCCTTTACCGGCCCGCCTTCAAGCCGGGCAGATTTTCCTTGAAATACACATCCAGCGGAATTCTGACATCGCCGTCGCCGTCATCCTCGTGGACGACGGATCGAAACAATCGTTCCAGGCCCTCCTTCCCCTGCTCGAAGGGGCGTTGCGAAATGAGGCAATCGATCCCTCCGTCGCTAAGGAGGCGCACGTTCCCGGGCACCAAATCCCACGATACGAGGGCGCAGTCTTTCTTCTTTCCCGAAGCCTGAAGCCAGTCCCCGACCCGGTGGCCGGAGGAATTCGCCACGAGGATGCCCGCGATATTCGGCATGTCGCGAAAGAGTCCCTCGAGGAAGCCGTCCACGGACTCCGTACGCGCGAGCTCGAAGCACTCATATTCGCGCGCCTCGCGCTCGATTCTCCCGATGTGGTCGCGGAAGAACGCCATGAAACCCTCGATCCGGAGCTTGATGTGGCGATCCTCGCCGTGGGCGTTGAGGGCGACGAAAGGGCCGGGCACCCCGTTGGCCACGAGCGAGAGCATCCTGCCGGCCAGATATCCAGCGGCGAAGGCGTCTTGCCCGACGGCGGCGAGCGGCTCGGCGCCGTCGACCCTGCCGTCGAAAAAGACGTAAGGAACGCTGCCGTTCATCCTGGTCAAAACCGGCAGAAGATCCTCCGGCAGAACGGGCGCGATAAGGAGACCGTTACAGGGATTGGCCAGGACATCATCCAGGAGGCCGCGATAAGCCGCTCGATCGTAACGGTCGAACTCGTCGATCCTGAGCCTGGCCCTGTAGGGGGAAAGGTCGCGTTCCGCGCGGCGGATGCCGGCCAGGCACAGGGCCCAATAACCGGAGTCTTGATCGGAGCGAGGCAGGACGACTCGGAACGTATAGGTCTTATTGAGCGAGAGCTGGCGCGCGAGGATGTTGGGTTCATATCCCAACGAGCTTACGATCGAATCGACCTTCTCCTTCGTCTCGAACGAAACGCCGCCCCTATCATGAAGCACTCGGTCAACGGTCCCTATCGAGACGCCTGCGAGACGGGCGATCTCCTTTACTGTGATTCGCTCTGGTTCCATAACGTATCGTGTACGTACACATAAACGATCGTGTACGTACACGCTGATTCCGTTGTATCATCCTATAGGTCTTCCGTCAATCGAGAAAAAAACATAAACTCGAAGCGCTCAAAGACGACTCGGAGGTTTGCATGAATTCGCCCCGCCTTCCGGCAGTAGTCGATATCGGCCCCGGCGCAGCCAAGCGCCTATCCGCTTTTTGCGCGGGGAGGGAAAAGACCGGAGGCAATGTACCCGAAGGCGGCCCGATTCGTCTCGTCGCCGATGCCTCGACATATGCGGCGGTAGGCATAGAGGCAGAGGGGGAGTTGCGCGCGGCAGGCCTACCGACCCGCGCGACCGTCTTCCGCTACCCCTATCTCGCGGCGGACGCCCACAGCATCCTCCGCCTCCTCGCGGACGACGACCCGCGGGAACGCATCTACGTCGCCGCCGGCTCCGGCACCATCACCGATATCGTTCGCTTCGTCTGCCACAGAACGGGGCGCGATTTCGTCTGCCTCGCCACCGCGCCCTCGGTGGACGCCTACGCGTCGGTCGTCGCGCCCATAATAATGGAAGGAATGAAGCGGACGATCCCGGCCGCGGCCCCTCTCGCCATCTTCGCCGACACCAAGGTCCTGGCATCGGCCCCCCGTCCGATGATCGCGGCGGGTTTCGGGGACATGCTCTGCAAGTTCTCGGCCTCGGCCGACTGGAGGCTCGGCGCTCTTCTCTGGGGCGAGAGCTTCGACGAGGCCATAGCCCGCCGCTCGGTCGCGGCCGCCCAGGCCTGCGTCGACTCCGCGCCTTCGATAGGGGCGGCCCAACCTGCGGGCCTCGAAAAGCTCATGGCCGCCCTCGTCGAGTCGGGACACTGCATGGCCGAGGCGGGCCACTCCCGCCCGGCCTCGGGAGCCGAGCACCAATATTCGCACTATTGGGAGATGCGCCTCCTTCGCGAGGGCCGGCCCCCGATCCTGCACGGGCTCAAAGTCGGCATCGGCACGCTCGAGACGGCGAGGCTTTGGGACAGGGTGCGGAACATGACGGAAGCGGAGGCGGTCGAAAGACTCGCCCGCTCGCGCCTCCCCCCGCGCCTCGAAGAGGAAGCGCGGATCCGCGAGGCCTTCGGTACCGCCGCCGAGGAGGTAATCCTCGGACACGAGCGCTTCCTCTCCATCGGCGAAGCCGAATACGAGACGCTCAAGAAGGGCGTCGTCGCCGGTTGGAAGGATATTCTCGCCTTGGCCGAGTCAGTGCCGACCGCCGCCGAGACGGCGCGGCTCCTCGTTGTCGCCGGATGCCCGGTCGATCCGCGCGAGCTCGGCCTCGGGGAAGAAGAGATAGGGCTCGGACTGAGGAACGCCCACTACCTCAGGGACCGCTTTACGATCAAGAAGCTGTCCCTCATGCTCTTCAATTTACGGTAACGACCTTCCAGCTGCGCTGCATAAGCTGGGTATTGTCGGCCGTCTTTACGTTGAGGCGATAGATTCCCGGCTCGGTGAAGAGGTAGGGCGCGATCTCGACGCTGCCCCCCGCCGGGATCTCTTCCCTATCCTCGCGGAGGATCCTGATCTTCGAGAAGTCGACGCTCGCCTTGTAGAAGAAAATATGGAACACCCCTCCCCTTCCGGTTCCGTTGGTGATCGTAAAGGCGAGGGAGGTCCCCGTCGCCGCGGGAATCTTATCGGCGAAGACCGCGGGCCTTGGCCCGACCACGAAGCCGATCTGGGAAACGGCAGGCTCGGAGGATACCGGCGGCGGTTCGGGGACGGCCGCGGGTACAGGCGCAGGTACGGGCGCGGCCGGAAGCGCCGCAGGCGGCGTGGCGGGCTTGGCGGCGGCGGGTTTGGCGGCGATTGCGGGAGCGGGAGGGGCCGGCGGAACTGATACGATGAAGTATCTCGCCCCGATCATCCGCGGCCCGAAATAGCGGTCGGCGACCGGCGAGACGATTACGCCTGTTCTCGGACCCTCGGATACGGCATGGATCATTTCGTCGCCGCCCAGGAATATCGCCACGTGGCTCGGCCCTCCTCCGCCCACCGTGTCGAAGACGAATATATCCCCGGGCTTGACGGCGCTCGCGTCGACCGGAGTCCCCGCCGCCCACTGTCCCTTTGAATTCCTAGGTATCTCGATATCGGCGGCGTGGGCATATACGTACTGCACGAAGCCCGAGCAGTCGAAGGCCTGAGGCGACTCGGCGCCGTAGACATAGGGCACGCCCACGAAGGACTGCGCGGTCTGGACGATGGCCCGTCGCTTTCCGCTATCCGAAGGGAGCGCCAGAAGGGCTAAGGCGGGGGCGAGTAGGGCAAAGGCGGCGAAGGCGACCATCCTCTTGCGCATAGAGCGCATTTTCCGGCTTGCCGACGCGTCTGTCAACGGCCCGCGCGACTCCGTCATGAGTAATTCGTTAGGGACCTTGCCGCCAGCCCTTGCCGGGCCTATAGTGGCCGGAGCCCGCGGAGCCCGAGGAGACGCACGATGAGCCACGGCGATCGGCTTACGAAGCCTCATGTCTTTCTCATCTTCCTCGTGTCGACCGCCAGCTTCTTCGAAGGTTACGATTTTATCATCCTCAATCTCGTTCTGCCCTTCCTCAGGAAGGAATTCTCCTTGAGCATCCTCCAGACTGGCTTCGCCGCCTCGGCGATCGCCGTCGGGACCATCGTCGCTTTCTTCGTGCTCCGCCTGGGGGACTATTTCGGCCGCAGGGCGACCCTGATGTGGACGGTCCTCGGCTATACCGCGGCCACCGCGCTCACCGCGGCCAGCCGCGGCGTCTATGGCTTCGTCGCCATGCAATTCCTCGCCCGCGTGTTCCTCGTGGCCGAGTGGGGCATCTCCACGGTCATCATCGCCGAGGAACTGCCCGCGACCAGGCGCGGCTTCGGCATCGCGGTCGTGCAAGCCATGGCCGGCATCGGCGGCATCGTCGGCAGCGCCATCTTTCCCATCGTCGACAGGGTCGCCGCCGGCTGGAGGGCGATGTATCTGATCGGGATCATTCCGCTCGTCATCGTGTTCTTCGTCCGCCTAAGCCTGCGGGAGACGCGGCGCTACGCCGTGTATCGAGCGACCCGGACCGACAGTCCCAAGTGGTCCGAGATACTCGAGAGGAAGTATCGGAAGAATCTCGTCGTCATCGCGTGCCTTTGGTTTTTCATGTACCTCGGCTACACGCCCATCCTGACCTTCTGGACCACGTTCGCAATGGGCGACCGCGGGCTGGGACTCCGCCAGGTCAGCCTTATCGTGGCGATCTCCTATACTATCGGGCTATCCGGTTTCATCGTCGCCGGAAGGCTCATGGACGCATGGGGACGCAGGCCCACCTGCGTCCTCTTCTTCGGCCTCGGCGCGGTCGCGACCTTCGTCGCCTTCAACGCCCCTCCCGCGCCCCTCCTCATGGGAGCTTCCCTGGTCGTCCTCATCTTCTTCGCGACGAGCTACCTGAGCCTCTGCTCCACCTATACCGCGGAGCTCTTTCCCACGCGCCTGCGGGCGAGCGCCGCCGCCTGGACCAACAACACCCTGGGCCGCGTCGGCATGGTCCTCGCGCCCACGATGGTAGGCCTTCTGGCCGGGCTCTTCGCTGGTCCCTCCCCGGATCCGGCTGGCGGGCAGGGGGGGGCGCGCTCGAGCGGCGTGGGGCCGGCGGTCGGCCTCATGGGCCTCTTCCCCCTCCTGTGCGCCGTCCTCGTCCTCGTCTTCCTGCCCGAGACGAAGGACCGGGAGCTCGAGGATATAAGCGGCTAACCTTCGACGGGCTTTCGAATCGGCGCCCGCGGTCGCGGGAGTTTCGTCCGGGCTTTCCTTTCCCCGCTCATCTTAAAGTATTAGATTCGTTTTATATTCATGCGCGCCAGAGGAGGCATTATGCGAGGCAGCAATTCCGGAAAAGGCTTTAAGGACATCTTCCCCGGCATCGAGATCAAGACTCTCGTGCACGGCGAGAAAACCCTCATGACCAAGTACCGCTTGCGGATAGGCAGTGAGCTACCCTCGCACAGCCATCCTTTCGAGCAGATCGGCTACCTCATCCAGGGGAGGCTCCGCCTGACCATCGGCGACGATACCCGCGAAGCCGCCGGCGGCGACAGCTGGTGCATAGCCCCGGGGGTGACGCACGGGGCGAAAGTCCTGGAGGACTCGGTAGCCATCGAGATCTTCTCTCCCCTCCGCGAGGAATACGTCAAGTACGAGAATCCGGAGGATATCATCCGGTAGCGAAGCTCCTGAGACTCTTCCCCGCTTTCATGTGAGCGGCAAGGCGGATCAGCTGCGGCCTAGAATGGAGGAAGAAGCGCTTGTAGGCCGCGCAGAGGTAATTGAGGCCCACGGTCCCCGGGACATCGACGAAGCGATCCTTGGGGCAGCCGCCGTTGCAGGAGGCCAGGACTTCGCAATCCAGGCAGGCTCGCGGCAGCGCGTCCCGCTTGGCCCGGCCGAATGCGAGCATGCGCGGGTCGGAGGAAAGCTCGGCCAGGCTGCGCTCGCCCAAGTTTCCAATCATGTGCTCGCCGTCTACGAAATGGTCGCAGGCGTAAAAGCTCCCGTCGCGCTCGAGGACGGCGACGTCGCCGCAGGTCTCGCGGTGGACGCACAGGGCATGGGGGGCGCCGTAGATGGGGCGGAGCGCCTCGTCGAAGGCCTGCACCACGATGCGTCCGACGTCCTCGCGTATCCACAGATCGAAGACGGCGCACAGAAAATCGCCTATCGCCTCCGGAGCGGCCGCCGCTCCGGCATTCCCGGAAGCCGCGCCCGCCCGGCTCGGCCGCGGGACGAGAGGGAGGAACTGCAGGTATTTGACGCCCTCGCCCTTGAAAAAGGAGTATACGCGCTCGGGAAAGGCGACGTTGCCCTCGTGGAGGACGCAGAGGATGTTGACGAATACGCCTCTTTCCTTCAATAGGCCCAAGGCGCGCATGACCGCCGCGTGGCTGGGCGCCCCGCCCCTGCCTTTCCTATGGCGGTCGTGCAGCTCGGCCGGCCCATCCAGGCTCAGGCCGACCGAGAAGCCCTCGCTAGCGAAGAATGCCGCCCATTCTTCGTCGATCAAGGTTCCGTTGGTCTGGATCCCGTTCGTGACCGACCTCCCCCGAGGCAGGCGGGCGCGCTGGATCCTCGCGATTCGGCGAAAGTAGTCGAGACCGAGGAGGGTAGGCTCTCCTCCGTGCCATTCGAAATGGGTCGAGGGTCCCGGGGAGCTCTCGATGCGCTCCGCGATATAGCGCTCCAGGAGCTTCTCGGGCATGGGCCAGGGAAGGCTCGAGAAGGATTCTTCCTTGTCGAGATAATAGCAGTAGTCGCAACGCAGATTGCAGCGCGGCCCCGCGGGCTTGGCCATCACGAGGCATTCCCGAATCCGCGCCACTCTCCCCCCTCGTCAAGGCTCGACGCATTAAGCACCCCATGCGCCAAGCCTCAAGCCGCGGATGGGCGGAGGCGCGGCGGGATCCCCGGCGTCAGAAGCTGGAAAGGACGTAGATCCCGAGGAGGGTCTCTACGGTCATGAGTTCGTCCGAGCAGAAGCCTTCGCGCGCCTGCTTCTCGAGCTCGTTCACGTACCAGAAGAAGAGGCCGAACTTGGGGTCGATGCGGAAGCAATAGGCGAGAAAGTCCTCGGCCTTGCTCTGATGACCGAAGAGAAGGCTGGCGATGGAGTTGGCGAGGGCCACGAAACGCTTGAAGGCTGGACATACGGCTCCGTCGCGGAACTCGCGCTCGAAGGCGAGAAGATCCTCGAGGAGGCGATCCTTGGGCTTCTCTTCCGATTTTTCCACCCAGGTCTTGTGGACGAGGAGCTCTACATTCTCGCGGAAGATGCGAAGGAGGCGGTCTATCCGCGCCAGGCGCTCGGGCGCGGGACCGTTTGCGTATTGCTGGAACTCGCCGGCGTTCCCGAGGATATCGGCCAGTTGGACGGCATAGCGGCCGCGTCTCGCGTCGTCGGCGCCGACGAGAAGGGGCAGCGTCTCGAAAGCCACCCTGTCGACATCGGGGACCAGGCGTTCGTCTAGGGCCGTTTCCCGGGAACTCATGGCCTACCATGGCAAAAAGGCGTCTATTGGTCAATACCCCGGTCGCCCCGGGGCCTTGCTCCCGCATCGTACAGAGGATATCCTCATTCAAACGATGAACGATATCCGTATACTCGAAGCGGAAGCCTACGGATCGGGTTTCGTCCCGAATGACTTTCTGGAGCCGGGCGAGGACGAATATCTGATACGCGACTCGCAGCTCGAGACGGCATTGGGCCGCGCGGCGTCCTCCTATCGGGGCCTCTCGGGGCCCGAACTAGCTGCCCTCGTCGAGAACGGCAACCGATGCGCGGACTGGAGCCTCATCCGCGTAACGGAGCCATTCGCTCCGGAGATCGTCCGCAACTGCGAATTCGCCGGCCTCGTCCGCCTGGGCGCCATCAAGCGCTTGGCGATCGAGCACCACGACCTCGTCGCTCCCGCCGGCATCACCAACTCGAGGATCGTCGCCTGCGACATCGGCGACGATTGCGCCATCCACGACTGTTCCTACATCGCCCATTATATAATCGGCGATGGCTGCATCCTATTATCCAACGACGAAATCCACGTCTCCAACCACTCCAAGTTCGGCAACGGCATCGTCATGGAGGGCGAGGCCGAGGAGCTCCGCGTCGAGCTCGACCTCATGAACGAGGCGGGCGGGCGCTCCGTACCGCCCTTCAAGGACATGATCTGCGCCGACGCCTACCTCTGGGCCCGCCGCCGCGGCGACCCGGCTCTCATAGCCTCGTTCAGGGCGATGACCGACTCGATGTACGATCGGAGGCGCGGGCGCTACGGCACGATCGGCAGGGCTTCCGTGCTCAAGTCCAACCGAATCGTGAAGGATGTCGCGATAGGCGAGTCCGCCTACGTCAAGGGCGCCAACAAGCTGAAGAACCTTACGATACTCTCCAGCGACGTCGAGCGCACGCAGATCGGCGAGGGCGTCGAGCTGGTCAACGGCATAGTGGGCAGGGGTTGCAGGATATTTTACGGATGCAAGGCGGTGCGCTTCGTCCTGGGACCCAACTCCTCGCTCAAATACGGAGCCAGGCTCATCCACTCGGTGCTCGGCGATAATTCGACCGTCTCCTGCTGCGAGATGCTCAACAACCTCATCTTCCCCGGCCACGAGCAGCACCACAATACGAGCTTCCTCATCGCGGCCCTCGTACGAGGCCAATCGAACATAGCGGCCGGCGCGACGATAGGCTCCAACCACAACTCCCGCGCCAACGACGGCGAGGTCGAGGCGGGGCGCGGCTTCTGGCCCGGCCTGTCGGCCTCGGTAAAGCATTCCTCGCGCTTCGCCTCGTTCTGCCTCCTATCGAAAGGCGATTATCGATTCGAGATCGACCTTCCCCTCCCCTTCTGCCTCGTCGACGACGACCCCTCGCGCAATCGCCTGGTGCTCGTGCCCGCCTACTGGTGGTCGCACAACCTCTACGCCCTCATGCGCAACGAAAGCAAATTCCTGGCTCGCGACAAGCGCGCGGTCAGGATCCAGGCGATCGAGTTCTCGCCCTTCGCCCCCGATACCGCCGAGGAGATGATCGAAGCTATGCGCCTGATCGAAGATTGGGCGAGAAACGCCGACGGCGATCCCGAATTCATCGACCTGCCGCCGCGACTCGTCGAGAATTCGGGAAGGAAAGTCGTGCTCAGGCGACCGCGTCGCGCCCTCGCGGCATATCGCGAGATGCTGCAGTGGTACGCGGGAAACGCAGTCCTGCAATGGCTCGAGACCCCGGGCCTCGCCGCGACCGCTCCCGCCCTCGAGTCGGCCCTCGGCGCCCTCGATACCCGCGCCCGCGCGCGGGAGACTTCATGGGAGAACCTGGGCGGCCAGCTGGCGCCGTCGTCCAAGGTCGAGGCCCTTCTCTCCAAGGCGCGCTCGGGCTCGCTGCGCGACTGGCATGCGATGCACGCGGAGTACGCGCGACTCGCCGAAGAGTATCCCTCCGACAAGGCCGAGCACGCCTGGGCCGTGCTGCGTATCCTCTCGCCGGCGCCGGCGCCGGCCGAGCTCCTCGGCTCCGCCCTGCGCGACCTCGTCAAGCTCAGCTCGCAGGTGGAAGCCCATGTCTACGCGACCCGAGCCAAGGACCATTCCAACAGATTCCGCAAGGCGACCTTCCGGAGCGAGGCCGAGATGCGCGCGGTGGTCGGCTGTCCCGAGGATAACCCCTTCGTCGTAAAGACCCGACGGGACATGGCCGCCCTGCGCGGGCGCGCCTCGGCCCTGCTGGCCCGCCTCTAGGCGGACCGCGCCGGGAAGGCGCCGTCGCGGCGGGGTCGGCGGTCAGTTCCGCTTCTGGAAATCCTTCATGAAGTCGGCTGAGGCCTTGACGTTCTGGACGAGATTGGCGTTATAGATCGAGAAGCGTATGCCCCCGACCGAGCGGTGGCCCTTCACGCCGATGATGCCTGCGGCCTTGGCCTCCTTGACGAACCGCTCCTCGAGCTCCTCGCTCCTCAAGCGGAACACGACGTTCATCCTCGAGCGCGCGTCCCTGTCCACGGGGCAATCGTAGTAGCCTCCCGAGGAGTCGATCGCCTCGTAGAGCACGCGCGCCTTCTCCTCGTTGACCTTCTGTATGCCCTGGAGTCCGCCCATCTTCTTGATCCAAGCCAAGGTGAGGTCGAGGATATAGATCGAGAAGCAGGGCGGCGTGTTGTACAGCGAGTTGTTCGCCTGTTGAAGCTTGTAGGAGAGCATGGAAGGCAGGTCTTCCTTCGCCTTGGCGAGAAAGCTGTCATTGATCGCGACGGCCGTGACGCCGGAAGGGCCCAAATTCTTCTGCGCGCCCGCGTAGATCATGGAGAACTTGTCGACGGGGAAGGGCCGGGAGAAGATGTCGCTCGACATGTCAGCGACGAGGGGATGGTTCCCGACCTCCGGCCAATAGTCCCATTGCGTGCCGAATATGGTGTTGTTGCTCGTCATGTGCACGTAGGCGGCAGCTGGGTCGATCTTGATTTCGGGCGGCTTGAGGATGGAGCGGAAGGTCCCTTCCCTCTCGCTTGAGATCACGTCGATCTGCCCGTAGCGCTTGGCTTCCTTGACCGCGGCCTTGCTCCAATGGCCGGTGACGAGATAATCCGCCTTCCCGCCTTCCGGAAGCATGTTCATCGGGAGCATGAAGAACTGCGAGCTCGCTCCTCCCGTGAGGAAGATGATCTTCCAGTCCTCGCCCATGCCCGCTATCTCTTTAAAGGAAGCCTGGGCATGGTTGTGCATCTCCTCGTACTCCTTGGAGCGGTGGGAGACTTCCATCACGGACATGCCCGTTCCCTTCCAGTCGAGCATCTCGGCTTGGGCCTGCTCGAGGACTTCCTGCGGTATCGCCGCGGGGCCCGCGTTGAAATTGATGACTCGCTTCATGCTTCGCTCCTTATTTCCCGCAGTATTTCTGCATGCGCTCTACGATGCAGTCGCCGAGACGGAGGAGGTTCTCCTCGGTCGAGGCGCCGAGGTGGGGCGTGAGGAGCACGCGGGGCGACGAGAGGAGCGGCGAGCCCTCGGGCGGCTCCTTGTCGTAGACGTCGGTGGCGAAGCCGCCCAGCCTGCCCTCCTTGAGGGCCGCCGCCACGTCCTCCGTCTTGACGACGGGTCCGCGGCAGGTGTTGATGAGATAGGCGCCTTTCTTCATCTTCGCGATGCTTCCCGCGTTGATCATGCCGCGCGTCTCGTCGGTCAGAGGCGTATGCAGGGAGATATAATCGGAGACCGCGAGAAGCTCGTCGAGACTCGCCATGGACGCTGCGTCGGAGGACTCCACGTACTTGTCGTAGGCGATGACCTTCATCCCGAAGGCTTTGGCGCGGAGGGCGAGCTCGCGCGCGATGCGGCCCAAGCCGATGAGGCCGAGCGTCTTGCCGCCGAGCTCGGTGCGTTCCAGCTCCTTCTTGAGCCACTTGCCCTGCTTCATGGAAGAGTCGGCCTCGGCTATATGGTTGGGCATGGCGATCATCAATGCGAAGGCCAGCTCGGCGACCGCGAGGCTCGAGGCCTCCGGCGTGTTGTCGACCGCGATGCCCTTGGACTTCGCGTACTCGACGTCGATCGTGTCGACTCCGACGCCCCCGCGGATCACGTACTTGAGCTTGGACGCGGCGTCGATCATCGCCTTGTCGACCTTGGTCTTGGAGCGGACGATGATGACCTCGGCCTCGGATACGCGACCTAGGTCAGTCGCCACTTCGCCGAAGCCCTTGAGCCTCGCAGGCAGGTCCGGCGCGAAGGCGTCGGCTAGCAAGATGACCATAGGTTCCTCCTGAATTATAGGAAAGCGTTCTTTTTTAGCGAAACGATGAAAGCTAGCGCCATTGTACAGAATATGGGTTATATGTCAAGTCGAGTGAAAATGGACGAATAGCTTCACTCGCCAGCGCCGATACGACCTGCGCGGCCATCGCGGGACAGCCTAAGGGACTTTTTATCAAGGCCTTCGTCAATAAGGCGACATGACCAAGGGGAATGTCGCCACTAAGGCCTTTACGCGAAACATTCCTTAAATTCGCGACATGCGGAGCATGTCGCCCTACTATCTAGATTCGTAAAGCCGGAAACTCGCCCAACTCGATAGAGTACGAAAAGCCTTCCGCCTCAGCGCGTTATCTTCCTGGCCTCTATATAAAACCTCTTCTCCGGCGCCTCGCCCATAGAGAAGGTTTTCCTGGGCATTACGCCGTCGCGGATCACCGTCTCGAAGAAGCCCGACTTGTCGATGGGCGGGAGATAGAGACCTAGATTGCCGGGCTTGGCCGCGAGGGCGAGAAGGCTCTCGCGACCGTGGATATAATCGATGCCGAGACCGGGCCTGGACTTGAGGAGAGGGTCGAGCAAGTCCTGCAGGGTGCCGGCGGCGAGCTTGGCTTTGGGTCGAGTGAAGGTTATGACGAGATTACCCGCGGGGGAGACGCAGGCGACGCGCTGGACTTTCGCGTCGCTATCTCCGCGCGCGTCGATCCTTCGGCCTCCGTCCACTGCGGCTAGGGCGGCCTCGGAGCTCGGATAGCGGTCGATCTCGAACTCCTGGCAGTCCGAGAGAGCGCTCAAGAGCGCACCTTCGTCGAGGCCAAGGAGGATGCGATGTATCGGGTGGAAGGGCAAGCCCTCGTCGTAGACGTTCACGAGCTCGGCAAGGGCGTAGCGCGCCGGATGCTCCATGAGGCCGGGCTCTCCCGCATGGGCCTCCTTTATTTCTTCCCATACCGCCTTGGCGGTCGCGAGGGAATGGTTGCCGTCGCCCACCGCGAAGAGCAGGGGGTGATCGGAGCCGTACTTAGCCTTGAAAGCGGCGGGATCCGCCAGGCGGGCTAGGGCCTCCGCCGCGGCGTCGAGGAGGGCGGGATCCTTGACCTGCCAGCCCCGTACGCGGCCGGAGTCGAGCATGAGCTGGAAATCGTAAAGCCCAGGCAGGCTCGAGCGGGCGGCATAGATGGGCTCGACCACGGTGCGCTTCGGATCATCGAGGAGAAGCATGATGTGGGGAAGCTCGAGGGCGGCGCCGCGGCGAATCCTCATGCGCGGGGGGAGGCGCTCGACGATGGTGCCCTCGCTGGGACGGATGAGGGAGGTCGAATCGGCGCCATAGCGGTATGCCTCGAGGTCGACCGCGAGGAGAAGCCCCACGCGAGGCTTCTCCTCGCGGGGAGTGGAGCGCTCTATCAAGACCAAGCCCTCGCCGATCGGGGCGACCACGCCCTCGGCGAGATAGCGGCGCATGTTTTCTTGAATGCGTGCGATCCGCTGATCGGCGTCGGCGTCCTCGAGGTAGGCTTCGGGGAAGATGAGGCCGAGGGTAGAGGGCGCGCCGGAGACGAAGGCCTCGGCGCGCTGCCAGTACTCGCGCTCGGAGGAATACTGGTCGCAGGCCACGACGGCCCACTTGGAGTAGTCGGTCCCCGCCGCGGGCAGGAGGACTTCGGGTATCCTCGCGCCGAGCGGAGCGAGGCGAACGTCGAGCGGAGCGAGGCGAACGTCGAGCGGAGCGAG
>CAYNFM010000065.1:0-2036 GCA_964396415.1 uncultured Treponemataceae bacterium | reverse complement strand
CGAGCGGAGCGAGGCGAACGTCGAGCGGAGCGAGGCGAACGTCGAGCGGAGCGAGACGAGGGTCTTGGGCCGCAAGCTTATCGGCATATCCGCTCATCATCGGCCTCCTATTTGAGCAGGCCGAAGCGCTCTTCGAGGCCCGGCCGCTTGCGCAGGGCCTTGAGGACCCTGCTGTAGGCGAAGCCCGAGAGGACGACGCCCGCTATAAAAGAAACTATGATTATCGCCCCTCCCGCGTTCTTGAGGCCGATCGTCATGGCGAGAGCATTGAGGGCCACGAACATGATAATGATGATTATCACGGTAAGCAGCATGTTGGACACCGTGGCGACGAGAAGGAAGAGGGCCCTCCTGCCGTTCTTGGTCATCGTTTTCTCCTTGCGTCGACGACGATGGTTGAGATCACGAGGAGGATGGCGCAGACGACGACGCTCGCGTCCGCGACGTTGAATGTCGGCCAGCGCTCGTAGCCGAAGAGCCCGTAGAATTTTACGCTGATGAAATCGACGACGCCATCGGGCCTGAATATCCTGTCGAGGACGTTGCCGATGCCTCCGCCGGCTATGCCGCAGAGGACCCATCTCTGGAGGGTCGTCGGCTCGGAGCTCTTGAAGTAGAAGACGAGGACGGCGGCGACTAGGGCGAGGGGCAGTACGATGAGGACAAGGCCCCTCGCGAGGGGAGGCAAGCCGTCGAGGAGGCTGAAAGCCATTCCGAGATTCTGCTGTCTCACCAACCAGAAAAAGTCGCCGAAGGCCCTGAAAGAGATGCTATCCGGCCTGACCTCGGCGACGACGAGGGCCTTGCTGACCTGGTCGACGACGATGATCGCGGCACTCAATGCGAAGGGGGCGAGGTTCGCCCGAATCTTGCTCATCCTTGGTCCTTTCCCGAGCTTCGATATGGCGCTAAAGGCCGGTGGGCAGATCGACGAAGAGCGTCTTTATCCCCGTCTCGCGCGAGAGCCGCTCGGCCACTGCCTTAACGCCCCATACCTCGGTAGCGTAATGGCCGGCGGCGAGGAAGGACATGCCCCCCTCCTGGACCGCATGGTAGATCGAATGCGAGCTTTCGCCGGTGACGTAGAGATCGATGCCCTGGTCCAGGGCCCGTAAGGCTTCCATGGCGGCGCCGCCCGAAACGACCGCCACGCTTGCGATCCGGTCCTTGCGCCCGGGAATGAGGGTCCTCGGCCTCGAGCCGTCGGGAAGGATTCGATGAAGTATCTCGTCCAGGCCGAGGGGCGGATCGAGCAGGCCCATGAGACCTATTTCCACCCCATGATACTCGCCGAAGCCCTTTATGTCCTTTAGGCCCATCAGGCGGGCAAGTACCGCGTTGTTGCCGATCTCGGGCTGCCTGTCCAAAGGAAGATGGCAGGCATAGAGGGCCATATCCGCGCCGAGGAGAAGCTTTATGCGCTCGAGGAGTATGCCTTCGACTCGAGCCGGCTTCCCCCAAAAAAGGCCATGGTGGACGAAGAGGACCTGGGCCCCGGCAGCCGCGGCCCTGCGCATGCTTTCGGCGCAGGCGTCGACCGCGAAGGCGACGAGCTCGACCTTTCCGCCGGAACGACCCACTTGTATGCCGTTGAGAGAATCGTCGATACGGTCGAGAGCGCCGATATCGATCAAGGAGCGGCACCAGGCGTCGAAGCCCTTAAGATCCATGGCGGCGAGTATATAAAAAAAAGGCCTCCCGGGGAAGGAGGCTACCCCGGAAGGCCAAGACGACGCCGCCTGGTCGGCCTCGTCGACTAGAGGTAAGGAAGGAGCCTAGGAAAGCTTTTCCGTCCCTCAAACCTATTAGGCAGAATATACGCTTATGTCGGGAAAATCACAATAAATACATTTAGAATATTTCGCGTATGGTGACATAATTTACCCATTCTTAATAAATGCTAGTGATTATTTTTCAATTATTTCACAAAGCGGCCTCGAGGATCCGCATAAGCTCCTCGGGAAGGAGGGGGATGGGATTGCCGCGCATGGAGCTGGAGGCCGCGGCCTTGCGGGCGATTTCGGAGAAGTCCTTCT
>CAYNFM010000064.1:0-20828 GCA_964396415.1 uncultured Treponemataceae bacterium | reverse complement strand
AGGGCGGCGGCGGCGCCGGCGACGAACTTCATGTATTCGCACTTGCCCATGATGTTGATCATGTTGGGGATGTCCTGATAGTTCTTGCCGTCCTTCCAGACCTGGTCGCCCGAAGACATGATGACGAATACGTCCTGGTGGGCCTTGGCGAACTTCACGGCATCGTCGCTGAAATCGTCCGAGCTGAAGATGACCATCTTGGCGCCTTGGGCTACCAGGCTCTCCGCGAGCTGGAACACGGTGGTGCCGGGGCGGTCGGCCGAATTGGCCTTGTCGATGTACACCATCTTAGTACCCGGCACCTTGCCGAGTACATACTGGACGCCATCGTAGTTGGCCTCGCTCCATCCATGGTCGTTATAGGGTCCGACGAGCACGAGTCCGATGGTGAGGCTGTCGCCGGCGGCGGGCGGCGCGCTCTGGGCGAATCCCGCAGCCCCGATTACCGCGACGAGCAACAGCGCCAGCATTAGCTTTGTGATGTTTCGCATGGTCCTTCTCCTTCGCCGTAGACCGCCCGAGGCCGCGGCCAAGGCGGCAGAAGAGCGGTCCCTCCCGGCACGTACGATTCCCGGATAGGCAAAATTATACCTTCGACGCTTATCGGCTACAAGTCGTGCAAAGGAATCGATGCGCGAAAAAAATACCTCGACGTGGGATTCTACACGAAGGTGCGTAGTCAGGCGTCGCGGCTTCTCGCGGTCGCGGCCTCAAGGGCCAGCCGGGTCGCGGCTTCCAGGGCGGCCGGGCCGTCCGCATTGCGCATCTGGACGACCGGCCGTCCCGAGGCCGAGCGGAGGCGCCAGAGCGGGCGTTGCCGCAGGATGCGCCGCATCGCGCCTCTCGCGCCGACACCGTCCCGCGCCTTAGCGCGGCGGATTCGCGCGAGCAAGGGGGCGCGCACTTCGATGATCGCCCCGCAAAGCGACGCCTGCGGAGTGCGATAGAGGAGGGCAGCATTGACGCAGATCATGCTCTCGCGGCCGGCCGCCTTCGCTTCGGACTCCGCGGCGGCGATGCGCTCTTCCATGAGCCGAATGGCTATCGGGTGGACGATGGCCTCCTGGTCGGCGAGGGCCGCGGGGTCGGAGAACACGATGCGCGCCACGGCCCTCCTATCCACGCGGCCGTCCGGGCCGAGGACGCCGGGCCCGAAGCGGGCGACGATGGCGTCACGCGCCGCGTCGACGGCCTCGTGTCCGAGCATATCCACGTCGACGCAGGTCCAGCCCCGCCTTTCGAGTATGGCCGCGACGGTGTTCTTCCCCGCGCAGTAGCCCCCGGTCAAACCCAGTATCAATGCATGTCTCCCCAGCGACGCGCCGTCTCGACCTCGGCGCGAAGGGGGAGGGAGAGCTCGATCGCGGCCTCCATCTCGCGCTTCATCGCGGCGGCGATCTCGGGGGCATCGGCTTCGGGGGCTTCCGCGATGAGCTCGTCGTGGACCTGGAGGAGGAGGCGGGCCCGAGGTTCCTCGCGATCGCGCGCGAGCGACTTGAACGCCGCGTCGACCCGCAGCATCGCCAGCTTGACGATGTCGGCCGCCGAGCCCTGTATGGGCGTATTGACGGCGACTCGCTCGGCGGCCTGCTTCTCGGTCTTGTTGCGCGAGTTGATCGCCGCGATGGGCCTTCGCCTCCCTAGGATCGTGGTCGAGTAGCCCGTCCGCTCGGCCTCGGCCACCACTTTGTCTATGTAGTCTCTGACGCCCGAATAGGTGGCGAAGTAGGCGTCGATGAATTTCTGCGCCTCGCCGCGGGGAATGCCCAGCTCGTTCGAGAGGCGGAAGGCGGACATGCCGTAGATGACGCCGAAGTTGATGGTCTTGGCGATGCGCCGCCTGTCGGGAGTGACCTCGGGCTCGCTCATGCCGAAGAGGAGGCTGGCCGTGCGGCGATGCACGTCGACGCCCTCGCGGAAGGCCTTGAGGAGGCCGGGATCCTGCGAGAGATGGGCCAGGACGACGAGCTCGATCTGCGAATAGTCGGCCGAAATCAGGAGGTTCCCGGGAGCGGCGATGAAGGCCATCCGTATGCGCCTTCCCTCCTCGTCGCGGACGGGAATGTTCTGGAGGTTCGGATCCCTGCTCGCGAGGCGGCCGGTCGCCGCGCCGGTCTGGGAGTAGTGCGTATGTATCCTGCCCGTCCCGCTGCCGGACTCAGCCTTCGTGTCGGCCGAGGCGGCGTCGGATTCCGCGAGGGCGGCCAGGGAGTCGATATAGGTGCTCTTGAGCTTGGCGAGGGTCCTGTGCCTGAGTATCTGCCGGGGCACCGTGTCGAGGGCCGCGAGCTCCTCGAGGACCGAGCTGTCGGTCGAATAGCCCGTCTTCGTCTTCTTTCCCGGCGTGAGCTTGCGCTCGATGAACAGCACTTCCTGGAGCTGCTTTGTCGAGGCGATGTTGAACTCGTGGCCGACGTCCTTCCAGATATCGGCCTGGATCCGGTCGAGCTCGGCGTCGAGCTCGACGCCGTAGGCCCTAAGCTCGCCCGAGTCCACTAGAATGCCTTCCGCTTCCATGGCTCCGAGCACGGGAAGGGTCGGCATCTCGAGGTCGCGGTAGAGGCGCGCGAGGCCGGCCTCCTCGAGCTCGCCTTCCATGAGGAGGTGAAGCCGCATCGTGAAATCGGCGTCCTCGGCCGCGTAGGCGGTCGCCTTGTCCGCGGGCACCATGGCGAAGCTCGCGCCCTTGGGCACCACTTCCTCGTAGGCGATGCCCGCGCTTCCGAGGCGCCGCTCGGAGAGGGCGCCCAGCGCGAGGGAAGGCGACTCGGCGTCGAGGAGCCAGGCCGCGATCATCGTATCGCGGAGCGCGCAGGTCATCGGTGCGCCGAAGCGCCGCAGGACCTGCCAATCGTACTTGACGTTGTGGCCGACGAGGATCGCCCCCGGCGCGGAGAAGAGGCGCCTCAACTGCCTTCGCGCGGCCTCCTCTCCCACGCGGCGCTCCTCGGGGCAGGCGAGGGGGACATAGCAGGCCTTCTTGAGCTCGTGGGAGAGGGAAAATCCGACGAGCCGCGCGGCGAGCTCGTCGATGTCGTCGGTCTCGCAGTCGAAGGCGAAGGTCCCGGCGGCTATGCAGCGGTCGACCCAGGAGGCGAGGGCCGCCTCGTCCGAGACCGTCTCGTATTCGCCGGGGCCCAGGAAGCGCGGCGCCGCTAGGGCGGCCGAGGGAGGGGCCGAGGCTCCGGCCGCCTGCGCCGAGTCGGCCGCCCCCCCCTGCGCGCGCGGCTCGGTCGCGAACAGATTCGCCTCGGTCCCCTGAGACACGAGGCTCTTCATCCCCTCGCGGACGAAAAGCGCATTGGCCTTCGCCCTGTCGAGGCTCCCCACGTCGAGCTCGTCGAGGTCGGTGATGCCTATAGGCGCATCGCCGTCGAGGGTGATGAGCCTATACGAGAGGAAGGCGCTCTCCCTGCCGGCCTCGAGCTTCTTCCTGAGGGACTCGGGCTTGACTTCGTCCAGGCGGGAATACAGCTCTGCGAGACTGCGGTATTCGGCGAGCAGCTTGACCGCGGTCTTGTCTCCTACGCCGGGCACGCCCGGCACGTTGTCCGACGCGTCGCCGATGAGGGACAGGTAATCCAGTATCCGCTCGGGCTCGACGCCCCATTCGGCCCTGACCTCGTCCGGCCCGTAGGGGCTATACGCGAAGCTCGAGTCGGGGCGGAGGGCCTTTACCCCCCCGCCGACGAGCTGGAGGAGGTCCTTGTCGCCGGAGACTATCCAGCACTCCCGGCCCTCGGCGCGCGCGCGCGTCGCAAGGGTGGCGATGAGGTCGTCGGCTTCGAATCCGTCGGCCCGGAGCACCGGTACGCCGAGGGCTCGCAGGATCTCCTCGACGAGGGGCACCTGGGCATGGAGGTCCTCGGGCGTCTTTTGGCGGGTCGCCTTGTACTCGGGGTAGATGTCGTGCCGGAAAGTCTTGCCCTTGGGATCGAAGACGGCGGCGAAGGCGCCCGGGTTGCGCTGGTCGAAGAGGGCGAAGAGGAAGCGGAAGAAGCCGAAGGCCGCGGAGACGTTGGCCCCCGAGGGGCTGCGCAGGGGGCGGTTCATGAAGGCGAAGTACGATCGGTATATGAAGGCGTAGGAGTCGAGGAGGTACAGGGGGCGTTTCATGCCCTGAGGATATGCCGAAGGGGCGGAGAAGGCAACACGCGCGGCCATCTCGGTCCGCCCTTGGCAGGGCCTGTCGCAATAAAAAGAGCCCTCAAGAATCGGGCTCTTTTTATTGCGACACCCGCCGCGCTACGGCGCACTGCGATGTCGGTACTGCATCCAGGCCGGTCGCGACATATGCCGCGAAGCGGGAACTTATGATTCCAGTTCGCCCTCGATTCAGCCCTGGATGTCCACCAGGCTGCCTTCGCCTTGGCGGGCGTAGACGGAGGAGCGCGAGGAGAGGGGATTGCGGAAGCCTGCTATCTCGGCTCGGACCAGCTCCATCTTCCGCTTGAGGAGGGCTCGGTTTTCCGCGTTTCGGCGAAGCACCTCGCGCCTGAGCTCCTCGAGGGTGCCGCGGAGCGCCGGAAGCTCGGGGTCCTGCCCCGCCGCGGGATAGGCCGCGCGGTATATCTGCTCGAGGGGATCGATGACTTTCTGGAAGGTGAATATCTCGGAGACGATCGCCTCCTCGATCTCGACGTGGGCCGCGAGCCTGTCCACGTCGCCCGACTCGATGTCGGTCCGCTCGTGGTCGAGCACCTTGAGGTAATTCTCGAACTTGGTCCTCTGCTGAACCAGGAGCTCGCGGAAGCGCCTGAGCGCCGCGACTCTCTGACCCATCTCCGGTCCCGTGCCTTCTCTCATGCGGCGCCGTCCCTAGCCGGCTATGTTGACGCCGACGGGCGATGAGGAGCCGCCCTGCGACTTGGACGCGGCTTCGGCCCAAGCCCCGCGGAGCTCGGCGAGCATCTTCCTGACCGCCGAGACGCGGCCGACTTCCTTGTGGATGTTCGCCTCGAGCATCTCCCTGCCGAACCAGACGTACAGGGCGAATAGATCGCGCGCTATCTCGCCGCCGACGTCGAAATCCAGGGAAGCCATCAGCTCGGTGATGACGTCCTGGGCCTTGCCGAGGGCTACGTTGATGCGCTCGATATCCTCGGGCTTTGGCTTTGATTCCGGCCCGAGCAGCGCTATCGCCGTATCGGACTGCTTGATCGCCTCATCGTAGAGCATGACGACGAGTTGTCCCGGGCTCGCGGTCTTTACGCGAGTCTCTCGGTAAGCGGCAAGCGGGTTGGCGTTCATTCCTGTCTATCCCTCCACAAGGTCTTGCTCGATTTTCGGTAGCCGCTGCGCTTCCCTTGATCGAAAAGAGGCTCGCATCGCCAGGCTAACTATCGTCCAACTTGCCGGTGGAATTCCAGGTCTCTATGCGTTGATACGCCGCATTGAGCTGGGCCGATATCTCGGTAGAGCGCTTGAGCTGCTCGGGAGTCGCGGAGTTGCGGTCCGGATGGTTCTGCATGAGCAGTCGCTTATAGGCTGCCTTGACCTGCGGAAAGGGCGTCCCGTAGGCGAGCCCGAGGCTGCGGTAGGCTTGGATGAGGGCGGCGGGAGGCCCGGAAGCCGCGCCCGGGCGGGAGGAACGCGCGGAAGAGGCGCCGGAAGCCCGTCGGGCCGCTTCCTCGCGCTCGCGGCGCTTCCGATCCCGCTCGCGGGCCTCGGTCGCCGTCCTGCCCGCATCGAGGTAATCGTCGAGCTCGTCCATGGCCGCGTCGAGGTCGGGATCCCCGCTGGAGCGACGGGACCCGGCCTCGCCGAAGGCCTCATCGACCTCGTCGCTCGCGCCGGAGACCCAGGACTTGAACATCCGCTCGAATCTGTCGAAAATCTGATCCACGGTTATCCTCGAGCCAGTACTCTATAGGAAGCGGGAGCGAGAATCAACTAAGGAGAAACATTGAGCGGGAAGCCGTGCATCGCCGTGGTGGGCGGAGTCAACATCGACATAGAGGCTCGCTGCCGTTCCCCCTTCAGGCCGCGCGACTCGAATCCGGGTTCCCTCACGCTCGCGCCGGGAGGAGTCGGGCGCAATATCGCGGAGAACCTGGCCCGGCTCGGCTCGCGAGTCGAGCTGATCTCGGTCCTGGGCGATGACGGGTTTTCAGCCCGGCTGGAGGATTCCTGCGCCGCGATCGGAATCGGCCTGGGGGGCTGCCTCAGGCTGGCCGACGCTCCGACCTCGCAGTATCTGTGCATCCTCGATTCGGACGGCGGCTTGGTCGGGGCGGTCGCAGCCATGGACTCCATCGATCGTCTCGACCCCGATCGCCTCGAGGAGAGAGCCTCCCTCCTCGATTCGGCCGATCTAATCATGGTCGACGCGAACATCGCCGAAGACTCCATAGCCTGGATCGCCCGGCGCTACCCGAAGGGCCATGGGGGGCCGCTCCTCGCCTTCGATCCCGTCTCCGCCAAGAAGGCCTCGCGCGGCGCGGCCTCGCTCGGGGCCTTTTCCTTCGCGAAGCCGAACTGCGCCGAGGCGGCGGTCCTTGCCGGCCTCAGCGGAAGCGAGGGCGAAGCCTCCCCGCCTAAGGCCTTGGCGGGCCTGCTTCGAGCCCGAGGCCTGGACGAGGCCTTCATCTCCCTCGGCGAGGAGGGACTCTGGGCCGAAGGCCCCGGCTCGGCGCCGGAGTTCCCCGAGCGCTGGCGAGCCCGCATCCCTCGAGGGCGGCGAGGATCGGACAGCGGCAATGCCTCGGGCGCGGGCGACGCCGCCTGCGCGGCCATAGCCTGGGGCCTTCTGGAAGGCCTCGGCCTGGGAGAGCGCTGCGGTCTCGCCGTCGCGGCGGCGTCGCTGGCCTCGGCCTCGGAGTCTCCCGTCAATCCCGAGATGAGCGCGGCCCTCCTCTTGGAGACCGCGAAAGGAATCGAGCGTGAACGCCTATCTTGACCTCTCGCCGGAAGTCGCCGAGGCTCTCGGGCGCGGCGCCCCCGTCGTCGCCCTCGAGTCCACGATCATCTCCCATGGCATGCCCTATCCCCGCAACGTCGAGACCGCCCTCCGCGTCGAGGCCGGCGTACGCGAGGCGGGAGCCGTCCCCGCGACCATCGCCATCCTGGGCGGCCGCCTCAAGGCGGGCCTGGGCGCGGCCCAGATCGAGGCCTTGGGCCGACCGCGCGCCCCCGAGGGCGCGAGCTCCGCCGATGGCGTCGCCAAGGTTAGCCGCCGAGACCTTCCCCGCGTGGTGGCTTCGGGCGCTGACGGCGCCACGACGGTGGCCGCGACGATGATAGTGGCCGCGATGGCCGGTATCAGAGTGTTCGCCACGGGGGGAATAGGCGGGGTCCATCGCGGCGCGGAGCGCAGCTGGGATGTTTCCGCCGACCTCGAGGAGCTCGGCCGAACGGAGGTCGCGGTAGTCTGCGCGGGCGCCAAGTCCATACTCGATCTGCCCAAGACCCTCGAATACCTCGAGACGAAGGGCGTGCCCGTCATAGGCTTCGGGACCGACGAGTTCCCCGCCTTCTTCACGAGCCGATCCGGGCTGCGCCTCGTGGAACGGGCGGACAGCCCGGCCCAGATCGCGCGTCGGCTCAAGGCCAAATGGGATTTGGGACTCGGCGGGGGAGCGGTTATCGCTAATCCTCTGCCCGAGGAGCTTTCGATGAATGCCGTCCGGATAGGCGCGGCCATCGAGAGCGCCCTCGAGGCCGCCGAGGGGAAGGGCGTACGGGGCAGGGACCTGACTCCCTTCCTCCTCGCGAAGGTCAAGGAGCTCACTGGTGGCGAGAGCCTCGAGGCGAACATAGCCCTCGTTCTGAGCAACGCCTCTCTGGCAGCGCGGGTCGCGATCGAGTACTCGAGGCTTTAGCGTTCCGCCCCGCGGAAGGAGCCTTCGCCAGCCCGGGGGAGGCGGGCGGGGATCAGGGGCTTGAGCCCGGTCTCGCCCTGTCGTAGGAGAACCTGATCGCGATTCCCGCCTCGAAGGTCGGGTGGACGGCCGGCGGCGCGAGCAGCTCCGAGTCCCGCGTGTCGTAAAGCGTGAAAAGGCACTCCGTGCTGTCCCTGCCCTTCGCGAAGATGATCCCCGCCTCGGCGAACCAGTCGGCATCCGGCAGGCCCGTGAAGCGATCGATGAAGAACTCCGGATAGGCCCTGGCGACGAGGGCGCAGGCTCCGCGGAGCGGGAGCTCGGCCTCGGCGGCGGGCTTGAGGAGCCAGGAGATTCGAGGCTGCGGCAGGCTGCTCTGCCAAAACGCGAAGAGCGAGCCGTAGCCTCCCCTGACGTAGGAGCGGACGGCGACGGGGCCCAGGCTGAACGTCCGAGGCGCGATGCCGAGGACGAGGAGGTCGGCCGAGACCTGGGAGAAGGCATAGTCGGGGCTGCCTAGGGGATGCTGGCTCGTCCTCGAGTACTCGGCCAGGAAGTGGGGCCGACCGGCGAGAGGCAGGGCGAGGGAGGCGTAGAGCCCGTATTGGAATTGCACCGCGTTCATCCAGAAGTCCGCGATGTTCGCCGCGCTGGTGCCCGGCTTTACGGGCCCGCACATCAATATGCTTTCGAAGATCCCGCCCAGGGCGAAGTCTTCGTCGAAGTCGCAGAAGACGGGGCTGGCGCTCAGCCTGAAGTAGAAGCTGTCCACGTCGTCGTGGGCGAAGGCGTAGTCGGCGTATTCGAAGGCTCCGCCCATGCCCGAAGGCAGTCCCGGTCGAGTCGCGGCCGCCAAAGGGTCGACCGCGACGACAGCCTCCGGGAAATCCTTGCACCGGGCCGGCGGCGAGGAGAGGAGAAGGACCAAGGCCGCCGCGACGGCGAGATAGGGCTTCTTCATTCTCGCTTCCTACATCGGAACGCCGCGAAAACCGAATCCGTCCCATCGGGAACATAGGTATCGATGGGGCCGGCGATCCGCGCGGATAACCCATTCAAGGTCGTCGGGCCGAACGGCGACGGCAAGACGATGACGGCGCCGAAGAGAGTAGAATCCTGGTCTTTGATCGCATGCATGCCCCCGCCGACCAAGTATAGGCGCGGCGTTTCGAGTTTCAAGGACGCTTTCGCTTCGGATTCGCCATCGGGCCCACTTTTCGAGAACGCCCCCGCATGCTACATTTTCGCCGATATGGCAGCAAAGGGCGCTCAGGGCTACGACGAGTCGAAGATAAAGACCTTAAGCTCGCTCGAGCATATACGCCTTCGCACGGGCATGTACATCGGGCGCCTCGGCGACGGAAGCAATCCCGACGACGGAATCTATGTCCTCTTAAAGGAAGTGATAGACAATTCGGTCGACGAATTCATCATGGGGGCGGGCGACAGGATAGTCGTCCGCCTGGAGGGGACCTTGGAGGCGGGGCGGCCCGAGGCCGCAGGCGCGAAGGCCGCAGGCGCGAAGACCGAGGGCGGCGCCCTCGTCTCCGTCCGCGATTACGGCCGAGGCATTCCGCTGGGCAAGGTCGTCGAGGCGGTGTCGGTCATCAACACGGGAGCCAAGTACAACGACGACGTCTTCCAATTCTCCGTCGGCCTCAACGGAGTCGGTACCAAGGCGGTCAACGCCCTCTCCTCGGCCTTTCGCGTCGTCGCCTATCGCGAGGGCCGCCAGTTCGAGGCGCGCTTCGAGAAGGGCGTGCTGAAGTACAGGCGCGAGACGGAGGCGAGGAAGGAGCCGAACGGCACTCTCGTCGAATTCACTCCCGATCGCGAGATCTTCGGCGATTACGCCTACAACCCGGAGTTCGTCGAGAAGCGCATGTGGAACTACGCCTACCTCAACTCCGGGCTCACGCTCGCCTTCAACGGCGCCGACTTCGCCTCCAAGAACGGTCTCCACGACCTGCTGTACGCGGAGGTCGGCGACGCCACGTTGTACGACATCGGTTATTGGCGCGGGGACAAGATCGAGTTCGCCTTCACGCACACCAACGACTACGGCGAGGAGTACTTCTCCTTCGTCAACGGCCAGTGGACCTCCGACGGAGGCTCGCATCTCTCGGCCTTCCGCGAGGGCTTCCTCAAGGCCGTCAACGACTTCTACAAGGCGCAGTACAAGGGCGAGGACATCCGCGAGGGCATAGCCGCCGCGGTCTCCGTGAAGCTCAAGAATCCCGTCTTCGAGAGCCAGACCAAGAACAAGCTCGGCAATACGGACATCAAGCCGTGGATCCTCCAGGAGGTGAAGAGCGGCGTCGACGATTTCCTCCGCAAGAATCCCCAGGCGGCCAGGCGCCTCCAGGAGAAGATAGCCGCGAACGAGAGGCTCCGCACCGAGCTCAACGTGGTCAAGAAGGAGGCCAAGGAGGCCGCCCGCAAGATCGAGCTGCGCATTCCCAAGCTCAAGGACTGCAAATTCCACCTCGGCGACCCAAAGGGCGAGGCCTCGACCATCTTCCTCACGGAGGGCCTCTCGGCGGCCGGCTCGATGGTCAGCTCGCGCGACGTCTATACCCAGGCGATCTTCAGCCTCCGCGGCAAGCCCGAGAACATGTTCGGGCGTGGCCGGTCCGCCATCTACAAGAACGAGGAGCTGTACAACATGATGATGGCCCTCGGCATCGAGACCGACCTCGAGGGACTGCGCTACGGCCGCATCGTCGTCGCGACCGACGCGGACTACGACGGCTTCCACATCCGCAACCTCCTCCTGACCTTCTTCCTCACCTTCTTCGAGGAGCTCGTCGTGCAGGGCCGCGTGCACATCCTCGAGACTCCGCTCTTTCGCGTCAGGACGAAGAAGGACACGCGCTATTGCTACAGCGCCAAGGAGCGCGACGCTGCCGTCGGGGCCCTCGGAGCCGCATCGGAGGTCACGCGCTTCAAGGGCCTCGGCGAGATCAGCCCCAGCGAGTTCGGCCGCTTCATAGGCGAGGACATGCGCCTCGTGCGGGTCGACGTGCAGACTCTCAAGGCCGTGCCCGAGATACTGGAGTTCTACATGGGCAAGAACACTCCCGACCGCCGCGAGTTCATCATGCAGAACCTGATCGGCGACTTGTAAGGGAAGAGAGGCAACCACGGAGACACGGAGAGGAACGGAGATCACGGAGAGAAAAAGAGATGAAGAACGAGGAATTGACGGAGAAGATAATCGGAGCGGCTATCGAGGTCCATCGCGAGTTGGGTCCAGGCTTGCTAGAGAGCGTTTATGAGGAATGTCTTTGTCGTGAGTTCGCTATGTCGCGGATGAGAATCGAACGTCAGAAAGAGCTTCCTGTAATATATAAAGGAATGCCGGTAGGGGGACATTATCGTATCGATTTGGTCATAGGGGATTCGGTAATCGTTGAGCTTAAGTCCGTTGAAATGCTCTTGCGTGTGCATGAAGCCCAGGTTTTGACGTATATGAGGATGAGTGGAATCGGCATTGGTCTTCTCCTCAACCTCAATGTCGATATCCTCCAAAATGGCATCAAGAGGTTTGTGTTATGATTTTTCTATTATACTTCCTCCTCCGTGCCCTCCCATCTCTCTCCGTGACTCCGTGGTTCCTCTTCCTGTTTTGTAAAGGGATAGGCTGATGGCCTACGTCAGGAAGATATTCAACGAAAATTACCTCTACTACGCGTCCTACGTCATCAAGGACCGGGCGATACCCGACCTCGAGGATGGGCTCAAGCCGGTGCAGCGGCGCATCCTCCACTCGCTCTTCGAGATGGACGACGGCAAGTTCCACAAGGTGGCCAACGTCGTCGGGCACTGCATGAAGTACCATCCGCACGGCGACGCCTCGATATACTCGGCCCTCGTCGTCCTCGCGAACAAAGAGCTCTTCATCGACAAGCAGGGCAATTTCGGCAACATCGCTACGGGGGACGAGGCCTCGGCCGCGCGCTACATCGAGTGCCGCATCACGAGCCTCGCCAAGGACCTCCTCTACAAGCCCAAGATCACCGAGTACGTCGAGTCCTACGACGGCCGCAACAGCGAGCCGGTCGTCTTCCCCGCCAAGGTTCCCGTCATCCTGATGATGGGCGCCGAGGGCATAGCCGTCGGCATGAGCACGCGCATCCTTCCCCACAATCCGGTCGAGGTCATCAAAGCCGAAATCGCGGCGCTCAAGGGCCGGCGCTTCAGGCTCGATCCGGACTTTCCCACGGGCGGCCTCTGCGACGCCTCCGAGTACGAGGACGGCCAGGGCAAGGTCCGCGTCCGAGCCAAGCTCGACCTCTCCGACGAGAAGCGCATACTCATCCGGGAGCTGCCCTTCGGCTCCACAACCGAGAGCCTCATCGCCAGCGTCGAGGCTGCCGCCAAGGCGGGGCGCATCAGGATAGCCTCGATCTCGGACTTCACCACCGACAAGGTCGAGATCGAGATCAAGCTCCAGCGCGGCGTCTACGCGGCGGAGGTGGTGGACGCGCTCTACGCGTTCACCGAGTGCGAGCAATCGATATCCTGTAATCTCCTCGTGATCAAGGACGACCTGCCCGTCCTCATGAAGGCGACCGATATCGTCAGGCACCACGCGAGCCGCCTGCTCGACATCCTGAAGCGCGAGCTCGAGCTCGAGGCGAGCGAGCTCCTGGACGAGGTCCACGCGCGCACGCTGGAGCGGATATTCATCGAGGAGCGCGTCTATAAGGCGATCGAGAAGATGAAGACGCAGGACGGAGTGCGGAAGGCGGTCGTCGGCGGGCTCGAGCCCTTCAGGAAAGAGATAAGGCGGCAGGTGACCGACGAGGACGTAGAGCGCCTCCTCAAGATCCCCATTCGCCGCATATCCCTCTACGACATCAACAAGGCCAAGGAGGAGCTCGAGGCTCTCAAGGCCAGGCTGGCGCAGGTCCGCAGGCACCTGGCCTCCCTCGTGGAATACGCGGTGGCCTTCCTGGAGGGAATCGCCAAGCGCCTCGAGAAGGATTGGGCTCGGCGCACCGAGCTCTCGAGCTTCAGGCAGGTCGACGTCAAGGAAGCGGCGCGTAAGGACATCGCCCTGCGCTACGACGAGGCCTCGGGCTATCTCGGGACCTCGGTCTCGGGCGGCGAGACCCTCGCCCACGTCTCCCCCTACGACAAGATCATCGCCGTCCGCCGCAACGGCGTGTATACCGCGATGACCGTCCCGGAGAAAGTCTTCGTGGACAAGGGCCTGCTCTTCTGCGGCAGCGCCGAGAAGGAAGAGCTGGCGAAGAACCTTTTCACCATCGTCTTCAGGGAAGGCGGGACCGGCTTCCCTCACATCAAGCGTTGCCGCATCGAGCAATACATCAACAACAAGGACTACCTCCTCGTTCCCGACGGAGCCCAGATACTCCTCTTCTCGACCGACGAGGATTTCGAGTTCACGGTCGCCTATGCCCCGAAGCCCAGGATGAAAGTGAGGGAAGAAGCCTTCCGCGCTTCCGATTTCGAGGAGAAAGGACTCAAGGCCCAGGGAGTCAGGTTGGCGGCCAAGGAATCCCTCTCCGCCCAGCTCGGCGTGACCAAGCTCGCCAAGCGGGCGGCGGCCGCCGCCGAAGCGGCCTCCCGGGCCGAGGAGCTTTTCCCCGAGCCGTCGGCGAAAAAGGGGAAAAGCGGTCGCGTCGGAAGCGCTCGAGCCAAGAGCGCCGCGAGCCCCAAGGCGAAGGCGAATCGGGGAAAGCCCAAGGCCGCAGTCCCGAAGAAAGGACTCAAGGCCCGGGCCGAGGCGATCGCCGCGAAGAGCAAGACGCCGGCCTCCAAGAAATCCTCGCCGACCAAGAGGCCGCCGAAGAAAAGCTGATATCCCGGCAAGACGAGGTATTGACAATCAGGGACGATGAGGATAGTTTTTTGAGGCTTTCGAAAGAAGGCATTCCCCTGTAGCTCAGTTGGCAGAGCAAGTGGCTGTTAACCACTGGGTCCCTGGTTCGAGACCGGGCGGGGGAGTTAAGAGCTAGGATCGCACTCGCGATCCTAGCTCTTATTTTTTTCCCCGTCCGGTCTCGAAGGCTCTGCGCTCCGATCTGCATCCGATCATCTGAGGATGCAGATCGGTCGAGCCCACAGGGATGCCGAGTTCGCCGAAGGCGAACACTACAATCGATTCCTTGCGGCACACGACGCGAAGCGTCGTACGCGGGCGAGAGCGTATTCCCCGGCCCGAAGCGCCGAGCCAGGAAGGCGAGGCGCGGAGGGCGAGACCGGGCGGGGGAGTTAGCAAGTGTTTAATAGGCAAAGAAACAGCTCCGGGTAGTCCGGGGCTGTTTTCTTTTTTAAACCCAACTACAAGCAAAATAGTAGCAGTCTTCTTTCCGTTTACCTTCGGCTATTATTCGACGGAAGGAAGACATGAAAAAGAAGTAGCCCGAACCCTTAAATACACGCGCAGCCCCTACTACTACTTTACAGTCGAGACGACCGAGGATAGGCGCAACTATTCCATCGGAGTGTCTACCAAGGAGCGGGCGCGCAATGATCCGCGATTATACCGACGAGCGTGAGGCGAAGACCAGCATCCTTACCTTCGCCTAGTACGTCGCCACCTGCTTCGTTTGGACGAAGGACCAGGATCGCCCAACCCGCCTCCATGCGCGACGCATCCTTGACGCGGGCAAGAGCATCGGCCGCACTCGCCTCCGCCAGTGCGGAGCCTTTTCACCCCCCATGCCATCGCCGAAGCCTTTTCCCGAAACGACATCGACGACGATCCTGGTGCCGGCGACGGCGAGGTTAAGTACAGGAAGGCTGCGCGGCGTTCTCCTGCCGAATGAGTACGGTAAAAAAAGGCTATCCTGGGACGATTTTTCGAAACTCACGGATAGCGAAGCCATAGAACGGCTTTTAGCCCTCAAGGATGAAACGGACATGGGGCACGCCGCCACCTTCCATGAGTCCTTCGCTAAAGGGCTTCTCCCGACCCTTGATGGTCCAATGCTTGCAAAGCGCTATCAGGAATGCGATCATAAGGGATATCGTCTTCGCTTTGAAGGAGCTGAATTCTCCATCATTTCTGATGAAGAGAGGTTGGTCGCCACTCGCAAGGGGATCGGGATCAAACTCGTGAAAGTGCGAGGAATAAGATCCTCGCGCCCTATGCCGGCGGCGGCGATGATGAGGCCGCCGGCACTTCCCTGTTTTCCGAAGGCGAGACCGAAGCGAGCTTGAGAGCAGAAAAGGTTCGGATGATCCACGAGAACCGGAGGCAGGTAAAGGTAGGCTGGAATTTCTCCTCGGAGCGGATAGAAGAGTCCCTTCGAGCCGCGGATTCCGCGACTGTCGATAGCGGAGCTCGATCAATAGGAGATTGACATGCCTTCAGTGGATATCAAGTATGCGCTGGGACTGACGACGCTCAAAGCGCAGTCGATTCGGTTCAAGGCTGGCGGGCAAATGCGCGAGATCCTGATTCCCGCGGGGAAAGTGATCTCCCAGCAGCTTCTCGACCTCGTGCGCAAGGTAGAGCCCGATTTTCAGATCGTGGTTCAGCCCGTCACGGGACTCCAGGAGATCGTTGACACGACTCGCGCGCACCTTGAGAAAGACAAGGCGGACGGTACCTGGGCTATGATTCAGGTGCCCTATGACAAGGATACCATCCTCTTCGAGCAGGGCGATCGGAGCGACGAAATATATCTCCTTGACGCGGGATCCGTAGCGGTGTGGGTCAACGGCATACTCGTCTCAAAGATAGAGGAGCGCGGCACGTACATAGGCGAGCTGTCGGTGCTGACCGGCCTTCCTCGATCCGCAACTATAAAGACGCTCGAGCCCTGCCGATTTTCGGTGATCCCCGGAGCCCGGCTCGAAGCCGCCGTCCACCAGGCTCCCGCCTTTGGATACAAGCTCGCGGTATTACTCGCGCAGCGCCTCAAGAAGACCAACGAGCGGGTAGCCTCTGCGAGCACCCGGGCAAAAGCAGCGGAAAGGCTCGTGGAAGCCCTGTCGGAAGATTTTAACATTTTCCTTTCCGATTCCGGCAATTCCTTCATCGCCGATGTCAAACGTCGCATGAAGCACCTCGATCTTCTCGATGGAGCGGGACTGCTCGACCCAGTCTCCCTTCTGGCCAAGGAGGGAAAAGTCGAACATCATGGGATACCATGATATCGTCTAGATCTGATATCATTATCGCAAGATCGAATGATCCTTTATCGGGGAGATGCGCATCGCGCGGAGGAGTCGATTGGGTAGTTTCACCGCGAAAGACGGCACATTCCTGCTGGACGGCGCCGAGTTCCAGCTGATCTCGGGCGCGATCCATTATTTCCGCGTGCCGCGCGCGTACTGGCGAGACCGTCTGGAAAAACTGATCGCCCTCGGCTGCAACGCGGTAGAGACTTATATCCCCTGGAACCTCCATGAGCCGCGTCCGGGCGTCTACGATTTCAAGGACTGCCTCGACGTGGAAGCCTTCCTCGGCCTGGCGGCGGCGATGGGGCTCGAGGCTATAGTCCGCCCGTCGCCCTACATATGCGCGGAGCTCGAATTCGGAGGACAGCCCTGGTGGCTCCTCAAGGACCCCCTCCTCCGCGTGCGGACCACGGAGCCGACCTACCGGGACGCCGTGCGTCGCTACTACGGCGAGCTGATTCCCCGCCTCGCTAAGCTGCAGCGCAGCCGCGGCGGCCCGATCATCGCCTGCCAAATCGAGAACGAGTATGGCTATTACGGCAACGACAAGGAGTACCTGGCCTTTATCAAGGACGAGCTCGAGCGCAACGGCATAGATGCCCTGCTCTTCACCACCGACGGACCTTGGGGCGAGGCCCTCGAGTCGGGCAGTCTGGAGGGGGTTCTGGCGGGCGGGAGCTTCGGCTCGGGCGCGCCCGAGCACTTCGTCAAGATGAAGGCGCTGCGTCCCGCGGATCCGTTCTTCTGCTCGGAGTTCTGGATGGGATGGTTCGATGCCTGGGGAGACGAGCATCACGCCCGCGACCCGAAGGACGCCGCGGCTTCGCTCGACGAGATACTCGAGCGCGGTCACGTGAATCTCTATATGTTCCACGGCGGCACGAATTTCGGCTTCACCTCCGGCGCTAACCATTATGAGGAGCTGAAGCCCGACGTCACCTCTTACGACTACGACGCTCCCCTCAGCGAGTGCGGCGACATCACGCCCAAGTACCTGGCTTTCAGGGAGGTGATCCGCGAGCGCGCGAAGGATCCGGCGCTCAAGGCCCGGCTGAGCGCGCCCCTCGACGAGTCGAAGCTCGGCGCGGAGATTTCCAAGAAGGCCTTCGGGACTCTCGCGATCGACCGATCGGTCTCGCTCGAGGCCGCCTTGGAGGGCATTTCGTCGCCCCGCGTCGGGAAGCGTCCCTTGGGCATGGAAGAGATGGACCAGGGCTACGGGTATGTCCTCTACCGATGCCGCATCGCCGGCCCGAAGAAGGTCGAGCGATTCGTCCTGTGGAACTGTCACGACCGGGCCGTGGTCTACGTCAACGGTCTCGTCGCGGCAGCGCAGGTAGGGAACGAGATCGGCTCGCCGATGTCCCTCGACCTTCCCCTGCCCGAGAACGGGGTCGACATCCTCGTTGAGAACCAGGGCCGGGTCAACTTCGGCGAGAAGATGAACGATCAGCGGAAGGGGATCCTGGGCGCGGTAGTGTTCGACAAGCACGCCCATTCCGAGATCGAGAGTTGGCCCCTGCCCCTGGACGACCTGTCCGGCCTCCCTTGGGACGCGGGCTTCCGCGCGGGGACGGCCGCCTTCCATCATGCGTCCTTCGATTACGAGAAGAGGGCCGGCGTCTTCCACGACAGCTTCCTGAGCCTGACGGGTTGGGGGAAGGGTGTCGCGTGGATCAACGGCTTCAACCTCGGCCGCTTCTGGAGCCTAGGACCGCAGCGTTCCCTTTATCTACCCGGACCGCTCCTCGAGGACGGAAGGAACGACATCGTCCTCTTCGAGACCGAAGGGCGAGCGGCCGGGACTATCGAGCTGACGGACAGGCCCGGCTTGGGCTAGGATCCGGCGCAAGCTCGGCGTCAGCGGGGAAGCCAAGATCGCGGTTCCCCTCCGGCTAGGTCGAGACGGTCGCTGGAGTCCGTGCCGCATCCGAAGGATCCGAAAATCGCCCCAGGTAAGGAGGGTCAAACCTGGGGCGGAACCTAGGAAAGAGGCCATGGTCTCTACGTGCTGAAAATACCAAGATTTCTGTCCTAGAGTAAACTTCATTTTTTGTACGGATTGACTATCGAGCTTCAGGCCTCCGTTCCCAGAGATATAGCCCTCCATCGCCGAAAAGCCTTCTCGGAGATCCGGAAACTCGGATAGAATTTCAGGATGGGCGCGGTATGATATCGCGTCTGCGCGCCGCGAGAGATGAGGCATGCGCCTGCCAGAGAGCAACGACGAACTCGTCGAGCTCGTAAAGTATCGAGCCGACTCCTTCCTCGGAGGCGGCAACCGGGATGGGCGGGTATTGAATGCCTTGCGCGCCCTCGATCGCGCCGCGTTCCTTCCGGCGGACCTGCGGTGGGCGGCCTATCTCGACGAGCCGGTAGCCATAGGCCTGGGACAAACCTGTTCCCAGCCCTCGATGGTCGCCTTCATGCTCGATCGGCTGCGTCTCTTCCCCGGCGCCCGCGTCCTGGAAGTGGGGGCGGGCTGCGGCTATGCCGCAGCGGCCATCGCCATCCTATGCTCCCCCGGCGGATCCGTCATCGCGGTCGAGATTCTACCCGAGCTCGCCGCGGCGGCCCGGTCTAATTGCATAGTCGCGTTGGCGAAGCCGCTCTCTAGGGTCGAGGTCCTGGCCATCGATGGCTCGGGCGGCTTGCCCGATCGCGCTCCCTTCGACCGCATCCTCCTCTCGGCCGGCGTGCGGCGGCGTTCATTTCACGAAAACATCCTTTCCGCGCAGCTCGCGGAGGGCGGGATACTGATTTACCCGGAGGAAAGGGGGAAGTTGTACCGCGTAATGCGCCGATCCGGCGGCCTCGTCCGCCAGAGCTGGGATGGCGTCGCCTTCGTAAGCCTAAGGGGCGGGAACGCTTAGTCGGAGATGCGATCTATCCGGGAATTCGGATTCGATACTATTGACCTTGTTTCTCCGCATGTTTTGCCTATACTTGTGAAGAGATACTAAAGCGGTACAAAAAACGGAAGCTGGGCGAGCACGCTTCTCCCTTATCGCCTAGAGCGCAAATGCCGGATGCATCACCGTGCAGGTAGCAGTAGACCCCCAGTACGCATAGCGCCGAAGGGCGCATGAGCCATGAATTGCACGGCTCGAGAAGAAGTCGGCGCCTTGATGAGGAGGATGAAAAATGAGGCTTACGGCGAAAATGATTTTAGGCTTCACGGCCATAGCGGCGCTCGCCGTCCTTATCGGCGCGATAGGTACGATGAACGTCAGGAATATCGCTACAGCCGATACGAATATGTTCAGGAACATGGCCGTGCCCCTCGGCGACCTGGGGCAAATCGTAGAGAACGACGCCCTCATCAGGCTCGGCGCGCGCGATATGATAGGGGCGAACGACGTCTCCGCGATGCAGGATTCGATCAAGACCATCGACGATCTCTTCGCGGAGAACGCGGGTTTGCTCGCCGAGTACGAGAAGACCATCCAAACCGAAAAGGGCCTTCAGCAGTTCAAGGACTTCACCTCGCAATACGAAATCTGGCGGCCGCTCATCTCCAAGGAGATGGACCTCGCCAAGCAGAACAAGGACCAGGAAGCCAACCTCGTCAGGAACGGCGAAGCCAAGAAGGCGCAAAACGCCATGAAGGCGGCGAGCGACGCCCTCATGGCCTACAAGATCGGCCGGGCCAAGGAGACCTCGGACGCGAATACC
The DNA here is from genome assembly GCA_964396415.1 of uncultured Treponemataceae bacterium. GTDB lineage: Bacteria > Spirochaetota > Spirochaetia > Treponematales > Rectinemataceae > UBA1306. Next base: position 1,173 of record CAYNFM010000064.1, on the reverse strand, counting down.
GCCTTGGCCCGCTCGGCGAGCCTCGCCATGATCGGCGTAATGCTGGTCGGCGCGATCGCCGCCCTCCTCCTCGGCATTTTCCTGTCGCTCTCGATAACCAGGCCTCTCGCCGGGGCGGTGGGCAACGCCGATCAGGTGGCCGAAGGCGACCTCGCCCACGATATCGATGCCGCCTTCGTCGGGCGTAGGGACGAGATCGGCGACCTCGCACGCGCCCTCGATAAGATGATCCGAAGCCTTCGTGAGCTCGTGAGCACCGTGCAATCCTCGACGGCCAATGTATCCTCGGGCAGCCAACAGATGAGCTCCGCAGCTCAGCAGATGAGTCAGGGCGCGTCCGAGCAGGCGGCTAGCACGGAGGAGGTGTCCGCGTCGATGGAGGAGATGGCGAGCACGATCAGGCAGGTGACGGACAACGCGGGCGCCACGGAAGGCATCGGCCGCAAGGCGGCCAAGGACGCGGAGGCCGGGGCCGCCGCCGTTGCGAAGGCTGTGGGCGCGATGAAGGAGATAGCCTCGAAGATCAATATAATCGAGGAGATCGCCAGGCAGACCAATCTCCTCGCGCTCAATGCGGCCATCGAGGCCGCGAGGGCCGGCGAGGCGGGCAAGGGATTCGCCGTGGTCGCCAGCGAGGTGCGCAAGCTTGCCGAGCGCAGCCAGACCGCGGCCGGGGAGATTCTTTCCCTCTCGAGGGAGAGCACGCAGGTGGCCGAGGAAGCCGGCGGCAGGATGTCCCTACTCGTGCCGGACATCCTGAAGACGGCCGATCTCGTGGCGGAGATCAACGCAGCGAGCAGGGAGGAGAACGCGGGCGCAGCCCAAGTGGTGACGGCGATCACGCAGCTCGACACGGTTGTACAGCAGAACGCCAGCGCGAGCGAGGAGATGGCCTCGATGGCCGAGGAGCTGTCGGGCCAGGCCGAGCAGCTATCCGACGCCGTGGCTTTTTTCAAGCTCCCGAAAGCGGAGGGAAAAGACGAATCAGGAGGCCGAAAAGCTCGCGGTGAAGCGCATATCCCCCACGCCGGACGGCCTTCCCATGACAGTATCGCGCGTCAGGCGACGACCCCTCGGCGCGAAACGGGAATCGCACTCAGGGAACCTAGAAGTAAAAATGGCGATAATCCGCCAGTGGACGATTCGGATTTCGAGGAATTCTGACGATCGCCG
>CAYNFM010000063.1:0-20838 GCA_964396415.1 uncultured Treponemataceae bacterium | reverse complement strand
TGATAGTGAGATCGGCGGCGAAATTCGTGTCGAAGATCACGTCGAAGCCGAGGCGGCGCAGGGCGGTATAGATCTTCCTGGTGAGGTTGGTCCCCGGAGGCAGGCCGAAGGCCTCGCCGAGGGCGACGCGAACCGCGGGCGCGATTTGGACCACGCAGGTCTTGGCCTCGTCGCCGGTCTTGAGGAGGGCGTCCCAGACCTCCGCGGTCTGGTCGTTCTCGTAGATGGCGCCGACTGGGCAGTGCGCCGAGCACTGGCCGCACTTGATGCAGGGGCCCTCGCCGAGCTTGACGTCGCCGGCCGGGGCGATGCGCGTCTTCTCGCCCCGGCCCAGGAATTCGATCGCCCAGACGTTCTGCATCTCCTGGCAGACCTTGACGCAGCGCCCGCAACGGATGCATTTGTCCGGATTCAGGATGAGGGAGCCCGTGGAAGTATCGATCGGGATGTTCCTGATCTTCTTGGGGAAGGGCTGCTCGCGTATGCCGAACTCGGCGGCCAGGCGTTGGAGCTCGCATTCCTGATTGCGCGGGCAGGCCAGGCAATCGTCCGGATGGGTGGATAGGATGAGCTCGATTACCGTCTTTCTCGTCTGAACGAGCTCGGCGTCGTTGGTGACGATGTCCATGCCCTCGTCGATGGGCGTGCAGCAGGCGCGGATCAGCTTGGGGCTCTTGCCGTTCTTGACCACGCAGATGCCGCAGGCGGCCCAGGGCTCGAGGTCGTCGTTGACGCAGAGGGTCGGGATCTTCACCTCGACCTTGCGCGCGGCGTCGAGGATCGTGGTGCCCTCGGCCACCTGGACCGGGATGCCGTTTATTTTCGCGTTGACCATTTCGCTCGTCTCCTTAGTTCTTGACGACGGCGCCGAACTTGCATGCCTTGAAGCACTCGCCGCACTTGATGCACTTGGACTGATCGATCACGTGGGCCTTCTTCGGCTCCCCCGCGATGCAGGGCACGGGGCACTTGCGCGCGCAGAGATGGCAGCCGATGCACTTGACCGGATCGATCGAGTAGACGACGAGGTCCTTGCACTTGCCCGCGCGGCATTTGCGGTCCCGTATGTGCTCGAGGTACTCCTCGCGGAAATGCCTGATCGTGGATAGCGTGGGGTTGGCCGCCGAGCCGCCGAGCATGCACAGCGAAGCCTTCGTCATGGCCTTGCCGATCTTCTCGAGCTTGAGGAGGTCGTCCTCGGTGCCGCTGCCCTTGGTGATCTTCTCGAGGATGTCGTGCATCTGGCTGGTGCCGATGCGACAGGGGGCGCACTTGCCGCAGGACTCGTCGACGCAGAAGGCCATGTAGAATTTCGCGATGTCGACGACGCAGTCGTCCTCGTCCATGATGATCATCCCGCCGGAGCCCATCATGGAGCCGAGGGCGCTGAGGCTCTCGTAGGTGATGGGCTCGTCGAGGCTCTCGGCGGTGATGATGCCTCCGGAAGGACCTCCGGTCTGAACTCCCTTGAACTTCTTCCCGCCCTTGATGCCGCCCCCGACGTCGTAGATGATCTCGCGCAGCCTCGTGCCCATGGGAACCTCGACGAGGCCCGAATTGGCGATCTTGCCCGTCAACGCGAAGGTTTTGGTCCCTTTCGACTTCTCGGTCCCGATCTTCGAATACCACTCGGCGCCCTTGGTCATGATCACGGCGACGTTCACGTAGGTCTCGACGTTATTGATGACGGTAGGCTTCTTCCATAGGCCTTGGACGGCGGGGAAGGGCGGCTTGGGCATCGGCATGCCGCGCTTGCCCTCGAGGGACTGGAGGAGGGCCGTCTCCTCGCCGCAGACGAAGGCGCCCGCGCCGAGTCGGATATCGAGGTCGAAGTCGACGCCCGACCCGAGTATGTTCGTCCCGAGAAGGCCGTATTCCTTGGCCTGCTTGATCGCTATCTTGAGGCGATCGATGGCCAAGGGATACTCGGCGCGGATGTAGATGTAGCCTTGCCTTGCCCCGATGGTGTAGCCGCAGATCGTCATCGCCTCGATGAGGGAATGGGGGTCGCCCTCGATCGTGGAGCGGTTCATGTAGGCGCCGGGGTCGCCCTCGTCGGCGTTGCAGACGACGTACCTCACGTCGCCCGGCGCCTTCATGGTGAGGTCCCACTTGAGCCAGGTCGGGAAGCCCGCCCCTCCGCGCCCGCGCAGGCCCGAGGCCTTCAGCTCGTTTACGACGTCGGCCGGCTTCATCTTGAACAGCGCCCTCTCGAGTCCCGAGTAGCCGTCGCGCGCCACGTACTCGTCGATATTCTCGGGGTTGATCACCCCGCAGTTGCGCAGCACGACGCGAAACTGCTTCTGGTAGAACTCGATATCCTCGATCTTGACCGTATCGACGGATTTCGCGTCCTTCTTGTACAGCAGGCGCTTGACCTCGCGGCCCTTGACCACCTGCTCGGCGATGATTTCCTTCGCGTCCTCGGGCTTGACCTCGACGTAGAAGGACTCCTGGGGGAGGACCTTCACGATCGGCCCCTTCTCGCAGAAGCCGAAGCAACCGGTCTTTACGACCTGGACGTCGTTCTTGACGCCCTGCGCCTCCGCTTCATGGACGAGGGCTTCGTATATGCCGATCGCGTTGCTGGACTCGCAGCCCGTACCCGCGCAGACGAGGATGAAATTCTTGTAAGCCATCTCTTCCTCCGCCTTATTTCTTCATGATGTCGGCCGCGGGCCGATCGAAGATATGGTCGTCGAGAAGCTTCTTGTCGACGAGATGCTTCGTCACGAGCTCTTTCGCGAAATCATAGGTCATCTTGCCGTAGATGACGGTGGGCATGCCCGGCGCGACCACCTCGACGGTGGGCTCGACGTAGCAGAGACCCATGCAGCCCGTTTGCCTGATGATCACCTGGTCGCCCAAGCCGGCGGCGTTTACCGCCTCGACGACCGCATCGAAAGTCTTCTTCGCGCCTGCCGCGATGCCGCAGGTGCCCATGCCCACTATTACCTGGATTTCCTTGCCGTCCACTTCGCGGCGGGTCAAATCCATCTTCTTTTCCTCTCGGAGCTTACGCAGCTGCTCGAGGGTCATCTTCGCCATGTATCCGTCTCCTTTCGTTCATTCGTCATATTCCAGCGAGGCCAGGTAGTCCTTGAGCAGGGCCAGGGACGACGCCCGCTCGAGGCCGCCGACCGCCTCGGATATCTCGCTCCGCCTGAGCTCGTAAGAGCCCCGCGGGCCCTTGCGCCGCAGCAACATTTCGTGATCGCCGGGAAGACAGAGGAGGCCGAGCAAAAGAGAGGGGAGGTCCCCGACCGGAGGACTGTCGACGCTCGCCGATGGGAAGGTGAACTCGACCTTCGTCCCTTCGCCCTTCGCCGACTGGAGAGCCCAATTCCCCCCCGCCGCGTCGACTGCCTGGACCAGAAAGGGCAGACCCAGGCCGACCTTTCGCAGCGGATGCTTGGCCCCATCCGAATAGAAGGGATCCAGCGCTCGCGCCTTCTCGTCTGCAGTCATGCCTTTCCCGTCGTCGCGGACGCTGACGTGGAAGCCCTTCTCGGACTCGTCCAGGTCCATTACAACCTCGCGAGGCCCGGCCTCGACCGCGTTCTGCGCGATGTCGAGGACGTAATCGCCGAGGCAGTAATGCATGGCTAAATAGCCCTGTATTTGGCGACGATCTCGGGGAGCTCGTCCTTGGTGACTTTGCCGAAGACCTCGTTCCCGATCATGAGGACGGGAGCGAGGCCGCAGCAGCCGAGACAGCGCACCTCGTCGATGCTGAAGAGACCATCGTCCGTCACTTCGTCGCCCTTTATATTGAGGATCGCGCGGGCCTCGTCGATGAGGTCCTGGGAGCCCTTGAGGTAGCACGCCGTGCCAAGGCAGATGGCGAGCTTGTGCTTGCCGGGCTTCTTGGTCTTGAAGTAATGATAGAAGGTGATGACGCCGTAGATCTTGGCGAGCGGAAGACCGATCGTACGAGAGAGTCTTTCCGCCGCTTCCCGCGGTATGTAGGAGAATTCCTCCTGTATGCGGTGGAGCATCATGATGAGGCTTCCCGGCTTCGTCTTCCACTCGTCGATGTAAGCGGCGAGTTCCTTGGAGAACTCGATTTGTGCCAGTTGCATTCAACAACCCCCATGGATAAAAAGATATCGATATTTTGTTGTCGACATTATATGAAAACGGTCAATGAGTGGCAATAGAGTAGCCTGAGCGCTGTTTTCCCTCCTTTCGGAGTGAAACAACTAGCGTGTATACTGAGCTATGAGAACAAAATACCTTTCCCGAACGGTCCTCTCGGGATGCTTGCCGCTTCTGCCGCCTTCGCGAGAGGCGCGGATGCGGGCGCGGCTCCCGATTTCGTATATCGCTCCGGAAAGGGAGGATTCATGGGCGACAAGCTGAGCTTCGGCGTCGACTGGTATCCCGAGCAGTGGGACGAAGGGATGTGGGCCTCCGACGCGGACCGCATGAAGGCTTTCGGCGTAGACGTCGTGCGCATGATGGAATTCGCATGGTCCGTGCTGGAGCCCGAGAAGGATCGCTACGATTTTTCGCTCTTCGATCGGGCCATCGGGGTCCTGGCGGGGCGGGGCATCGACGTGATCCTCGGAACGCCTACGGCGACTTTCCCGGTCTGGCTTCTCGACGAAGGCGAGGTCCTCCAGGTGGCGCGAAACGGAATGCGGCGCGACTTCGGCACCAGGCGAATGGGCTGCTTCAACAGCACCGCCTATCGTGAGGCTTCGCGACGGATTGTGCGGGCCTGCGCCGAGCATTACGGGGAAAACCGACGCGTCGTCGGCTGGCAGGTGGATAACGAGTTCGGTCACGAGGGTTCCGACCGATGCGTCTGCGACGCCTGCAAGGCGGCATGGCATGCGTGGCTCGCCGAGCGCTATGGAGACGCGAAGGCGATGAACGCCGAATGGGGCAACGTCTTCTGGGGGACGAGCTATTCGCGCTTCGACCAGGTTCCCGTGCCGCGCGACCAGGTATCGGCGCATTTCAATCCAGGACTCCTCCTCGATTACGACCGCTTCTGCTCCGACTCGGCGACGGCCTATCTCGACGAGCAGGTGGCGATCCTGCGCGGGGCGATACGCCCCGGAGCCTTCGTGACGACCAACCTCTACCCCCCGCCCATGTCCAATGCGATCGACCTCGAGCGCCTGACCCGCGACATGGATTTCGCGAGCTGGGACAACTATCCCGTTTGGGGCGACCAAGACGAGCCTCTGCCGTATGTGGCCCAGGCTCTCGCGGAGTCCTTCATCCGGGGGCTCTCGGACGGGAGTTTCACGGTAATGGAATCCTTCTCAGGATTCCAGGGCCAGGTCTGTCTCGGCTACCTACCGCCGGAGCGCCAGGCGGCCCTTTGGACCAACCAGGCCATAGCCCGAGGCGCGGACCGCATCCTCTACTTCCGTTGGAGGACGGCGCCCTATGGGCAGGAGCAGCTTTGCTACGGGCTCTTCGACACCGACAATGCCGAGACCGCGCGCGCAGGGGGCCTTTCCCGGAACATCGGCGACGTCAAGGCCTCTTTCTCGCGCTTCGCTTCGACGCCGATGGAGAGTCCCGCCTGCTTGGTCTACTCTAAGGACGATGCCCGCGTCCTGACCGAGCAGTACCTATCCAAGGGCCTCTGTTTCAAGCCCGTCGAATGGGCGCAGGCCGGCTACGACATGGAGATGGTCAAATGGTTCGCCCCTTATGTCGTCTTCAACGTCAACGCCGACGTCAAGAGCGTCGATTCGGTCGAGATAGAGCGGTATAAGGTCATCAGCCTGCCCCTTTATCAGATGGCCGACCCCGATCTCGTCGCTCGGCTTGACGCCTGGGTCAGGAAAGGCGGCCGGCTCGTGCTCGGCTACCGGTCCGGCACGCGCGATAGGCGAAACTGGAACGTGGACCGGCCGCTCCCCGGCCTTTTCTCCGAGATGGCCGGCATCCGCGTCCCGCGATTCGAGTCTCTCAACTCGGGCAAGGCGGGGATCAAGGTCGGATTGGTCCCCGCGAAAGGCGAGGTCTGGGCCGACATCATCGAGCCCACGACGGCGAAGCCCGTCGCCGCATGGGCGGACAAACGCAAGTTCTATTCCGGCTTCCCCTGCGTTACCGTGAACGAGCGGGGCGACGGCAGAGTTTGGTACGTCGGTACGAGTCCGGATCCCCTCGGCATTTTCCTTCTCTATCGGCGCATCCTCAAGGACGCGAAGGTCGGCGCCGCGTTCCGCGGGATGGGGATAGAAGTAGTCGAAAGGCGTACCGAGGAAGGGGGAAAGGTGAAGGTGATCCTCAACCACAACGCGGGGGCCAAGCGGGTCCTCGGGAAGCGGATTCCGCCCTTCGGCTGGGAGGTGCTCGGATGAGGGAGTCGAAAAAGCCGGAGTCGGCCGCGGTCCTCAACGAGCGCGGCATGGATCTCACGGCGGGGGAGCGCTACGAGGAGGCCATCGAGGCTTTCGATCGCGCCCTCGAGCTGGAGCCGAGCAACCCCGGCCTACGGTACAACCGAGGCGAGGCTTATCGCCGGGCGGGGCGCGCGGCCGAAGCCCGAGCCGACCTCGAGGCCGTCCTGGCCGCCGAGGGCGAATCGGCCGATATCCTGCTCGCCCTCGGCCTCGTGGCATACGAGGCCGACGATTTCGAGGCGGCCGCCGCTCGCTACGAGCGAGCCCTCGTCCTCAAATCCGACTATCCCGAAGCCTGGAACGATCTCGGCGTCGTGGAGTTCCGTCGCGGCGAGTACCGAAAAGCCGGCGATGATTTCGAGAAGGCGGTCGCCCTCGCTCCCGGTTACGCCGAGGCCTGGCTCAATCTCGCGGACAGCTATTCGGAGCTGGGCATGGAACGGGAGCGGCGCGAGGCCTTGGCGAAGGGCAGGGCCTCGGGCGCGCGGAGCGAAGACGAGGAATAGGCACGATCGACGAGGCATCCCATGCCGGATCGAGGCAATTGTCTTTCCCGGCCGCTTGCCGTATCATCCCTCCGTATGACCGAAGTCCAGATAACGACGATCGATGAGGATCAGCTAGATACTGTGCTCGCCCTCGACGTGGAATTCGCCGGCGAGATGATCTTCTCCAAGCCGCTCATGATCAAGGGCAAGGTGTCCGGCATCGTGCGTTCCGAGAGCGACCTGTATATCGACGAAAAGGCGGTCGTCGAGGCGGACATCCTGGCCAATATCGTTTCCGTCAAAGGCAGCGTCAAGGGCAACATCTCGGCGCGCGAGAAGGTCGAGCTCTTTGCCTGCGCTTCCGTCGACGGCGATGTCACGGCTCCCCAGATTACCATGGAAACCGGCTGCCGCTTCAACGGCGCCTGCCGCATGGTCGCCCCGCAGATCGATGGCAAGGCTTAAAGCCTTCGCCGTCTTCGCATTGGCGGCCTTCGCGGCGGCTTCCTCGCCGGCGCAGGATAGGCCAGACGCCCTCAGGCTCTATGTCGACGGCAAATACGAGGATGCCCGCCGCGCCTGCATCGCCGATATCGCGGCGACCCCCGACGACGTAGAGTCTTACGTCGTGCTATCGTGGTCCCTCGTCGCCCTCGGCCGCTATGCCGACGCGGAGAACTACGCCCTGAAGGGCTATTCCGTCAGGCGCGATCCCCGACTGACCGAGACCCTCGGCGAGACCGCCTACTTCCTAGGCCGCAACGACGCGGCGCTACGCAATTTCCAGAACTACATCGGAGCCGTCAGCGAAGGAGGCCGAGTCGGGACGGCCTATTATTACATGGGCGAGATATACCTGCGCCTCGGTCGCTTCAGCCATGCGGACATAGCCTTTTCCACGGCCCTCCAGTACGAGCCGGACAGCGCCAAGTGGTGGACCAGGGCCGGCTATGCCCGCGAGAGGAACGGGGACGCGGTGCATTCGCTCGAAGCCTACCGCAAGGCCCTTTCGATAGATCCGCACTTTCAGGATGCCGCCGACGGGGAGAGCCGCGTTTCCCTGAAACTGCATTGACGATGGTCCTCAAGGTCGCGTTTCATACGCTCGGGTGCAAGCTCAATCAGCTCGAGACCGAATCTTTCGCCGACGCCTTCGGCCGGGCGGGTGCCACCGTCCTGCCTCTCGATTCCGATGAGGGCGACGCGGATTTCATCGTCGTCAATACTTGCACCGTCACCGGCAAGGCCGAACAGAAAGCCCGCAGGATCGTCCGCCGAGCCCTCCAAAGGAATTCCTCTTCCTTCGCCATTATTACCGGATGCTATGCGCAGGTCGAGGCTGAGGCCCTCGCCGCCCTCGACGAGCGTATCCTGGTTCTGCCGGGCGGAAGGAAGGAGGCGCTGCTCGCCCTCCCGGCGTGGCTCGGCTCTCGCGAGATGGGCGATGGCGACCTGCTGGCCCGACTCCGCGAATGGCTCTCGGGCTTGGCTTTTTGCGCGGAGGACGGGGAAGGACGATTCGCCTATGAACCCGAAGCCTTCGCTTTCCATTCGAGGCCGGCGCTCAAGATCCAGGATGGTTGCGACAATTCCTGCGCCTATTGCCGAGTGCGGATCGCTCGGGGAAGGTCGACTAGTCTCTCGGCGACGGAAGCGCTCGCTCGCGCCCGCGCCCTCGAGGAGGCCGGTAGCGCGGAGATCGTCCTCACGGGAGTGAATCTCTCGCAGTATCGCGACGGAGACGTCGATTTCCCGGCCCTCTTGAAACTCCTCTTGTCGGGAACCGAGCGCATCGCGTTCCGCCTTTCTTCCTACGAGCCGGACCGGGTCGACGAAGCCTTTCTCGATGCCTTCGCCGATCCTCGGGTCCGCCCCCACGTCCATCTCGCCGTGCAATCGGGCTCCGACGATGTCCTCGCCGGTATGGGCCGGAGATACGGCGGCGCGGAGGTCGTCGCCGCCGTAGAGGCGCTGCGCCGCGTCAAGCGCGATCCATTCCTCGCCGCCGATATCATCGCGGGCTTCCCGGGCGAGACCGAGGCCGAAGCCGCCAAGACCCTGGCGCTCGCTCGCTCCTGCGATTTCGCCTGGATACACGCCTTCCGATTCTCCCCTCGACCGGGGACGAGGGCGGTCTCGTTGCCGAGGCGCGTGCCCGAGCGTCTCGCGGGCGAGCGGGTCGACGCCCTTCGCGATCTCGGACGAGCGGGTCGCGCTGCGTATGCGCGGCGTTGGACGGGGGCCGATGTCTCGGCCGTCATCGAAGACGCGCGGGGCGTCGGATCGACCGGAGCTACTGCCGAAAACTACTTGAAACTCGGTATTCTCGGTCTCCCGAGCGGGACGCTTTCGGGTCAAAGCATCCTTTGCAGAATCGATGGCGGGCGAGCCGGCTCGGCGACAGGGGACTTCGATGCGTTCGCGTCGTATATTCGCCCGGGGCGCTGAGTCTTCTTGAAAAATCTCCAAAATGCGCTATGTTGTAGTTTCCGAGCGCGGAGGTTTCAATGAGGCGGACGATTGCGGCGATCTCGATCCTCCTCCTTCTTCCCTCTCTCCTCTTTATCTCCTGCGATCAAATGTTCTCCAACAATCTGTTCGCCGGCTTGACGCATCAGAAGTTGAGCTCCTCTACCGTCGCGACGATGAGCCCCGCTCAAGTGGAGGCGCTTACCGAATCGGCCGATTCGATGTCGCAGCTCGCGGCCGACCCGGGCGCCAAGGCCGCGGCCTTGGCGAAGCTGCAGACGGCCTATGCCGCGGCCCCGGCAAGCGCGTCGGGACAGGCGGCTGCGATCGCGGCGGCCGATATATCCATAAAGACGGTTCCCGATGCCGCCCAGTTCGCGGCGACGGCTATCAGCCTGGTTTCAGGGAACTCGCTGAGCTCGTCAGCCTCGCCGTCGACGGTCGCCACCGCCTTGTCGGGCATCCTCCCCGTCGATATCTCCGGGCAATTGGGCGATTCTTCGACGCCGCCCGCCGCCTTTACGACGATGATCGAGGCTTTTACGGGCGCCAATGGTGCCTACCAAGCGCTTGCCGCCGGAGTCGGGCCCTCCGGCGCGTACGCCGATGCTACTCTCGGTTCCGGCGCGAAGATGGAGATAGCGGTCGATGCCGTCATCGCCGGCACTCTGAGCGGCGTCACCTCTCCCTCTACCGGCGCCCCGCTTACCGGCGACGCTCTTTCCTCCGCCCTATGGTCGGCGCTCGGGAATCCCGACCAAGCCGGGTCCTACCTTAGCCTCGGTAGCGTGACGGGTTCGAATGGAACGGTCAGCAATCTCCTTACGGCCGCCGGCTTGGGTACGAGCCTATGAGGCTCATCGACATGCGGCGAACCGCCGCCATCGCCCTCGCGCTCCTTCTATCCGGCGCTTCCCTTGCCGCCGAGATCTTTCCTTCCCTCGCTCCGAAAGATGCCACATCCATGGCCCTGGGCGGTTGCTTTACTTCGATTCCGACGGCCCAGTTTTCCTTCTTCGGCAACCCGGCGGCCTTTGCCGCTCCCAAGGGTTCCTTGACCCTCATCTATACGGACGCCTGGGCCTATATCAAGCCGACGAGCTCCAATATCTCATCCTTCGCCAATGCGCTGAAAGGCTCGAATTCCCTGGGGGCCATAGCGGGACTCATGCCGGCGAACGGCGGCATCGGAGGCGGAGCTTCCGTAGGATTGGGCTATGCCGGCAGGGGGCTCGGGCTCGGCTTATTCGCGACCAGCGACGAATATGCCGCCGGCGACAGCATACCCGGGGCCGTACTCGATTCGGACACCGAGGTCAGCGCGGTCATAGGCCTTGGCCTGCCGATAAAGCTCTTGGGGACGACTGTTTCCCTGGGCGGGGACCTGAGGCCTTTTTATCGCGTTCTGGCCGGCGAGTCTCTCGCCGATGTCGTGAACGGCCTTGCGTCTTCAGGCGGCGGCGATTCCCAGACCTCGGTCCTCGATAAGCCCGGAGTAGTCGAGGCGGGCTTCGGCCTGGCCATGGACCTCGGCGCCGCGGTGCAGCTCGGGAGCTTCGGCATCGGATTCTCGATTCGCGACATTTCCCCTTCGTTCTCGGTATGGACGGGGTCATTCCAGGAACTGTTCAGCTCCCTCGGCAAAGGCACGTTGCCCGATGCCGGTAGGAATTCCAATACCGCGATCTTCGCTCCCGATCTCAGCGTCGGCATGTCCTGGAAACCGCGCCTCTTTCCCGGCTTCGTCGATCCCGCCTTATATCTGGAATTACAGGATCCCGTCTGGGTCGCCCAAAACTGGGACGGAATCGGTTCGGCATTCAATCTCCTCCATGCCGGGGCGGAGATCAAGCTCCTCAATCTCATTACCCTGAGGGGCGGCATCAACCGCGGTTGGCTCTCGGCCGGAGCCGGCTTGAAGCTGCTCTTTCTCGATATCGATGCGGCCGTCTTCACCGAGGAGCTTGGAGCCTTGCCGGGGGACGATCCGCGCTCGGGCTTGGCTTTACAGGCGGCGATTCGCTTCTGATCTTTCGGCAGCCCGTCCGAGCGCCGATAATTACAGGGGCGCCGCGCCCGCGATCCTCGCGACGGCGCGGCGCCCTGCGCTTTTCGGAGGTCCATATGCGGCTTGCTTCGTATCGCTCGCGACCGCGTCGCCCTATCGGCATTCACTTCCTTCTCGCCGTGGCCTTCCTGGCCGCGATCCTCGTGACGGATCTCGCGGGCTGCCAGCAGCTCTTCACGACGTCGCTCGCCACTGCCCTCGCCCGCAGCAGCATTCCCATACCCTCCAACCTCTCGACCGGCCAGGCCGCCGACCTGGCAGCCCAGGCTAAGGCCAACCAGGATACGGCTCTGGCGACGGCCCTCGTCTCGAGCCTGGTCGCCGAGATCAACTCGACGACCGATCCCGCCACCAAGGCATCCCTGGAGGCATCCGCCGCTAGCGCGGCGATCGTCGCGAGCGGAGTCGGAACGTCCTTGACTACTCTTGTCAATTCCTACGAAACGACGAATACGGTCGACACCTCGACCCTCACCAGCCTTTTGACGACGGTTCAGGCCGGCGCCACCCCCAACGTCGTGACCGCGCTCTCCTATCTGGGAAACAATCCCTCCTTTACCGCCAACCCTGCCTCCTCGGGTCTGGGGGCGACGGATCTGGCCATCGCCGCCGTCGTCGTCGCGGCGAGCGTCATCCCGCCGGGCACCAACCCGTCGACCGTCAACCTCTCCGCCCTGCCGAGCGCCGACCAACCCCAAGTGGCAACGGCCAAGAACCTGATTACCGCGGCGGCAACTCTCGCGGGCTCCGACCCGACCACCACTTCGCTCCTGAATCAGTTTTCCGGAAACTTCGGTCTGCCGACCACATCATAATGACGGGAGAGAATATGCATCGTCGCCTCGTGCAGGCCATCGTTCTCTGCGCATCGATTACCGCATTCGCTTTGCCGGCCTTCGCCCTCGACGCTTTCGACTTCCTATCGGCGAGCGAGAAGAGCATGGGGGGGCGCCACGTCGCCCTCGCCGACGATTTCTCGGTCCTCCTGTCCAATCCTGCCGGGTTGGCCGATATGCCGAGGGAGATCTCGGCGGCGGATCTCGGCATACAGGCGATAGGTCCCGTCTTCGATATCGCCAATCTACTCTTGGGCGGCGATACCTCCACGGCCGCCATCACGGATTTCCTCGCCAAGAACAATTACAAGCTCTATTCGGGCCTGGATATCACGGGCCCCCTCGCCTTCGGCTATACCGGCGGCGGTCTCGGCTTCGGCCTGTTCAACGAATCCAAAATGACCGTCAACGTGGCCAGCGCTTCTTCGATCGTGGTGGACGCGCAGGAAGACGTCCTCCTCGCGGGCGGCTATGCGCTGCGCTTCGACCTGGGCAAGGGGAACGAGCTCGCCGCGGGTGTGACCACCAAGGGCTTCGTACGAGGCGACGTGAATAAATCGATGGGCATTCTAGAAGCGGTGAGTCTTGCCCATAACCTCGGCTCCGTGCTCTCCAACCCCTTTACCCTCACCACTGGCATAGGCGTCGACGCCGGCCTGCGCTGGACTTGGAAGGAACTCGCTGCGGGCTTGGTCTGCCATGACCTCTATAGTCCGGCGATCGTGACTACGTACTCGAGCGCGATGGGCTTCGTCGACGCCCAACCGGGCAGCTCCGGCACCGGTACCATCGACCGCAGCCTCGACGCGGGCTTCAGCTGGTCGCCCGCCCTGGGGCGTCTCGGTCAAATCCTGGATTCGCTCGTCCTCGCCCTCGATTACAAGGATATCCTGGACCTCCTCAATACGGTGCCTCGCAACCCGATACTCAACGTCGGCCTTGGCGTCGAGACGCGGGTCCTGGACATCGTCGCTCTGAGGGCGGGCGTCAGCGACGCCCTGCTGTCGGCCGGGATCGGCCTGGACCTGGGCGCGTTCACGATCAACCTGGCCGCTTACGGCGCCGAGCTCGGCCTCGATCCCGGCGATAGGCCGTATTACAATCTGCTCGTCGATTTCGATTTCAAGTATTGATTTGCAAGCCGCCCTGCATCGATTGACAGAGGCTTGCCGCCCAGATAGTGTAACTGTCTCGGGCCGCTAGCTCAGTAGGTAGAGCAACGCCCTTTTAAGGCGTGGGTCACGTGTTCGAATCACGTGCGGCTCATGGTCCGCATCGAAACGAGAGAGGCCGTCCCCGCGAGGACGGCCTCTCTCGTTTCGCGCGCCTTCCTTCTACGGCCCGATCATTTGCTCTTCAACGGAATCGGCATGGAATAGCCGAGGCCGAAGCGGGGGAAGCTCGCGACCCCGCCGAGCCCGAAGACGTACGAGCCTTCCGCGTAGAAGGGACCGAGCATGGCGCGGGCGCCAGCCTCGATGCCGAATCCGAAGGCGATAGCCGATGGAGAGTCGGCGGTAAACAAGCCCCCGAAGCCCTGGAGGTCCAGCCTGCCGCGCCGATACGAGGCCTTGACGCGGAGCGGCAGGTCGATAAAGCTTCGCGAGCTCTGCGGGTCGGCCATGTAGAAGGCGCCGGCCTCGCCTCCAAGGCTAAAGCCGCCCTCGAGCGGATGCATCGCGTCGACCCATGCGCCCCCCCTGAGGACCTGCAGGATATCGAAGCCGCCGGTCATCGGATAGGCGTCGTAATAGAGCCCGCCTCCGACGTCGAAATCGAAGATCGCCGCTTTCATTTCGGATGGAGCCGGCGCTTCGGCTTCTTTCCCGCTCGGCGTCTCGGCCTTCTCGGCAGGTTGCTTAGGCAGGATCTTGATGGCCGAGGTATCCACGGACATGCCCAGGGAAGCCGTAAAGAGGAAAGACGAACTGTTTGGGCCTTGATCCTTGAGCGCGTCGAGGCCGAATACGTATGCCCCCGTCGAAATGCCTCCGATGAGCTTGAGGGCGTGGTTGATCTGGGCGGTCGTATCGATACCCAAGACGATGGCCCCCAGGCTGTCGGTAACGCCTTCAGAGGCATAATGCTTGGAACGAAGCTCGTAGCCGAGGGAAAGCATGGCCGTATAGGGCACGTTTTTCTTGAAGACGTCGATGGTCATCGCGTATCGAGTCAAGGTGTCCGTCACGAGGCCGCCCGACGAGTCGACCTCGTTGAAGCTCTTGGCGGAGATCAGGCCCGAGACGATGGCATTGGGTACGTAGAATCCGGCAGCCAATTCGGTGAGCGCCTGGGGGTTGGACGCGGTCTGCAAGACCGATATCGCCGTCCCCCCGTCGGATCTCAAGGATACGTAGGCGACGCCGGGCCATTGGAGCTTGACGGAGGCCGAAATGCCGGCGGAGAATGGTGCCGAGTCGGAATTGAGGAAGCCGATGAGGGGACCGACGGATATCCTCGCGATGCCTCGATCGAACTGCACCGCGGCGATCGCCGTATTCCGAAGCACGGGATCGCGATCGTAGGAGAGCCTGATCGTGGCGTCCTCCCCAAGGGGAGTCGTCAACCATGCCTTGCCTCCCCAAAAATAATCGGTACTCGGGAATTGGCTTACGCTCAATGGAGCTACGGGAGTCCAGGGGAACTGGAGGTTGCTCGTCAAGCCCTCGAGACCGAACTCCAAGGCCTGAGCCGTCTGAGCGGCTACCGCCAGAGCCATGACTGCGAGCGCCTTAGCCGCAAAGGATCCGGTCCTCATGGATGCATCCTTAGTATGAGGTCTTGAAGCCGATGTATGGCCCGAACATCCCGTACCATTCGGACGGGATGGGGAATACGCGCACATCGAGCTTGAAGTCCCAGCGAACCCCGCCCGAGATGATCGAATAATAGGGGGACGTATCGATCGCTAGAGGAGGCGCATTTACCGGGTCCGTGGTCTCGGGGCGGAAAGCGAACATGGTTTGAAGCCCGCCCTGGGAGCCTTTATCCTCTATATGGCCGAAGCGGAGGTCGAAGGCGGCATCCATCGCGCCCTGCTCGCCGAGGCTGCCGTAATCGATCTGATCGTACCAGCTTGGATGGTAGAAGAGGGTGATCACCGCCTGGGCTGCCGATCCGAAATTGATCCGCGGCTCGAAGAGGAAATATACGTCATTGATGGAGAATGTCGTGGAAGGGTCCCAGTGCGTAACGCCCATTTGGGCGAAGAACTCCCCCACGTCGCCGGTCGTCGCATAGAAGAGCAGCCCGCCGCGATAGCTGCCTTCGGAACCTTCCGTCGTGGCCCCGGCGAAAAGCTCGGTCTTGACCATGGGGCTATTCAGCAGATAGCGCAGGTCTCCCGACCAATTTCCCGGGCCTATGTTCGCATCCTGGTAAAAATACAGATAGCCGATGGAGTTGGAGCTTAGGCTGGGGGTCGTGGAAAGGCGGAAGCCGGTGCCGTTCGCTTGATAGATCCCGTCGAACCAGACATTCTGATTACCGCCCACTCCGTTCGGGTAGACCATGGGGCCGCGGAGCTCCGTCGAGAACGGAGCCGCTCCGAAGAGGGGCGTGAAATCGTCGCCCGAGCAGAAATTATCCATCTGGCCCACGAAATAGGCGAGATCGAGGGGGAGGCTGAAGACCGATTTCGCCGTTACCGCTACTGTCATGAGCTGCGGGCTTATGAGATTGTTAATGCTATTCGCGAGATCGCTCGTAGTCGCGCTCGAATTGAGCGGATTTAGGCTTGTGTTAGCGATAGACATGGCTTTCTCGATGTCGGAATTCAGGAATTGCAGCTTGAGGAGACCGGAGAATTTGTCGCCGCCTTCCATAGACATGTCGAAGAAGAGCCGGGAACCCACTTGGAAGGATCCTGCGCCCTGGTTGAGTTCGCCATGGGTGAGGAGCTCGAGATCGTCGATCCGCAGATCCGCCGCGGTGAGGGAGCAGGGCGCCAGGGCGCAGCGGAGGAGGATGAGCGGCAAGAGAACGGCTCTAGGCTTGGGCATGGTCACTCACTCCTGGCCAATCGATGCGGCCTCACTCGATTATTGTAGCGCCCGTGCGCCGCGAATACACGGCGCCGGGTCGGGCGCTTACATATTATCGGCTCGTTTGGCCGACGAGAAAGCGCAAAGCCACCGCATCGGCCTTGACGTAACGTGCTAACTATATAATGCTCTAAACACGATGAGCGACTATCTCGACCCCAGCAATGAGGAGCTTCTCAAGGATTTTTTCGCCGAAGCGCAGGGCCAAGTCGAGTCCCTCGAGCAGAATGTCCTCGCCTTGGAGCAGGAAAGCGGCAATCGGGACGCCGTCGACGAGATATTCAGGGCTGCCCATACCCTAAAGGGGGGCGCAGGCACGGTCGAGATGTTGGAGCTCGCCGAATTTACCCACCTGGTCGAGGACGTTCTCGACGGCATCCGCTCCGGAAAGGCAGCGGTAACCGAAGCCGTCATAGACGCCCTCCTGGGCTCGATCGACGTAATCAAAGCCATGCTGGATTCCAGAGGAAGAGGTTCCGTGTACGAGGGCGATACTTCGACCATAAAGGCGACCCTCGCGGCCTTCCTTCCAGCCAGCGCGGTCAAGTCTTCCGCCGCAATTCCGGCCGCGCCCCTCTCGCAGGCTCGGGCGCAGGCTTCTCGCGAGCCCGGCTCGCGCGAGTCGGGAGCGGCCCCGCGGGTCCAGTTCGACCTTTCCGAGTACGAGCTCCTCGAGCTCCGAGAGGCAGGGGCAGGTAGGCGAATCTTCCGCCTCCGCCTCAGTTTCAATCCGGACAATGTCATGAAGACGGTCTCGGCTATTCACGCTTTCGCGGCTCTCCGTGACGTAGGAACCGTGCTCAAGACCGTTCCGGATTTCGAAAAGCTCTACGAAGACGCCTTCTATCCCATTGTCGAGTATTTCGTCGCAGTCGACAAGGATTCCGAGGAACTGCGCCGTAAAGCCTTCATTCCCGACGTCGTCGACGCGGTCGACGTCGAGGAGCTCGCGGGAGAGTCGACTCTGACCCCGGCCAAGCCGCTTTCGACCGCGCCGAGGCCCATGACCGTTTCCGAGACCAGGCCGGCGCCGAATGCCGTCGCGGCTATAGCCGTCCCTCCCGTGCCCGCCGTCAACGATGGCGAGTCCGCGTCTCCGGAGCAGTCTCATCACGACGAAGGGCGCAAGAGCTCTCAGGGCTCGATCCTAAGGGTGGACTCGCGTCGCATCGACAATCTCCTCAACCTGGTCTCGGAAACGGTCATCAACAAGGCGACTTTCAACCAGATTTCCGCCCAATTCGGCGATCTCATGGGGGCCCTCCAGAGTTCGGAAAGCCGCTTCCGCGACGGCATCAAGGACCTTTTCGACGGCTTGCCCGACTACCTCGCCGCCATCCAGCAGGGGAAGTCGGCCAAGGAGATCAAAAAGGAAATACTCGAGAGGTTCGGCTTCCTCTACCAGGCCTTCGACGGCTTCGAGGCCGACCTCAAGACCGATGTCGCCAAGTTCCGCTCGACCGCGCAGAATCTGGGTAGGATCACGGGGGAGCTCCAGGAAGGAGTCATGCGCATCCGCATGGTCCCTATTAGCCAGATATTCAGCCGCTTCCCGCGCCTCGTGCGCGACCTCACGAAGACTCTCAACAAGAAGGTCAATCTAGTCATAGAGGGAGAGGATACCGAGCTCGACAAGTCCGTCGTAGAGGATCTTCTCGATCCGCTCATGCACTCGGTGCGTAACGCCCTCGACCATGGCATCGAGTCGCCGGCGGAACGCGCCGCGGCGGGTAAAAGCGAGGAGGGGACCGTCCTCCTCAAGGCTTCCAACGAAGGCAACATGATCGTCATCGAAATAGCCGACGACGGCAAGGGCATCGATGTCGAGGCCGTTCGCGCCAAGGCGATCGAGAGGGGGCTCATACATCCGAGCAAGGTGCTTACGGACGTCGAAGCCTATAACCTCATATTCGACGCGGGCTTCTCCACCGCCAAGCAGGTGACTAACATATCGGGGCGCGGCGTCGGCCTCGACGTGGTGAAGCGCCAGATCGAGAAGCTCAACGGCAGCGTTACCGTCTCCAGCCAACGCGGCAAGGGCACGCGCTTCACGATCAAGATGCCCCTGACCCTCGCCATCATCCAGGGCCTCCTCGTCCGCGTGGGCAAGGAGACCTATTCGATCCCGATCACCAGCGTCATCGAGAGCCATAGGATAAAGCCGACCGACGTGCGGATGATAGATAACTATGAAGTATTCAACATCCGAAACGACGTGGTGGCGCTGCTCCGCCTCAATCGGCTTTTCCGGATCCCGACGAACGAGCAGCGCGAGTACTATTTCGTCGTCATCGTCGGTACCGCGGACAAGCGGGTCGGCCTCATGGTCGACTCCCTGATCGGCGAGGAAGACGTGGTCATCAAGCCGCTACGCGACCAATTCACCCAATCGCCGGGAATCGCGGGGGCTTCCATCCTCGGCGACGGCTCGGTATGCCTCATCATCGATGTAAGCCAGCTGCTCGAGCTGGGACTGAAGCAAGAGTTGGAAGAACGGCGCCGCCTCGAGGCGACGATCCGCTAACGCGGCTAGGAGCGGCACATGACGGCGCAAACCGAACGAGAGGTCAAGTCGGCGGCGGCCGAGCCCGCGATCAGGGCGGATAAAGTCGATTTCAAGATGGTCACCTTCTCCCTCGCGGGGAAGGAGTACGGCGTCGACATCATGAGCGTCAAGGAAATCGCGAAGGCCGCGCGCTTCACCTACGTGCCCAACGCCTCCACCTTCGTGCGCGGCGTTTACAACCTGCGCGGCGAGATCATCTCGGTCATCGACCTCCGGATCTTCTTCCATCTTCCTGCCGAACGCAAGGAGGAAGAGGCGCTCGAAAGCCTGATCATCCTCAAGATCGACGAGCACGTCTTCGGAGTCATCGTCGACGCGATCGACAAGGTAGTCGGCATCGTCTCCGGCTCCATCCAGCCGCCGCACCCCATCTTCGGCGACATCAACGTCAAGTATATAAAGGGCATAGTCGAGAACGGCGGCAAGCTTTACATCATCCTCGACGTCGAGAAGATCTTCGCCCCCGAGAAGCCCGAGGAGTCCAGGTCCGGCGCCCTCGAGGCCCGCAAGGCGGAGGCCTTGCCGGCCTCGATGGAGCCCAGCGCGATAACCGGCGGCGACGTGTCCGCGTCCTTCGTCTCTGAAACCCTCGCCGCCTTTCGCGGTTTCCATGTTACGAACGTCAACGCGGCCTGGTTCCAAAAGCGCTTCGCCGAATGGAAATCCGAGCGAAAAGGCGTGGACCTCCAGCTGAGGGAGGAGTCCGACGCGGACCATTTCCTGGAAGGATTCTGGTCCCCCGGTACGGGGGCGTTGTGGGACGACGTCCATGCCGCCGAGTTCGAGAAGGCGCTGCCCCCGATCGAGGTCAAGAGCATCAACGTCTGGAACCCCGGTTGCGGGAAAGGCTACGAGACCTGGGCCTTCGCCTGCATCATGCGAAAGCGCTATCCGGACGCCAGGATCAAGATTTGGGCCAATGACTCCGACCTACTCGCGATCTCCATGGCTCCCAACATGGTCTTTCCCGAAAGCATACCCGATTATTATAAACCCTTTACCGCGAAAGGCCGCAACGGACTGGTCTTCGTGCAGGCGATTCGCGATTCGATCTTCTTCGAATTCCACGACGTGATGAACACCAATACCTTGCCGCCCCTCGATCTCATCCTCTGCAGGGACATGTTGTCCTTCGTCGCTCCTATAGACCAGAAAAGGCTTTTGGGGGATTTTATCGATAAGCTGAAGCCCAACGGGATACTGCTATGCGGGGCGAACGAGAGCCCCGGCGAGGGCTGGATCGCCGCGGCTACGGGGGCCATATCGGCTTTCCGCAAGGAACAATGACGGAAACGAGGAGAGCGGAATGAGAGTCGAATACATCAACCCCTTCGTGGAAGCGGCCTTCAACGTGCTCCGTGAAGTCCTGCAGTCCGACGTGAAGCGGGGCGAGCTCTACCTTAAATCGACTTCGATGCCGGTCATGGGCGTTGCCGCCATAGTAGGCCTGGCGGGCGACGTGGAGGGACGCGTGCTATTCGACATGGATAAGCCGACGGCTCTCAAGATCGCCTCGGTGATGAACCAGGAGGATCTCAAGGATTTCGACGACCTCGCCAAGGCCACGATAACCGAGCTCGCCAATATGATCACCGCGCAGGCGATCACAAAGCTCCATGACCTCGGCTTCCGCTTCGATCTCACGCCGCCTGCGATCTTCACGGGCGAGAACATGGAAGTGTCGAACGCGGACGTCGAGGCCCTGATCGTGCCGATGGAGACGGGGCATGGCAAGATAGAGATCAACGTGGCGATAAGGGAGCGGGGCTAAGGCCTCGCTGGACCTGCGGTTGGCGCAGCGGCGAGTTGCCGGGAGAATGGTCCACGCGGGGATCCATTGGCGCGGGGCGGCATTCGGGGGTCGCGCTTGACAGCGGGGAGCAGGGGCTGATATAAAAGCTTCTACGCGTGCGGCTGATACCGGACGCGCCATCGAGCAGGGCGGTTAGCTCAGTTGGCTAGAGCACCAGTATGACACGCTGGGGGTCACAAGT